>JAYOMI010000106.1:8681-12060 GCA_038120765.1 Rhodospirillaceae bacterium
AACCAGCGCGCGTCGCCGATGCATTCGGCGGCGATCAGGATGCGTTCGGCGTTCATGCCGTCGAGGATGTAGCGGAAGCCCTTGCCTTCTTCACCGACCAGCGAATTGGCGGGGATCACCAGGTCGTCGAAGAAGACCTCGGTCGTCGCATGGTTGATCATGGTGCGGATCGGTTTGATCTCCAGCCCGTTGCCGACCGCTTCGCGGATATCGATGATGAACACGGACAATCCGTCGGTGCGCTTTTCGACCTCGTCCTTGGACTGGGTACGCGCCAGCAGCAGCATCAGGTCCGAATGTTCGACGCGGGACGTCCAGATTTTCTGGCCGTTGACGACATAATCGCCGTCCCCGTTCTTTACAGCAGTCGTGCGCAGGGACAGCGTATCGGTGCCGCTGGTCGGCTCGGTCACGCCGAAGGCCTGCATCCGCAGCTCGCCCGAGGCGATGCCCGGCAGGTATTTCTGTTTCTGCTCGTCCGTGCCGTGGCGCAGGATCGTGCCCATCGTATACATCTGGGCGTGGCAGGCGCCGCCGTTGCAGCCGGCCTTCTGGATTTCCTCCATGATGACCGCCGCGGCGGTGATGCCGAGACCGGATCCGCCGAATTCCTCCGGGATCAGGACCGACAGATAGCCCGCTTCCGTCAGCGCCGTGACGAACTCGGTCGGGTAGGCGCGTTTCGCGTCCAGTTCGCGCCAGTATTCGCCGGGATACTGGGCACAAAGCTTCTGAATCTGCTCGCGGATTTCTTGGTATTCGTCGGTCATGATGGTCGCCCTATTGGTCAAACGAATTTATTTTACATGTATGTAAAACATACGCAGGAAACTGGCAAGCGGATGTGTGAACCCTGCGCCCGTCGCCCGGAATTTGTCATCCCGGCCCTGTGCCGGGACGACAACCGGGGGCACGCGCCGCCCGAGTATGCTATAAATCGACCTGACAAACACGCGGAGAAACGCCATGCCAATCATCAACCGTATCGCCGAATTCCAGGACGACATGACCGCGTGGCGCCGCCACATCCACCGGCACCCGGAAACCGCGTTCGAGGAACACCAGACATCGGATTACGTGGCGCTGCGGCTGCATGAATTCGGCATCGACGTGCATCGCGGGCTGGCCGGCACCGGCGTGGTCGGCACCCTGAAGGGCGCGAAAGGCGACGGCCCGGCCATCGGCCTGCGCGCCGACATGGACGCGCTCGACATCGAGGAAAAGAACGATGTCGATTACAGGTCCGAAAACCCCGGCAAGATGCATGCCTGCGGCCATGACGGGCATTCGACCATGCTGCTGGGCGCGGCGAAATACCTCGCCGAAACCAGGAACTTCGCGGGCACGGTGCATTTCATCTTCCAGCCGGCGGAGGAAAACGAGGGCGGCGGGCGCGTGATGATCGAGGAAGGCCTGTTCGACAAGTTCCCGGTGGAGAGCGTCTACGGCATGCACAACATGCCGGGCATCCCGGCGGGCGAATTCGCCATCCGGCCAGGCCCGATCATGGCGTCCTTCGATATCTTCGAGATCACGCTCACCGGCACCGGCACCCATGCCGCCCTGCCCCAGCTTGGCCGGGACGCCATCGTCGCCGGCGCGCAGCTGGTCACGGCGTTACAGACCATCGCATCGCGCACGGTCAGCCCGTTCGACGCCGCCGTGGTGTCGGTCACCCAGATGCACGCGGGCGATACCTGGAACGTGATCCCCGAAGAGGTCGTCCTCCGCGGTACGACGCGCGCCTTCCGCGAGGAAACCCAGACCCACATGGAAGCCGAAATCCGCCGCCTGACCGACGGCATCGCCGCCGCGTTCGGCATCGACGCGAAGGTCCATTACGAACGCCGGTATCCGCCCACCATCAATGATGCCGCGGAGACCGATATCACCGTCAAAGTGGCGAGCGAGCTGGTCGGCGCGGACATGGTATCCCTCGACAAGGACCCGATGATGGGCGCGGAAGACTTCGCCTTCATGCTGAACGAAAAGCCCGGCGCATACATGTGGATCGGCAACGGCCCGCAGGAAGGCGGCTGCATGCTCCACAACCCGCATTACGACTTCAACGACGAGGTCCTGCCGCTGGGCGCGAGCTACTGGGCGAAGCTGGTGGAGACGCGGCTGGCGGGGTGATCTGAACGCCTTCCCCACGGAGACAGGGATATCGCGTTGCGTGAACCAAAAAAAGCGGCCCTGGGGCCACTGAGAGAGTGTCTGTTTTTGAAAGAATAGGTCTCGATCGGCACCGTCGTGGAACCGGCAAGTTCGCGTCTGGGCCGATGTCGCCTGGATTCTTTAATTTTGGCACCCTCCGGTACGCAACCCCAGGACACGATAAAATGCTATACCCGTTCAGAATGATCGCCAAGGAATGATTCCGTGGGTGACTCGGCGCCCAACCCGCATGGCACCCCCGCATTGACACCCCGCTCCCCATTTCGGACATTCCCCTGACCAACAGGGAGAATTCACATGGCGACAGACGTATTCGCGGGCGTTCGCCTCGCGCGCTCACCGGTTTACGGCACCAAGGGCATGGTGGTGTCCGGGCATTCGCTGGCATCCACCGCCGGCATGCGCACGCTGGACCGGGGCGGCTCGCTGGTCGATGCGATGATTTCGACATCCGCCGTGCTTTCCGTCGTGCTGCAGCAGGCGACATCGCTGGGCGGGGATGCGTTTTTTCTCTATCACCACGCCGCCGACGGCAAGACCATCGGGCTGAACGCCACCGGCCATGCGCCGGACGGGGCGACGCCGGAATATTACAAGGACGGCATTCCCGACCGCGGCCCGAACGCGGTATCCGTGCCCGGCATGGTGCGCGGCTGGGAACGCCTGCACCAGAAATACGGCAAACTGCCCTGGAAGGACCTGTTCGAGGACGCCATCGACGCGGCAGAAGCCCACCCGGCATCGCGCGTGCTGTGCGCCGGGCTGGACCTGTTCCGCAAGGACGTCATGGCGGACCCGGCCGCCCGCGCGCTGTATTTCAACGCGGTGGGCGAGCGCATGCAGGCGGGCGACATCATGCGCCAGCCGGCGCTGGCCAAAACCCTGCGCAAGATCCGCGACGGCGGCAGCGAAGCCTATTACGAAGGCGACATCGCGAAATCCATCGGCGATTACGCCGTCGCCAATGGCGGGCTCATCGGCCCCGACCAGTTCGCCGGCTACGAGCCCGAATGGGTCGAGCCTCTGTCGACGAATTACCGCGGCCACGACGTGCAGGTGATGCCGCCGAATTCCTACGGCATCCTGATGCTGCTGCAGCTGAACGGGCTGTCGGCGCTGAAACCCGAACAGCTTGCCGATAACGATACCGACCGGCTGGATTACCTGATCCGCGCCATGCAGGGCGCGTTCACCCTGGGCC
>JAYOMI010000107.1:0-11854 GCA_038120765.1 Rhodospirillaceae bacterium
CTCGGACCTTTACGAGATTTTCTGGTCGACGGGCCGGCTGGTTATCGAACTTATCATGATCGTCGCCACGGCGGGTTTCGTTATCGGCATCCTGAATCTCACAGGGCTCGGTTTTGCGCTTACCTTTGCGCTGGTCGGTATCGCCGGCGACAGCCTGCTCATCCTGTTGCTGATCAGTGCAGTGATCTGCATCATCCTCGGAATGGGCATGCCGACCCTTGCGATTTACGTCCTTCTCGGGGCATTGATCGCACCGGCGGTTGTCGAGGCCGGTGTCGCGGATATCCCGGCGCATCTTTTCATCCTCTATTTCGGGATGATGCCGATCGCCCTGGCCGCCTTCGCCGCCGCCACGCTGACGAAGGCAGACCCCATGGCGACGGGTTTCGCCGCCATGAAATTCGGCTGGACGGCATATCTCGTGCCTTTTCTGTTCATCTATTCGCCGACATTGATCCTGTTCGGGGAACCGGGGGACATCGCTATTAACGTGTCGACGGCGTTTTTCGGCACTTATCTTGGGTCCGTCGCGGTGATCGGATATTTTTCGCGCCGCCTTAATCTTATCCTGCGGATAGTTTTGGGAACCGCCGGACTGGCGGCGATGCTGCCTTTCGAGGCATTCGACGGCGCAATGGCGGTCAAAATCAGCGGTGTTGTCGTGGGGTGTGCAATCATCCTGTATGAATTCATCGCCGCAAAGGGCCGGAAAGCAGACACAGAAATGGCTTGACCCGACCGTCCCGACACCTAAGGATCGCGACAACGTGAGAAAATCGAATGTTTACAACAGGGAGTAAAATCAAATGAACAAATTAGCATTTACGACGGCCATTGTTGGCGCGGTCGCCTTTTCGGGCGTCGCTGCCGCCCAGGTAGCCGTTTTCGCAACAAACCCGCAGGGCAGCCTCGGCTACCGCACCGGCATCGCCGTCGCCAAGACGGTTACCCAGAAAGCGGAGGGCATTACCGGCCGGCCGCAGCCGATGGGCGGATCCACCAATTACATTCCGATCGTCAACCGGGGCGAGGTCGATTTCGGCTTTTCGAACGGTATGGAAACGCTGTTCGCCTACAAGGGTATCAAGACTTTCGAAGGCCGCCCGCATCAGAACCTGAGGATGGTCGGGCGGATGTTCCCTCTCCGCACGGGTATGGCGACGGTCGCAGATATGGGCGTGACGTCCGTCAAGGACCTGCACAAGCTCAAGGGCAAGCGGATCACGTCCGAATACACTTCGCTCAGCATCATCGAGACCTTTATCAAGGGCACGCTCGCCAATGCGAACCTGTCCTATGCTGATTTCCAGTCCGTTCCTGTATCCGGCTTCGCCAAAGGGATGTTCGCCCTCGGTGAAGGGAAAACCGACATTACCTGGATCAGCCTCGGCTCGGGTGCGGGCCGCAAGGTGAACACCCAACTCCGCGGTCGCGGCGGCATCGTCTATTTCGACATGGACACCTCGCCGGAAGCGGTGGCGCGGTTCAAGGTGCATATGCCGGCCGCGAAAATCGTTCTCGAATCAAACACAAAAATGCCCGGCATCAAAAAGCCGACTCATATCGTCGAGATCGATTACGTTCTGTTCACGCATAAGGATGCGTCGGACGAAATGGTCTACAAGGTCACAAAGGCGCTGGCGACCAACAAGGCCGACCTCGTCAAATCCATGGGGGCCTTTAACCGCCTGAAGCCGGAAACTTTTGCAGAGCCGAATATGGCCCCGTACCATCCCGGTGCGCTCAAAGCCATCAATGAGCTTGGCCTGAAGGTGGGCAGCTAAAACCCAACCTTCTTCAAATCAGGGGCGGCGCACCGAATGGTTCGCCGCCCCTTTTCTTTTTTGTTTCAGCCATTGGCCACAATTTGCTAGGAACACCCTCCGGACCGGGAACGATCCGGAATCAGGACGGACGGGTGGCCGAGTGGTTGAAGGCACTGGTCTTGAAAACCAGCAGGCGTGCAAGCGTCTCGTGGGTTCGAATCCCACCCTGTCCGCCATTATCCCGGTGCACGACCGGATCTGTCTGACCGCGAACGACAGCAAGTGAAACTTCCCTAGCGGCTATTGGGGGGGTTCCAAACTTTTCCGGGCGCAATATCTCCACGTCGTCGAGATAAACGATGCCTGAATACTTTCCGAAATACTTTTGGGTCACCGCGTCCGCGATACGCTCTGCCGCATTTCTGTTGCCCAGGATTGCCTCGATCTTGATAATCGCGAATCCGTCGACGATCGCGGGACGATGAAGCGGGTGCGGCCCGTGCGAACCTTTTCCGCCGCCTTCGAAGACCGAATACCCCGTCGCACCGGCGTCTTCCAGTATCCGGATAATCCCGTCTTCGATCAGCTTCTCGGCGACAATAGAGATGCGTGTTGCTTTGTATGTCTTCATTTTTCCAATCCAGAATGAGTGAATGTTTCAGCGGAGCTTATGCCTGGAACACAATCTCGCTCAACGCGATGAAAAGCGGGATGCAAACCACGATTGCAACGGGTGTTCCAATACTTGTGGAGGATCCGACGAATGCCGACGGGTTTGCCGACGGTATCCCGCCCCGCAGGGTCGGCGGGCCTGAAATATCGGAACTCGATGCCGCGATCACAGCGAGAAGTATGACGCCGCCCGGGCTGAAGCCCGTCAGGTAGTGGGCAACGGTGCCGAGTGAAAACCCGATCAGCCCGTGTATCACCGGCGCGACAAAGGCATATACAGCGTACCATTGAGCCACCTTGCGCAGCTCCTTGATCCGGGCATACGCCTCGATTCCCATAATGAGCATCAGGATAGACAGAAAGCCCCGGAACATCGGTTCGTAAAAGCCTTTCACGACACTATCCGGACGCGTCAGGAGACCGAGCATCAGGCCCAGTACCAGAGCCGACAGGGCCACGCCCCTGAGGCTATCGACGATTATCTGCCGGATATCGATTTCATCGCCATCGGCACCTGACTTCTTCCGCTGGTGGATGTTGGCCAGCACGATCGCCAGAACAAGCGCCGGAATATCCATGAACGGATAGAGGGCGGGTACCCACCCTTCATAGGCGATATTCGCGGCATCCAGATGCAGCATACCCGCGGCAAGCGTCGATGCGCTTACGGCACCGAACAGACCGGCGGTCGCAAGGGCGTCGTCGAACCGGACGCGGGGCAGCCGGGCAAGCGTATTGCGGCCGATCAGAACGATCAGGCAATCGATCAGAACCGCGAAAAATGCGGGCAGCATCAGCGCGGACAGGTCGGCTTCACGGATTTCCATACCGGCCTTCAGGCCGATTTTCATCAGCAACATAAAGACAACGAAGCGATAAATCGCATCGGGGATTTCGAGTTTGCTGCCGAGGGCTGCGATAACCATCCCGCCGATGAGAAATGCGAGTGTCGGTTGCTGCAGCTGTCCGACGAATGTCTGTAGGAAGTCGGTTATTAAGTCCATTGCGTGGGTTCCGTTCTGAGAGATTGACCGGACAGAACCTAAGACCTGCCTGAGTGGATAAAAAATATATTGATTGTATCGATATGTTCTAATTATAAGAACGAATGAGCCAGCTGAATTACAAACATCTCCGCTATTTCTGGGCCGTCGCCCATGACGGCAATCTGACCCGCGCCGCGGCCACGCTGAACGTGTCGCAGTCGGCGCTGTCCAGCCAGATCCGCAAACTGGAAGAAGCGCTCGGAAATCCGCTTTTCGAACGCCGCGGCAGAAGTCTGCACCTGACAGAGGCAGGCAGGATGGTTCTGGATCATGCGGATGCGATCTTCGATACCGGGGATCAACTGGTGGGTATGCTTGCCGGCGAAACGCCCACGCGACCGGTTCTCAAAGTGGGCGCGATGGCCACGCTGTCGCGGAATTTCCAGATCGGCTTTCTCCGCCCGGTCCTGGAACGCGCAGATGTGCGCATCATTCTCCGTTCTGGCACCGGGGAGTCCCTTCTCGCTGAACTGCAAGATCTCAGCCTGGATATCGTGCTTCTGAACTCTCCGCCGAATTCGACACAGTCGACCGCCTTCCGCGCGCACCGGCTCGCCGAGCAGCAGATCAGTCTGGTGGGCACGCCTGCGCGTCTCGGTAAGGGAGCAACTCTGCAGGACCTTGTCCGCAACCACCCGCTCATCCTCCCGGTATCGCAGGGATCCATCCGGACCGGATTCGAGGCTCTGGTCCAGAGACTGGGAATCGAGCCCCGAATTATCGCGGAAGCCGACGACATGGCAATGATGCGCCTGCTGGCGCGTCAGGATGCGGGGATCGCGGTCATTCCGCCGGTCGTCGTCAACGAAGAGCTTCAAAGCGGCGAATTGATCGAGGCTGCGAGACTACCGGGCGTTTTCGAGAGCTTTTACGCGGTCACAATCGACCGGCGCTTTCCCAATCCCCTTCTGCCGGAACTGCTCCAGACACAGATGGTCCACGCCGATCAGCGTCATACGTAACGCGCTGACCGGATTTCAGTTCTCGGGCGCCGATCGCGCCTTCTCAGCGGCGGCAAGGCGGTCCCGCTCCCGCTGCCGTTCCATACCGATCCGCGTGCTCCCCGTATCGGCCCTGCCACTGTTCCGCCGGCGTTTGATATTCGGCCGCCAGACGCCAAGGACCACATTCAGCACGGAAATTGCGAGGATTGTGATCAGCGCCTGCCATTCATAGGCAAGCGCGGTTTCAAGTACCTCGACGTCAACCTCGCCGCTGGCGATCCGTTCCGAGACCGAGGCGGCATAATCCGCTTTCGCGCCGACAATCGTCAGCACCCCCTTGAACATCGGGATTCCGGTCGCTGCCTTGATCCACGCCCACACTTTTTCGGTATCGGGCCGATGGGCGGCCATCGCCAGTAATCCGCTGATCAGTGCCACCGCCAGCGATGGAAGCAGGACGTGATTGCTGTTCGCCGCAATTGTCACACGCATATCCGCATATGACGACGGTGTCGCCTGCGGCGCCGTGATCAGGATCACCATGTACGCAAGAAGGCCACCGATCAGTCCGCAGCTTGAGACCGTATGGAGTATTTTCAGAATTCGGCGTAACCAGATCATTCGGAAACCGTCTGTTTTCCAATGGAGTCTTGGGCGTGCAGCTGCGATATGCCCGTCACAATTATAGATAGCAAGTTGGCAGGCGGCCACCTGCGTGTCGTTGACATATCAGGATGTACGCCGCCCGAGCCTGACCGGATGCAGCCGAGAAAATAAACCGCACGGTTGGCCGCCGTTGCGTGAACGGCTAGCCTCCCGGGACTGGCTCATAATCTCGGGGATTTCATGAAGACGATCACGATCGTTGTCGTCGCCGTTTTCGCGCTCATCGTATTGGCCGGATACTGGTTGTGGACTCCGGACAGATCCCGCGCGCGGCTGGAGGCGAAATATCTGGCGAACCCGGCAGATATGATCGTAATCGACGGGGCCTCCCTTCATGTCCGGGATACGGGTCCGAAAGACGGGCCGGCGATCATCATGATTCACGGTTTTGGCGCAAGCCTGCATACATGGGACGCATGGGCTGATGCGATGTCGGATACCTACCGGGTCATCCGTTTCGATCTTCCCGGATCGGGACTGTCACTCCCCGACCCCGCGAATGATTATACCGACGAGCATGTTGCGGCCCTCCTGCTCCGCCTTATGAACCGGTTTGGCATCAACCGGGCGACCCTGATCGGTAATTCTATCGGCGGGCGAATCGCCTGGCGGACTGCCGCCAGGTATCCCGGTCGTATCGACAAACTGGTTCTGGTTTCTCAGGACGGATTCGCGAGTCCCGGTTTCGACTACGACGCTCCACCTGCTGTGCCGGCGATGATGAGGCTGATACGTTACGCGCTGCCGAAATTCATGGTGCGGTCCAATCTCGCCCAAAGCTACGGAGACCCGGCCGCGCTGGCGGATAGCACGGTTGACCGGTATTACGACCTCCTCCTCGCACCTGGCAGCAGACAGGCACTTCTCGACAGGCTTGGTCAGACGGTTCTGACCGACCCCCGGCCGATCCTGAAGAAAATCGCTATTTCGGTCCTGCTGATTTGGGGTGAAAAGGACGCCATGATCCCTTTCAGCAATGCGAAGGATTATCTGGGTCATCTGTCCAATGCCCGGCTGGTCTCTTTCCCGGACCTCGGGCATGTCCCGCATGAAGAAGCGCCGACGAGAACATTGCCACCCGTGATGAAGTTTCTGGCGGGGCGGGATTGATGATCGGGCAGTATTCCCGCACAGGTATGGCATGAACATCGGGACATCAAAGCGACGGGTCTTTGTTCTGGGCGCGACCGGAACAATCGGGAGGGCAACCGTCCGGGCGCTTGTGCAACGCGGCCACGACGTCGTCTGTTTTGTGAGGCCGCGCCCGACGGATGGCGCCGGTGGAAAAAATTCCGGCAACTATCCCGACTTTTTCAAGGGGATCGAGCTGCGCCACGGCGATGTCACCGATGCAGCTTCCCTCAGCAGGGACGGGTTTCGTGGCGAGACATTCGATGCCGTGGTGTCGTGCCTCGCATCGCGCACCGGCGCGCCGAAGGATGCCTGGTCGATCGACCACGCCGCCCATGTGAGCGCCCTTTCTGCCGCCAAAACAGCCGGGATTTCCCATTTCATCCTGCTGTCGGCGATCTGCGTTCAGAAACCCGTGCTGGCCTTTCAGAAAGCGAAACTCGCGTTTGAAGCTGAGCTCATGGCCTCCGGCGTTCCCTATTCGATCATCCGACCGACCGCTTTTTTCAAATCTCTCTCGGGGCAGGTTGAACGCGTCAGGAACGGGAAATCCTTTCTCGTCTTCGGGGACGGCACGCTGACGGCGTGCAAACCGATCAGCGACCGAGATCTTGGCGATTTCATCGCCGACTGCCTTCATGACGAAAGCCGGCTGAACCGTATTCTGCCGATCGGCGGCCCCGGAGACGCGATCACCCCGAAACAACAGGGAGAGCGCCTGTTTGACCTGCTGGGGCGCGAACCGCGCTTCAGGCGCGTGCCGCTGGGCATGCTCGATCTGATAATCGGTGTACTTGCAATAGCCGGCAAAGTATCGTCCACCGCCGCAGACAAGGCCGAACTCGCCCGTATCGGCCGATATTATGCCACTGAGTCGATGCTGGTCTGGGATGAGGCAACTGGGCGATACGACGCCGATGCCTCCCCTTCCACCGGTTCGGACACGCTGTTCGATTTCTATGCCGCGCTGGTCGACGGCGAAGCGACGGTAGACAGAGGAGATCATGCGGTATTCTAGTATTCTCCAAATAAATTCGATTTACCTGGCGCGATACTATGTCCAGCATCCATTTATTGCCCGGGACGACCGTCCGGCGCAAAACACATAAGACCAGTTCATTGGCCCAATCCCGGAAATGAGGCGTCATGTTGGATAATCGTGAAATCATCGTCGGCACCGTAAAGGAGAACGTAAGCCTGAGCGTCTTTGACGCTGCCACGGGCGACATTCTCGCGGCAGTGCCGGTGGGCACCAAAGATATCGCCAAGCCCCATGAGATCGCGATAACTGCAGACGGAAACCTCGCCTTCGTATCGCTCTACGGCGACAAGGATTACGGACCCAATACCCCGGATAACCGCCTCGGCGTGGTGGACCTGCAGGATTTTTCCTTTCAGGGTCATGTCGATCTGGGGCTCTACAAAGGCCCTCACGCCCTGATGACGGACCGGGACGGCAAAATCTGGGTAACGGTCGATCACAACCGGTGCGTCCTCGTCATCGATCCCGCCCGCCGGGAAATCGAACGGACGATCCATCTGGGCGTGCCGGGTCATTTTCTGGCGCCGTTGCCGGACGGCACCACGGTTTATTTTTCGGCCAAGGAATATCCGGAAATCGTGGCGGTGGATGTGGCGACCAAAACCATCGTAAACCGTATCGCCCTGCCCGTCGGCGGACAGGCCCTTCGCGTGTCGCCGGACGGGACGCGGCTTTACGTCGGCGATTTTCACCGGCCCCTACTACATGTCATCGATTGCGCAAAAGGTGAGATAATCGACACCGCGCCGCTGACGGGCGTGCCGGGATGGCCATTCAATTCGCTCGACGGCACGATCGTCATCGTGACCACCTATGACGAGCCCGCCGACCACGGCTATGTCGAATTGCTAGATGCCGCCGATCTGCATAACAGGCGGGTGATCGATCTGCCGGCGGAGCCGTTTCATGCGCTACCGCTCCGCGATGGCCGGCACGCGCTCGTTGCGCTGGCAAACGGCGATATCGCGAAGATCGATCTTGTCGACGGCAGGCTGGTAGAAGGCGGTTTCAGCGCAGGTGGTACGATGCCTGAAACCCTCCTTTATCTCACCCCGTCCCCATAGAAAAACCCCGCCGGTTCCGGCGGGGCTTTCGTGTTCGTGGGCGTTTTTCTACCCGGCGGCTGTCGCGACCGAATTCTCGTAGTCGCGGATAACCGGGTCCCCTTCCGGAAAAATGCCCCGCTCCATAATCCACTTCTGCGTATCGGCATAAATGCTGTTGCTGTAGGGCTCGAACACGATGCGCTCGCCCGGACCGAACAGCCGCGTATCCATCTGGTCATGATATTTCAGCGGGAATTCGTTTTTGTAGAAATGCGTGTATTTATGGGCGTGAAGGTCCAGATCCGACTGAGCCCGGCGCAGCGCCGCGTAATATTTTTTTACGTCCCCGATATCGGCTTTCTCGTCGATCATGGCCGCCATCATGAAGCTGGTATCGACGACCTTTCTGAATCCCAGCTGTTCGAGAAAATACATTGGCCCGCTGAACACATTGACCGCGGGCACCTCTCCGTCGATCAGGCGCTCCATGCGGCTGAACAGCAATCCGTCGGCAAACGACAATTCGATCTGGTCGGGTGCCAGGAACATGTCGAGCGCTTCGATCGTCGCGTAGTGACTGCCCGATTGATAGCCCACCGAGACCGGCACGCCGGCAAGGTCTTCGGGCTTCTTAATGCCGGAATCCGGGTGAACATAGATACCGCAGGGCGCGACCGAATAGGCGTCGGCATAGAGCAGGCCGTGCCCCGCACCGGCAGCCATATTGACCGTCCAGTGACAGGCGGAGCTGACATCGCAGGTTCGGCCGCGTTCGAACGTCTGATAGGCGCCCACCTTGTCGCCAAGATTGCTTTTGCTGGCTTCCTTCGAGTTCAGCTGTTCGGCGAATTTGTAGTCGAGCCCTTCATCGGCGAAATACCCTTTGTCCTCGGCAATCCATTCGTGCAGCCGCATATGCGGCCCGATCACAAATTTGCTCATGTCTCCTCCTTCGGGCGCTGCCCTTTTTATATCATCTGATATTATCTTGCCGGGCCTGCTTGTCAATCGCCATCAATCTGGAAGGTTACGAGTCCCCGTGACCGTGCTATTTGTAGGCTCGGTTTATTAAGGGAGCAAAAATGGCCAGCAACCCCCGAATTCCATATCAGATGTCTTCCGAACGCCCGCCCCTCGAAGGCATTGATGGGAAACCGCTGATCGTCCATCTGGTGGTGAACGTGGAACACTGGTTGTTCGATCAGGGCATGCCGCGGAAATACCTGACGGCGCCGCACGGCCTGGAGCAGATTCCTGATATTCCCAATTTCAGCTGGGCCGAATACGGCATGCGCTCCGGCATGCCGCGCCTGCTCGATTGCTTTGCACGGCGCGGCCTGCCGGCAAGCGTTAGCCTCAATGCCGGCGTTATTGACGCCTACCCGGCCTGTGCGGAAGCCATGCGGGATGCGGGCTGGGAATTCATCGGCCACGGCGTTCACCAGAAATCGATCCAGGGCGAAACCGACGAACGGGATGTCATCGCCCTTGCCATGAAAATGATCGAGGACTTTACCGGCACCCGTCCGCCGGGCTGGCTCGGACCGGGTCTCAAGGAGAGCTTCGACACCCCGGATATCCTCACCGAACTCGGCATCGAATACGTGTTCGACTGGGTACTTGACGACCTGCCCTGCTGGATGACCACCAAAAACGGCCCGCTGCTGTCCCTGCCCTATACGCTGGAGCTGAATGACAGTCCCGTCTATGCGGTCGAACGCCAGCATTCATCGGAGATCCACGACCGTCTGGTCGATACGCTGAAGGTCTTCGACACCGAACTGAAAACACAACCCCGCGTGCTGACGCTGGCCCTCCATCCGCATCTGATCGGGGTTCCGCACAGGTTCGCCTGGCTGGAACGGATGCTGGACATGCTGCAGGCACGCGACGACGCCGTTTTCGTCGTGGGACGCCAGATTGCCGACTGGTACAAGGCCGCCTGCCCGCCGCCTGCGGATTAGCAATCGGCCATTCCCTGCCCCGGGATAAGGGATTAATCTGGCCGAAATTTAAGGAATAAGATCGTGGCACGCATTTCGAATACGATGAATCAGGACATCAAGGTCATCAGCCTCGTGTGCTTCCCGCACATGATGAGCCATGTCTACTGGCTGGTAATCCCGCCGATGTTCCCCATCCTGATGTCGGTCTATTCCCTCAATTATACCCAGGCGGGCGCGATCATTACCGCGTTTGCCGCCGTAACGACCGTTGCGCAGACACCGGTCGGTTTCCTGGTAGACCGGATCGGCGCGCGTACCGTGCTCATCAGCGGCCTTGCGCTCGAAGCCGTCGCGATCGGTCTCTTCGGCGTCGCGACTGAATACTGGCACATGCTCGTTCTCGCCGGCATAGCCGGCATCGGCCACACCGTCTTTCACCCGGCCGACTACGCGATATTGTCCGCACGTGTCAGCGAAGAGCGCATGGGGCGGGCTTTTTCGATCCATTCGGCCACGGGGTATGTGGGATTTGCCATCGCCCCGATCTTCATGACCGGCGTTGCGGCCCTCTGGCACTGGCGGGCATCCTTCCTGATGATCGGGATTATCGGTCTGCTGGCCGCGCTTGTTCTGCTGACGCAATCGGCCTCGCTCAGCGACAGCGGTGCAAAGAAAAAAGCCGACAAGAAAGACGACGATGCGGAGGCCATGACGCTTCAGCAGGGATTGAAACTGATCCTCTCGCTGCCGATCATGATGTGTTTCCTGTATTTCGTGCTGCACCAGATGGGCGGCGGCGGCGTGCGGGCCTTTCTGGTCGCTGCGCTGAACGATATGTACGGGACCCCTGAGGTCGTTGCCGCGCTGGCGCTGAGCGCCTTCACGGTCGGGTCGGTGTTGGGCATTCTTTCCGGCGGGTTTGTCGCCGACCGGTTCGGCCCCCGTGTGGCGACGGCGATCGCAACGTTGATTCCGGCCGCGGTGATTATCGCACTTCTCGGGTGGGTCAATATCCAGGGTTTCCTGCTGGTGGCCCTGCTCGCGCTCGCCGGTTTCCTGATCGGTCTGCTGATCCCATCGCGGGATCTTCTCTTGCGCTCCATCACCCCGCCCGGCTCCATGGGCAAGGTCATGGGATTTGCATCGACCGGTTCCAACCTTGGCGGCGCGCTGATCCCGATCGTTCTTGGCTATGCCATGGACAATATGGGCGGCCAGTGGGTGTTCTGGATCAGCGGGATGTTCGTTGCCGCCGCGTTCCTGACGTTCATCACGGCGCGGACCAGATACGGAAGCTGACCGGCTGCCTGTCAGCCCCTATTTGGACAGGCGCAGTTCAGAGAGGTGGTTTGCGACCCCCTGAAACACCGTCTGCAACGTGCCGGGATCAGGCGCGTAATGATAATACGGGGCGTCGGGTCCGCTCGCGATTTCCTTCATCAGGGCTCCCAGCGGTCCCCCTGAGTTCGCGAACTGGATCGTGTAGATTTTCACGCCAGACGCCTTGACGTTGGTCGCCAGGGTACGGAGATGATCATCCATTGTCCGTCGTCAAAATTTTTGGGCCAGTTGATCGTCTGATTTAACGGAGGATC
>JAYOMI010000108.1:0-11531 GCA_038120765.1 Rhodospirillaceae bacterium
GTTACTGGAAGGGCACGGCCATCATCTGGGCTGGGGCTTTACCTCGGGCCGGATCGCCGGCCGTCACGCGGCCCTCGCCGGCGCGAACGAAACCGACCTGCTCGCAGGCTAGTCTTCGGCGGCCAGTCGCGCCCGGCGCGCCAGCATCTTTTCCGCCAGTCTGGGCGCCGTGCCGGGTTTCGACCAGGGGCAGCGGGCGATACAGATTCCGCAGCCCAGCGCCTCGCCGAAATAGGGAATGCACTTGTCGAAATCGACATACCATTTCTCGATGCCGCGGACGGTCTGTTTGGTTTCCGATATCGCGCCCGGCGGACAGGCCTTCGTGCAGACCCGGCAACTTGCGCAGAAATCGTCGGCGCCGAATTCATCCGGCGCATCCGCAAGCAGCGGCATTTCCGTGGTCACCGCCGACAGCCGGAACGAGGAGCCGTATTGCCGGTTGATCAGCGATCCGTGCTGGCCGAGCTCGCCGAAACCGGCTGCAATCGCCGGCGGGATCATCAGGAGCGCCGACGCGTAGGGACCGGCATAGGCCTTCGCATAATGCCCCTGCTCCATGATGTAATTCGCGAGGTTCCGGGACACCCGGGCGGCGCGATTATACTGCTCGCCGACCTCGACCGCGGATGTCGGCTCTTCAAGCGAATCCGGCGCGGCATTCAGCCTTTCGTGGTCCATCGCCACTCCGATCATCACGATCCAGGGCTCGTTTATCTCATAACCGTCAAAGACGTAATCCGGATTCATCGGAACGATCCCGACCAGATCGGCTTCATTCTCGAGCGCGAACTTCTTGATAGCCGCCGTCCAATCCGCCGCATCGTTTTCGATCTTATGCGGCGCCTGATCCACGGCCCGGGGGCCCCGCGGCGCCTTCGGCGAATAGGTCGCCCGGACGCCGGCGGACAGGCGGTGATGCTCAAGGACGGCATCCTGCAGTTCCCCGAATGCCTGCTTGGAATGGGGGTGCCAGAAAAACGGCGAGGCGAGACGGGGCTTCGTCTCGCCGAGGCCGTTTACCGTATTGCCCGAGACGTCGGGAAAGGCTTCCAGAAACTTCGGAAGCGGGGCGTAATCGTCATGCGGCTTCGCCATTGAATCCGGCCTTCCCTCAGGGTAGTTCGACCGTCCAGGCGTCATAACCGTATACCCAGTCCGGATCGGTTTTTTCGCGCATGAACTCGTTGCGGTGCGACGTTGCCTGGACTTTCGATGTGCGCGGCTTCCGCGCCGCTTCGAACCGTTTGAAGGCCGCCGGAAAATCGTCCGTCCCGCCATCGGCAAGGCAGCGCGACAGGACCACGGAATCTTCCAGCGCGTTTGCCGCCCCCTGCGCCATGTAGGGGGTCATCGGGTGGCAGGCATCGCCCATCAGCGTGACGTTGCCGCTGTTCCATGTGGGAAGCGGATCGCGCTCGAAAATCGCCCATTTGTGAACCGACGGACAGGCATCCAGCACGGCGCGGACATCGGAATGAAAATCCGCGTAGGCCGCGCGAAGCTCGTTCACGTCGCCGGTCGCCGACCAGGATTCAACCTGGAAATCCGGCTCCGGCTGGCTGGTGGTGAAGTAAATCTCGTCCCGCGCCGCGGTGACGTAATAGATGACGATGTGACGGTCCGGCCCCCACCACTTGGCGCTGTCATCCATCAGCTTGTAGCCGTTCATCAGGGACGCCGGAAACGCCGTCCGATAGGCGAGCCGGCCCGTAAACCGCGCATCCTCCGCGCCGAGGAGCGATTCCCGGACAATCGAATGGACGCCGTCGGACGCGATCAGGGCATCCGCCGTCGCCTTTTCGCCGTTTTCAAACGTCAGCGTCACGCCGCTATCGGATTGATCTATCCCGGCAACCTTGTGGTCGTAGCGGATGGTGTCGTCCGGCACCGCGCCGTGCAGGGCCGCATGCAGATCGCCCCGATGCATCAGCAGGTAGGGAACCCCATAGCGGTCGAACGCGTCCGGGCCGAGCGGGTGGTCATTGGTCAGGTTGCCGGTATCGTGATCGCGATTGCGCCAGTGCGGTGGCTCGAACGCGGTCGCGCGCAGCTTGTCGCCGATACCGATGCCATACAGCACCCGCATCGCGTTGGGGCTCATCTGGATACCGGCGCCGATGCGCGCAAAGGCCGGCGCCTGTTCGTAGATCGTGGTTTCGATCCCCGCCTTGCGCAGACAGGCGGACACAGCGAGTCCGCCGATACCGGCGCCGAGGATAGCGATACTGGGAGTTTTCTGTGTCACGGTCTTCTTTCGGCGATGGTATTTATCAGCTCACCGGCGCGGCGCAGCGCTTCCACATCTGCGCCCCGGCTTTTCCGGGATCCGGCGAGCGGCCATTCGGCCAGAGCCTCATATCGTCATCCCCCAGCAGCTCCATGTCGACATTGGCGCCCGCGCCCGGCTCTCCTGCAGGAACGGTATAGGAAAAATCGTGGCGGCCGTAGACACCCTGAAGGGTATTTCCGCCGGGTGTGACGATCCTGGGGCCGTCGATCTCCAGCCGTTTGACGCCGTTGCACCAATTGCCGTCGATCGCGTCCGCGACGGCGGGCGAGAGACCGAAGATCAAAGCTGAGGCAGCGGTCGCGGCAAAAAGCCGTGTCCGGATCGGAAATTTCATGCCGGATAGTCTAGCCGCAAAAGCGCAGAAGAAAAATAATCCTGACGGCCGGAAAATATCCGTGAATTGAATGATTGAAACAGTTGTTTAATTTCCTTGAACGCCGCGTCTAACAGGCATATCCCTCCCTTCCGCATAATTGCATTTCATTGGAACGCTCCATGCCCGAGGCCGATATCCGCGAAGACACGTCCGCCGGCAGATCGACGAGAGAACGCATCCTTCATACCGCCGCCCGCCTGTTCTCCGAACGCGGTTTCGACAGTGTTTCCCTGCGCGATATTACGTCCGATGCGGACGTCAATATTGCGGCGGTCAATTATCATTTCGGCAGCAAGGTCGGGCTTCTGAAAGTTGTCTTCGACCACTACGCGACACCGGTAAACGCCGCCCGCATGAAACTGCTGGATGAATGCGACCGCAAACGGGGCGACAGCCCGCCCGCCGTCGAAGACGTTCTCTGGGCGCTTTTGTCTCCTGCCTTTCATGCACCGGCCAGCGGCGACGAAGGACGTTACTTCCGGCGCATGCTCGGACGTATGAGCTCCAGCGCCAATCCCGATGTCCGGCATATTCTGTTCAGCACCTTCGATACCGTCGCGACGCGTTTTGTCGACATGATGGCGAGCGCCTGTCCGGACCTGCCCCGGGAAGAACTGTTCTGGCGCCTGACCTGCGTCTACGGCGCCATGATGTACGCGCAGGCCGATAACGGCCGTATCCTGACCCTGGCGGGCAATTCCTTCGATTCGACGAAAATGGACGACGCGTTGAAATACATGATCCCGTTCCTGACGGCAGGATTCGCCCTGCCGCCAGGCGCGAAGGCAGGTAAAAACCCCGACAAGAACGCTGACGCCGCCTGAGTGTATCCGCCCTACATGACTACGACGGATTTCCCGACGATCTTACGGTCCTCGAGCATTTTGATCCCGTCCATATACTGATCGAACGTCAGGCGGTTCATGATGTTGGGCGTGATCTTGCCGGCAAGCAGCAGATCGTAAAGCGCGGCCTGGGCTTCGCCGACCAGCGGCGACGCATCCTTGATGTAGTAGTTGATCGTCGAGCCGACCACCGAGATATTCTTCAGCAGCAGATAGTTCGTGCGCACGGACGGAATTGTCCCGGACGTGAAGCCCGAAACGACGACGCGTCCCTCATTGGCGATGGCCCGCAGGGTCGCATCGAACACCTCGCCGCCGACCAGGTCGAAAGCGAGGTCCACGCCCCGTCCGCCGGTGGCCGCCAAAACCTGGGCGCGCAGGTTGTCCTTCAGGTCATCCACGGTGAGGTCGATGATCGCATCCGCACCAGCGGCTTTGACCGCATCGCCCTTTGACGGCGTCGTCAGACCCGCCAGCACCACGCTCGCGCCCAGCGCCTTTGCGAGGCTGACCGACGCGAGCCCGACCCCGCCGGAGGCGCCGTTTATCATCACCACCTCGCCCTGCTGCATTGCGCCGCGCCGGGTCAGGGCGAGATATCCCGTCAGATAGGCAAGGCCCATCGCGGCGGCGGCATCGAATTCGACCCCGTCCGGCAGCGGAAAGGCGAGCGCCGCCGGACAGACGGTCTTCTCCGCCATGGCCCCGTGAATGACATGGGCAATCACGCGGTCGCCGACCTTGTGACCGGTCACCTTCGCGCCCACCGCGGCGACGATTCCGGCGGCGTCCTTGCCCGGTGTGAAGGGCGGCGGCGGGTTGTTCTGGTACTTGCCGTCCAGCGACAGCAGGTCGGTAAAATTGATGCCGCAGGCTTTGACGTCTACGAGAATTTCGTTGTCGCCCGGTACGGGATCCGCGACCTCCTCGATCGATACGCTGCGGTTGGATGTATCGGTTATCACGACGGCGCGCATGGCAGTCTCTCCCCTTTGTCGTTATTGTTTCCGGGAAACCGTTCCGGTCACCGGTTCAGTCGTTCTCACCTTCCGGAAACATCGTTCCCTGATGCGGCGAGCGCGGCTTGTCCTTCGCGGAACCCTCTTCCTTTATCCCGGCGAGGTTCTTGGCGAGCTTCTTCTTGTATTCCAGGTCGGACTGGCGCGCGATCTGGATGCGCTGGGCCTGTGGCGAGCCGGCCCCGTGCATGGATTCGGTGAGGTACCCGACGGCGTTCCGTCCCAGCGTCATGTTCTCGATCAGGCGAAGGATACGCAGACGGTCCTCGGCGGAGACATCCGAGCGGCCCTTCAGGAACTTTCGAAGCAGGGGCCCCGTCACCTCCCCGTTCAGGTCCTTCTCCGACGGCGCCGTCACCATCAGCCCGCCGGCGAGATCCTGCGCGAGGCGGGACAACTCGTACGGGAAGCGCGTCACGTTATGCTTGCACACATTGGCCAGCATGTCGTTGCACTGGTAATTGCCGGACTTGGTCTCGAACGATTCATGCGATGCGGCGATCCCCGACGAATAAATGGTCTCGTTCAGGTGGGTCATCTCTACCAGCTTGTCCTTGATGTGCGACGCGTTCGGCACGCCGTTGTAATCGGCAATCGTGGCCGCGGCGCCGATGATCACGTCGCCCAGTCCGGTTTTGCAGACATATGAGCGCCGGTGATAGGACGTGAACCGCTCCACCAGGTCGGAGGCGAATTCGTATTCCCCGTCCATGAAGATACGGTCATAGGGCACGAAAACGTCCTCGATGATGATCATCGCTTCCTGGCCGCCGAACTGGGCATTGCCCTGGTCGATGTCGCCCCCCTCCATCGAGCGCGTATCGCAGGACTGCCGCCCGTAAATGAAGGTCAGGCCCGGATCGTCCACCGGTACGGCACAGACGATCGCATAGTCCCTGTCGTTCTCGGTGAGGCGCATTGTCGGCATCACAACGACCCAGTGAGAATTGACGCAACCTGTCTGATGGGCCTTTGCGCCGCGGATCACGACACCGTCGTCCCGCCGTTCGACCACGTGAACGAACATGTCGGGATCGTCCTGTTCGGAAGGCCCCTTGCTGCGGTCGCCCTTCACGTCGGTCATCGCGCCGCCGATGACGAGGTTCGATTCCTGCATGTCACCGATGAAACGCTTGAAGCGCTCGTGATACGACGTGCCGTGTTTCTCATCGATCTCGAACGTCACGGAATGGAGCGAGTTCGTTGCGTCCATGCCGACGCAGCGCTGGAAGCAGGTGCCGGTCAGCTGGCCCATCTTGCGCTGCATGCGGTTCTGCATCACGACGTCATCGACGCTTTCGGTGACATGCAGGAACCGGTTGACCCGCTTGCCGCAGATAGAGGATTCCGCGCTGGCGAGTTCCGGGTTCTCATTGGCGAGATCGTAGGACCGCGCCACCGCATTGACCGACGGGCGGATCATCGGATGATCGACCGGCTCTTCAACCAGTTCGCCGAAAAGATACACCTTCAGCCCGCGGCCGCGCAGGCTCTCGATATATTCCGCGCCGGACGTAATGGGATTGCCCGGCGTTCCGGGCCTTTCGGCCGCTGTCGTGGCAAGACTGCCGTCGCCATCCATGGGCATGATCTTCTCTCCGATCGGGGTTATGCAATGGGGGGAGAGTAATCCAGATCATCATACGGCGCAAAAGGCGCGTATGGTGGAGCGCTGCCCGGAATCGGTCTAGTTTGGGCGCCGCAAACAAGAGCATGGACACAAGCATGACACCCGGCGGACAGATCGGCGACATCACCTGGCATCGCATCGTCGAGGCGGAGGGCCCGGAATTCGAGATCGGATTCCTGCTCCCCGACGCGACACCGGAAGCCATCGACAGCCACCGGCCGTGGATGGAACCGCGGTTTCTCGAACCCGGCACGGGCAAGCTGGTTATGGCGACGCAGTCATACGTTCTGCGCGACCGGCACCATACGATCCTGGTCGATTCCTGCGTCGGCAATGACAAGGAGCGGCGCTTTTATCCGCCCTGGTCTGGGCTGTCCGGCACGAAGTATCTCGACGGCCTCGCCGCCATCGGACTCACGGTCGACGATATCGATTTCGTCATGTGCACCCACCTGCACGCCGATCACGTCGGCTGGAATACGCGGCTGATCGACGGGCGCTGGGTGCCCACCTTCCCGAAGGCGCGCTACCTGTTCGCCGAGACCGAATTCGGTTTCTGGTCCGAGCTGAACAAGAAGGGCAAGAAGTATTCCGACGGCTGCATCGACGACAGCGTGCTGCCGGTGGTCGCGGCCGGACAGGCGGATATCGTCGCCGACGACTACGCTTTCTCGGATGAAATCTGGTTCGAACAGACCCCCGGCCACACGCCCGGCCATGTCAGCATCGGGCTGAAATCGGCAGGATTCAACGCGATTGTCTCCGGCGATGTCATGCACACGCCGGTCCAGTGCCGCGAGCCGGGCTGGAGCGCGGTGGGCTGTTCCGACCGGGCGCAATCGGCGGAAACCCGCAAAACCTTCCTCGACCGGTATTGCGAGACCGATACGCTGGTCATGACCGGCCACTTCCCGTCGCCCTCCGTCGGGCATATCTGCCGTCACGGCGACGCGTATGATTTCGACTTCGGGGATTGAGCGGTTCGTTTCCCGCCTTCCGGCAGTTCCAGGCGCCGATACCGGTGTATCGCCGTCCAATCGTCAGGAATCGCGATTTTCCGGCCGGTGGAGCCCCCCTAAACGGCACGCTTGAGGGCCATTATCCGGAAAAACGCGGGATTCCCTGTTATTAAGGTCAAAAATATTTGCAGATATAAATTGCATTTATTCGCCGATGCCCCCATATCTCCCGCAAGATAGTATGCGGCTCCGTCGAATAAGCGTCGTCTCCGCATGGTATCTGTCTCCGGGTTCATATGAATCAGGCAGGCGAGAAACCGCTGGGCAGTGTGCACGGCGGGCGACACATATTGATTGGATATATCTATGACTCAAGGAACCGTGAAATGGTTCAACCCTACGAAGGGTTTTGGCTTTATTGAACCGGATGGGGGCTCCAAGGATGCCTTCGTTCACATTTCCGCAGTTGAACGTGCGGGTCTTTCCGGACTTCAGGAAGGCCAGCGCGTCGAATACGAACTTCAGGAAGGCCGTGACGGCAAGTCGTCGGCGGAGAACCTGTCGATCATCGACTGATAACGCGTCTTTCCAAGACTGATTTCGAGACCCGCCAATTTTGGCGGGTCTCTTTCTTTTGGGGCAGCGGCGTTTGCGAAACCGGGCGTCCCTCCCGGACCTGGGAGACCCCGTCACGGCGAGGTATGTAGAGCGTGCCCCGTTCGGAAACGAAGAGGTGATCAACCCGCCTTTGCGGCCTCGACCAGCCGGAAAATGCGTTCGGGCGTCGCCGGAATTTCCATGATCTCAATCCCGAGCGGGCTCAGCGCGTCCGATATGGCATTGGCGATACAGGCCGGCGCGCCGATGGTGCCGCCCTCGCCCAGTCCCCGGAAACCGCCGACGGTGCCGGGCAGTTCCGCTTCGACATGCACGACATCGATGGACGGTATTTCCACCGCCGACGGCACGACGTAATCGACAAGACTGGCCGTCAGGACCTGGCCAGTCGCGTCGTGTATGACCTCTTCCATCAGGGCGACGCCGATCCCCTGGGCGACGCCGCCATGCGCCTGGCCGTCCGCGATCGACGGATTGATCACCCGGCCGCAATCCTCGACGACGATATAGCGCTTTACCTCGACCTTGTAGGTTTCGGGATCGATCTCGATCAGGCATATGTGACTGGCCGACGTCGTGGTCCCGAAAAACGGATCGTAAACCCTGGTCGCCTCCAGATTGTCGATCTCGTCGCGCATGTCCTTCGGCACGCGGCCCATATCGGAATAGAGCGCGCGGGCAAGGTCCCGGATGGTCATTGATCTGTCGGTACCCTTGACGCGGACATGGCCGTCTCCGGTCTCGATATCCTCGATGGCTGCTTCCAGCAGATGCGCGGCGACCCGGACGATTTTCTCGTGCACGGCCCTTGCAGCCAGAATCCCGGCGCCGCCGCCGAATACCGCACCCCGGCTCGCATAGGTGCCGGTCCCGTGGCTGACCGACGACGTATCGCCGAGCACCACATCGACGTCCTCGACCCTCACGCCGAGCTCTTCCGCCACCACCTGCGCCAGCGTCGTTTCCATCCCCTGCCCCTGGCTGGCGAGGCCGAAGCTCGCGGTGACGGCGCCGGTGGAATCGATGGCGACATTGCAGGTCTCCGTGCCGGTATTAATCGGCATGCCGGGCGCGACCGCAATCCGCGATCCAACGCCGGTCAGTTCGGCATAACAGGCAACGCCGATCCCGACCCAGCGGCCTTCCGCGCGCGCTTTCTGCTGTTCCCGGCGCAGCTCGTCATAGCCGATGCCGTCGGACGCTTCGCGCAGGCAGGCCTGAAAGGCGGACTTGTCCCAGACCAGACCCGATCCCGCCTTGTAGGGAAATTCGTCGTCATTCACGAGATTGCGGCGGCGGATTTCGGCCGGGTCCATGCCGATTTTCCGCGCCGCCATATCCAGCAGCCGGTCCATGACGAAGACCGATATGGGCCGTCCGACCCCACGATAGGCGCCGGTCAGCGTCTTGTTGGTCGCCACCGCCCGCACCCGCGCCGCGTAATTGGCGATCCGGTACGGCCCGGGCAGGAAGCTCACGACCTGCACGGGCTCTATGGTTGCCGTCCACGGATAGATCGAATACGCGCCGACATCGCCGATCACGTCCGCTTTCACGGCGAGAATTCGGCCATCGTCGGCGACGGCGATTTCCGCATCGACGATCTCGTCGAAGGCATTGCCCGTCGTCATCAGGTCTTCCATCCGGTCGCTGACCCATTTGACCGGCTTACCCAGGTCGCGGGCTATGGCGCAGGCGACGATTTCCTCGGAGTACAGCGACGTCTTGCCGCCGAACCCGCCACCGACATCGGGGGCGATCACGCGGATGCACGGGCCGGGCAGATCGAATATCTCCGACAGCTTGTCGCGGACGATCCCCGGAATCTGCGTCGTACAATGAAGAGTGAGCGTCCGCGCGCCCCTGTCGTATTCGGCGACCGATGCGCGGGCCTCGATGGTCACCGGCGTCGTCCGGGTAAAATGAAACCGCCCGCCGGCTGTCGCCGCCGCATCCACGAAGGCGTCGTCGACCTCTCCCCTGGCGAACTCGCGGGCGGCGAGAATGTTGGACTCGAGATCATCGTGCAGTTTGGGCGCGTCCGGCTTCAGCGCCTCTTCCGGATCGACCAGTACCGCCAGCGGTTCGTAGTCGATCTCGATCCGTGCCAGGGCGTCCTCGGCCACGTAGCGGCTGATGGCGACAACGGCGACAACCGCTTCGCCGACATAGCGCACCTTGTCGACGGCGAGCGGCGGAATAAACGTCGCCTGGTAATCCTTCATGCGCGACGTCGCCTGATACGGATTGGCGAGGCGCGCGATATCCGCGCCGGTATAGACGGCGACGACCCCCGCCATCGCCTGCGCCGCGCCGGTATCCACCTTCCGGATCAGCGCATGGGCATGATCGCTCCGGCGGAAGGCGATATGCAGCATGCCGTGGCGCTTGATATCGGCGACATAGTTGCCTTCCCCGGCGAGCAGGCGCGGATCTTCGCGACGCATTACCTTCGCGCCGACGAATTGCGGACGGGTAAGATCCATATCGTCGGGCGGACTCATTTGCCGTCCCGTTTGTCTGCAGCGCTGCGTACGGCGGCGACGATATTCTGATAGCCCGTACAGCGGCAGATATTGCCGGACAGGCCGTCGCGGATATCGTCATCCGTTTCCAGCGGGTATTTCCGCAGCATGTCCGTCGCCGTCATCAGCATGCCCGGCGTGCAGAAACCGCATTGCAGCGCATGATTTTCGCGAAACGCTTCCTGCAGCGGGCCGAGCGCGTCGATACTGCCGAGGCTTTCGACGGTCTCTATCCTGGCGCCGTCGGCCTGCACCGCGAAGGTCAGGCAGGAACGCACGCTGTCGCCGTTCATCAGCACCGTACAGGCGCCGCAGATGCCGTGTTCGCAGCCGACATGCGTGCCGGTCAGGTCGAGATTTTCGCGCAGGAAATCGGCAAGAAGCAGGCGCGGTTCGACCTCTGCCGTCTCCGCCGCGCCGTTCACGGTGACGGTAATGGAAACCTTCTGCGTCATCGCCCTGCCCTCTCCACCGCCGCGGTCAGCACCCGCCGGGTCAGCACCCCTGCGAGGTGGCGGCGGTAATCGGCAGAACCATGCAGGTCGTTCATCGGATCCGTGTCCTGCCGCACCGCCTTGACCGCGGCCTCTATCCCGCCATCGAGAAATGCCGCCTCCGCGCTCCGTGCACGGACCGGGGTATCATGAAGCCCCATCAGGCCGATCCGGACATCTTCCGGCGCCCCGCCGTCGGCCGGCACAAGGGCAGCGACACCTGCGACGGCAAAATCCCCGCGCCGCTGCGCGAATTCCTCGAAACCCCAGCCAGTGCCCGGCGACAGGCCGGGAAATTCCACCGCAACGACGATCTCGTCCGGTGCGAGGACGGTTGTCAGCGGCGCGGTGAAGAAATCTCCCGCCGGAATCATCCGCTCACCCGCCGCCCCGGCGGCAATGATCTTTGCCTCCAGCAGGACCGCCATCATGGGCAGTTCGGCCGCCGGGTCGGCATGGGACAGGCTGCCGCCGATGGTGCCGCGATTGCGGATTGCAAGATGCGCCACGTGTTTCATGGCATCGTGCAGCACCGGAAACCGGTCCTTCACCGCGGCCGATGTCTCCAGCACGAAATGCCGGGCAAGCGCGCCGATACGCAGGCCGCCGTCCTCTGTTTCCTCGATACCGTCAAGCCCCTCGATGCCGTTGATATCGACAAAGAGCGGCGCATCGACGACCCGGAAGTTCAGCATCGGGACGAGGCTCTGGCCGCCGGCCAGGACCTTGGCGTCGCCGCCGGAGGAGGCCAGCGCCGCGATGGCCTCCTCCA
>JAYOMI010000109.1:0-11408 GCA_038120765.1 Rhodospirillaceae bacterium
CTTCCTGCCACCGTGCAATCGTCACAGGGTGCATTTCATAGATGGCGCGATACTCGATCTCGAAGGCTTCGGTCAGCGGAATCCCCTCAGCCTCGGCACGGTCGGCGGCGAGGTCTTCGGCCACCTCACGCGCATGGGCTTCGCGTTCGGTCTCGGTCCAGCAGCGATAGAGCGGCCATTCCTCGGAATATTCGTTGACCCAGTCGCAGCCGGTCATTTCCGACAGCAGCGAATGGACCAGATGATTGCGCGTATCCGCGAACAGCGTGGCGCCGCGGATAAATCCGTGATCGTCGGTCGATGCGAGGAAGGCCGTGCCGGTAACGCAATCGCGAATAATGCAGCCACGATGATTGAGGCTGATCTCCAGTGGAAAGGAACGGCGGCTGTTCCAGGCGTAAAGCTGGCTGAGAGGAATTTTCCGGGTCGGCAGAAAGTCTGTATGCATCGTCTTGTCCTTTGACTGTGTGTCATCGCTGGTTTTTTTCCGATGTATGGAGAATAGCTTCCTTATGCGTCAGTTTTCGGGGTATAAAATTGGCGGGGAGAAATTTTCCGATGGCCTATACCCAACTGCGTGAAATGCTTGACCTTGCGCTGGAACTGCAGGCCAGCTCGCTCGGCCTGACGGTTGACCAGCTCATGGCGCGGACCGGGCGCAGCCGAAAGACAGTGGAACGCATGCTGCAGGCCCTGTCCGACATCGGCCTGGAGGCGGAGCCCAGCCGGCTGGAAAGCGATCATCACCTGACCAAGCGGTGGCGTTTGCGCACGAACATGCCGGGCGCCCTGCTGGCATTGCAGTCGCATGAACGCGGCGCCCTCGAACGCCATCTTCAGACGCTGCCCGAAGGCACGGCGACCCGCGCGCTCGCAAAACTGCTGGGAGAGCAGAAGCCCCTGTCGAACCACCTCGCCATCGATGCCGAAGAGCTTATCAACCGGACGGCGCATATCGGGCGGACGGGACCGCGCACCCAGGCGGACGAGGCGCAGATGGCGGTTTTCGAGCGGGCGATCCAGGGCTTCGAAAAGCTGGAAATCCTCTACCGCGCGCAGGGACGCCGCCGCGCGAGCTGGCGCACGGTCAACCCGCTGGGGCTCCTGTTCGGCCGGTTCGGATATCTGGTGGCCGCGCGCGGCGACATCACCGCCACCTTCCGGCTGGACCTGATCGAGGACGTCCGGCCCACCGGGGCGGTTTTCGAGGCGCCGAAAGACTGGAACATGAAGGACTGGGCCGCCGACAGTTTCGGCATTTATCACGGCGACGATATCCTGGAGATAAAACTGCGCTTTACCGGCGAGGCGGCAAAAAGGGCGGAAAAAGTGCGTTTTCACCCCAGCCAGAAGATGCGTCGAACCCGCGGCGCGCTGCTGGTCCGGATCAGGTGCCAGGGGCACCGGGAGCTGATCCACGAATTGTGCCACCCGGACTGGCTCAGACAGGTGCGGATCGAAAGCCCGGACTCCTTGCGCGCAGAGTTCAACGACTACCTGGATCAGCTGCGCAGCGTGACCGCCTAACGGTGCCTGAGTCACACGCCGCCCGATTCGTGGGCGGAATCCGATCAAGTGCCTTTTGAATAGGCATTCGCGTGAGCACCCTGATACCTCCCCCATCGCCTGTCGCCCGGACTTCCGCGATTCTGCCCCGTTGGCACGCGATTTGCTTACTGAAGTAATAATGCACGGTCGATCGATCGAGAAAGATCATGGAGACCTGCTGCGGTTCAAACAGAGGAGTTTCCATATGACACGCGAAATCGACAGACGTTCCTTCGTCAAGACGGCCGCGGGCACCGCCGTCGCGGCGACCACACTCGGCTATGCGCCGAGCGTAATTGCCCAGTCCATGAAGGAAATCACCTTCACGCAGAGCTGGATCCCCAATGGCGGCAGCCAGTGGGTCTATGTTGCGGACGCCATCGGCGCTTTCAAGAAACGCGGTATCAGCGCCAAGATCAGCCGCGGTTTCGGCTCGGTCGCCTCGGCCCAGGCCGTCGGTCAGGGCAAATTCGATTTCGGCATTTCGTCCGCCCCGGCTGCGTTCCTGCAGGTCGTCAAAGGCCTCGATCTCGCCCACCTCGCCTGCTGCAGCTACAGCTCTTCAATGGGCGTCGGCTTCCTCCGGTCATCCGGCATCAAGACGCCGAAGGACCTCGAAGGCCGCAAGATGGGTTCGGTCGTCACATCCGGCGAGTTCCCGTTCCTGCCGCTGTTCGGCCAGAAAGCCGGATTCGATTTTGAAAAGGTCGAAACCGTCCAGGTCGACAACAAGATCCGTACCGGCGTGTTGCTACAGAAAAAGGTCGACAGCATTTCCTGCTTCGCCTCGTCCGTTGCCCCAGACGTCAAAGCCAAGGGTTACGACGTGGGCTGGTTCCTGTACGACAACTACGACATGCCTTTCTACGGCTACATGCTGATCACCCAGCCGGAAATGTATGCCAAGGACAAGGGCCTCTGCGAGGCTGTCACCGCGGCGCTGATGGAAGGCATCATGTACACGATGTTGAATCCCGAAGAAGCGATGGAAATGTTCATCAAGGCCGTTCCGGAAGCCGGCCTGACCAAGGGCAAGAGAGAAGCCCTGAAACTGGAAACCGGTCTCTTCGCGCACGTGAACAACCGGCCGGAAGTCGCCGCGCACGGCATGGGCAGCATCAGCATGGAATCCTACAAGAAGATGTCCGAGATGATCATGACCTATGTCGCCAAGCCGGGCGAAAAAGCGCCTTCGCTCGACAAAATGCTGCACACGTCTGAAATGGTCCGCGACAAGTTCAAGTTTACGCCTGAAGAACTTGCCAAGGTCGATGCATACGCGAAACAGTATGCAGCCGTGCTGTCCTAGGACCGCGCGACAAATCTGAAAACGGGACGGATAACATGACAGAATCGACTTCTACGGTTTCACGGGCCGAGGCATATGTAAATGTCGACGGGGTTCGCAAGATCTACAACCCCGGGCCGAAGCAGGTAGAAGCGCTGTCGGAAGTCCACTGCCGGGTCCGGGAAGGAGAGTTCGTCTCCCTTCTCGGGCCCAGCGGCTGCGGCAAAAGCACCCTTTTGATGATGGTGGCGGGGCTTGAAACCCTGTCGACCGGCCGGATCGACGTGGACGGCAAACCCATGGAGGGAACCCGCGAAGATATCGGTCTTATGTTCCAGGACCCGACGCTGCTGCCGTGGAAAACGGCGCTGGAGAATGTCCTGTTTCCGATCAAGATTTTGAAGCGGCCCATGGAAGAATATCGCGAAACCGCGATCGAGCTTCTCACCCGGGTCGGTCTCGGCGATTTTCTCGACAAGAAGCCGAGCCAGCTTTCCGGCGGCATGCGCCAGCGCGTTGCGATCTGCCGCGCCCTTGTCTACGACCCGGCATTGCTGCTGATGGATGAACCCTTCAGCGCGCTCGACGCGATAACGCGCGACGAAATGAACCAGGTTCTGATGGACATGTGGCAGCAGTTCCGCAAGACCGGCCTGTTCGTCACGCACAGCATCCGCGAATCCGTATTCCTGTCGGACCGCGTGCTCGTCATGAGCGCCCGCCCCGGGCGCATTGTCGCCGATGTCACCATACCGTTTCCGCGCCCGCGGGATTTCTCGATCTCGGAAAGCCAGGAATTCAATGAAATTTGCGCCTACCTGCGAAGCAAGATCAGCGAACAGGAAACCGCCGGCGCCGAAGCCGCATAGCGTGGTAACCCGATGAACACCAATATCGCGACCGTCGCGGAACTCGACAAACTTGCCGGGGAGAACAAGACGGCCTCCGCCACGTCATCCCCGTCGACCGGCAGCCAGGAATGGACAATTGTCGGTGCCCTTCTCCAGTCGAGATCCGTCGCACTGCCCGTCGGCTTTGCAATCGGCGTCATTCTGCTCTGGGAATTTCTGGTCTGGGTCACGAATTACCCGCGCGCCATCCTGCCGCCGCCCTCCGGCGTCCTCGCCTCGCTTGTCGAAAACCGGATGCTGCTTCTCGAGAACATTCCGGCGACGGCGGGTGTCGCCCTTGGCGGATTTCTGATCGCCACGGTCGCGGGCGTGGCGATTGCCGTGATCATGACCTGGTCGCATTACCTGAAGGACGCGTTCTATCCCAATATCGTTGCCTTTCAGATCGTGCCGAAGGTCGCATGGGCGCCGATGTTCGTCCTCTGGCTCGGGATCGAGACCGAGTCCCGACTGGGCTTTGCCACTTTTATCAGCATCTTCCCCATCATCATCAGCATGACCGCGGGCCTGAGTAATACCGACGATTCCCTCCTGAAACTTTGCCGCGCATTGACGGCGAGCAAATGGCAGATGCTGGTGAATGTCCGCTTCCCGTACTCCCTTCCCTATCTCTTCAGCGCGATGAAAATAAGCATCACGCTTGCCATGATCGGCGTGATCGTCGGCGAGTTCATCACATCGCAGGAAGGTCTCGGCTACGTGATCCTGATCGCTGCGGGCCGTGCCGAAACCGACCTGATGCTGGCCTCCGTTCTCGTGCTGTGCGTGATCGGCCTGGCATTCTACGGGCTGGTTGAACTCGGCACCCTCGCAGTCAAACGCTGGTTCGGACAATAGGAAACCGCTTCATGGCAAGCCTTCGACAAAGCAATAGACAAAGCAATACATGGCTGTCCGGTATCGGCGCCGCCATCGGCAGCACACAAGACCGCACGATGCTGCTGAGAAAAATGCTGCTGCCGATCGGCGCGCTCGCCTTCGTATACTGGGGCTGGGTATATGCCGTGGATGCGGAAATCTTTCCGTCAGTGGTTCTGCCGCCGCCTTCCGACGTCCTTGGCATGCTCGAGGCGCAGAGCGGTTTCATGCTGCCCCATGCCGAACGGACGTTCTTCGAATGCCTCGCCGGTTTCTGGCTCGCCGCCATCTGCGGCGTCGGGCTCGCGATGCTTGTGACGGCCTCGCGCCTCGCCCGTGAAATGCTGTACCCCAATCTGGTGTTGTTCCAGCTGATTCCGACGATCGCCCTGGCACCGCTATTCGTGTTGTGGTTCGGGATTGGGACCGAAGCGCGGCTGGCCTATGCCATGTGCCTCGGTCTGTTCCCGATTGTCGTAGCGTCGTCGACCGGCCTGATGGGCACCAGTCCCTATTTCGTGCGGCTATGCGAATCCCTGACCGCCAACCGCTGGCAGATTCTGTTCCGGGTCAGACTGCCCTTCGCCCTGCCTCATATTTTTACCGGCCTGCGGATCGGCCTGACCCTCGCCATTATCGGCGTGGTTGTCGGCGAATTCATTACCGCCCAGGCGGGGATCGGCTACGTGATTAGTTTCGCGTCCTCCAGCCTCGAAACCGCGCTGGCCCTTGCCGCCATTGTCTATCTTCTCGCCGTTGGTCTAATCTTGTTTCTTATTCTGATGCTGTTCGAATTCGTACTGAACCGTATTTTCAGTACGACCGGCTGAACGGACAAACGGGGAGGGGCGGATAGATGCCACTTCAATATGACCTGGTAATAACGGGCGACCGCGTGATCGACCCGGCCAACGGACTGGACGGTCCGGCGCAGATAGCCGTGAAAGACGGCCGTATCGCCGCAATCGCCGGGGAACTGCCGCCGCACGAGGCGGCCAAAACGGTCGATGCCGCCGGACAGATCGTCTGCCCCGGTCTGATCGACATGCATGTCCACGTCTATGAATGGGTCACCAATTTCGGACTCCCCGCGGACGATGCCGGCATTCACTCGGGCGCGACCACGATCATCGACCAGGGCAGCGCCGGCCCTTGGACCGTCGGCGGGTTCAAGGCCTATATCGCCGATCCGGCGGAAACCGATGTCCGCAGTTTCGTCTCGGCCAATGTGGCGGGCGCGCTGATGGGCGGGATGGAAGGCACGGTCCTGCACAATCCGGACATGATGCGGGTAGACGCCATCGTCGAGGCGAAGACCAGCTATCCCGATCTCGTCAAAGGCATCAAATCCCACGGGGAATCCGGCGGGTTTTCCTTTTGGCAGACCGAGGTGCTGGAAATGGCGGTCGCCGCCGGCGATATGACCGGGCTGCCGCTCTATATCCATACCGGCGAGCTGTTCCCGGTGAACGAGCCGAACCGGCCCGCACCGGAAGCGCTAATGGAGCACTTGCTGCCTTTGCTGCGCGTCGGCGACACCGTCGCGCACGTCTATAGCTGCATGCCGGACGGCATCATGGGGCCGGGCGACGACGTGCCGGACGTGGTGCTGGATGCGTATCAGCGCGGCGTCCATTTCGACATCGGCTTCGGCGTCAATTTCAGCTACCGCATTGCCCGCAAAATGATGGCCGCAGGCCTGCTGCCCAACACCATCGGCAGCGACGTGCACGCGGATTTCAACGCCTATCACGACGACACAAAGCTCGACTACAGCATGTGCGGCGCGATGACCCGCCTCTGGGCGCTGGGGCTGCCGCTCGCGGACGTGATCGAGCGCGTGACGATCAATCCCGCCAGAATACTGTGCGAGGAGGACGAGATCGGCACGCTCGGCGTCGGATCCCGGGCCGACATTACCGTGCTCGATCCGGTTTCCGGCACGTGGGACCTCGCGGATGCCGAAGGCGAGATACTGAGCGTGAACGAACGCCTCGTCCCGGCGCTTGTCTATCGCGAAGGCAGGGAATTCGTTCCCAACCGGCGCCTGTTGCGCGATATCTGCAAGACCGCCGAGCTCGATTCCGTCTCATCATAATCCGGACGGGGCAGAACCCTGCATAGCAGGGAATTGCCGTCCGGATTTCATCTCCCGAAAGGAGGAACCGGATGACAAACCCTGAAGATGGCGTCGATACCCTCACCTGCCTCCGGGGCGGAACCATCTTCGCCTTCGACGCCGAAGAAAACGTGTTCGAGGACGGCGAGCTTTGGCTCAAAGGCACGGATATCCTTTCGGTCGGCCCCCGTGGAGCCTTTACCGTTCCCACTGACCGCGTCGCGTATGTCGATATTCCGGGACGCATGATACTTCCCGGTTTTATCAATGCGCATACGCATTCCTACTCGGCCCTCCTGAAAGGCTCCGTCGAGAGCGAACCCCTCGATATCTACATGCTGGCCGTGATCGCTGCGGGTGCCGCAATGACACCCCGGGAAATATACGTCAGCGCCCAGCTCGACGCCCTTGCCATGCTGCACACCGGCGTGACCTCGACCATCGATCACTATTCGGAGCGCCCGGCCCTGTCGGCAGACGGGCTGAATGCCGTGTGTACCGCTTTCGAGGATATCGGCATGCGGGCGACGGTCGCGACGATGTTCGCCGACCTGCCCTATATCGACACCGTTCCCGTGGACCGGAGCAAGCTGCCCCCGGAAATTCTGGCGGCGGCAGCGAACCACCCTACGCCGGACGCGAAAGCGTATTTCGAGATCATGGAAAACGCCGTGGCCGGGACGCCTCTCGAAGCGCGCGTCCGGGCGATCCTCGGCGTCGACGGCCCGCAGCGCTGTTCGGACCTGCTGCTGGAAATGACCGGTGATTTCCAGCAGCGTCATCATTGCGGGCTGCACACCCACATGCTGGAAACCAAGACCCAGGCGGCCATGCGCCCTACAAACGGTCCCGGTTTCGTGCGCCGCATGGCGGATCTCGGCATTCTCGATGAAAACTCCTCTCTGGTGCATTTCATCTGGTCCAGCGACGAAGACATCGCTGCGGCGGCAGAGACCGGCCTGACGGTCGTTCATTCCCCCATTTCGAACGCCATGCTCGGCGCCGGCCTTGCTCCTATCCTCCGCCTGCGCAAGGCCGGCATCCCTGTGGCCTATGGCACCGACGGGTCGAACTGCGGCCCGCCGGGCCTGCTGGAAAGCATGCGGATGGGCTGTTACATGATGCGCCTGACCGATCCCGACTTCGAGGAATGGCCGGATGCGCGGACGATCCTGAGTGAAGGATATTCCGCCGGCGCCCGCGCCCTCGGCCGGGCCGGCAGGATCGGCACCCTGCAGGCAGGTACCCGCGCGGATATAACGGTCATGAAGCCGGTGGATCACTGGCACCGGCCAATGGGCAACCCCTATCGGCACCTGCTTTACTACGAGAACGGCGGGTCGACCGAGCACGTCTGGGTAGATGGCCGCCAGGTGGTCGCGGACGGCCGCGTGACCACGATCGATGAAGAAGCGCTGATCGCGGAGGCCGAGGAGATCGCCGCCCGCCGGCGCGGCAAAATGTCGGCCGGCGCCCTTAACGCGGTTGCCGCCCAGTACCCGGCGTTCCGGCAGATGATCCTCGATAATTTCGCCGCCGATATCGGCATGGAACGGCGCATCGAACTCAGCTGATCGCTTTTAATCGCGCGTCTTTTCAAAAGGTCCGCCGCCGTCCCGCATCGATGCCATTCGGTCCATGACGTCCTCGGCGAAGATCAGGCATATCTGCGGCAGGTTCCTGCCCGGCAGCTTGCCCAGCACCAGGTTTGCCGGCGGCGCGTCCCGCCGGTCTACCTTCCGCACAATAATATCGGGGTCGGCATCCGCTGCGGGTGCGCCGGCGTCGATCTGGAACGAAACCAGCCCCGACTGCACAACCGACCGCCGCAGGAATTCAAACGAATTGGATTCAATCGCCACCTCGAACGGAATACCCGTCCGGGCCGAGAACGCATCCAGCAACTGGCGCCCGCCGGTTGAGCGGTCGGGCAACGCGACCGGGTGGGCGGCGCAATCGCGCAGCCGAAGCTCCGGCTTTTCGCTCAGCACATGACCGCGGGGTAGGAGCGCGACCAGACGTTGCTCCAGCAATGCCAAACGCTCGAACCCCGCCAGGGTTTCGGGGCTGAAAACCAGGGCAATATCCACATCGTAGGACGCGAGCGCGGTCGCGGCCTGTTCATGATCGACAACCCGCACCTCGAAATCGATCATCGGATAGGAACGACGGAACGCCCCTATCGCCCGGGGCATGAATTCGGGCGCGACCGCCTGGCTGCAGGCGATCCGTACCCTGCCGCGCCTGAGCCCCTGCAGATCCTCGAGACCGGATTTGAGCCGCTCGGCCTCGGCAAGCTGCTCGCGGGCATGGGCAAGGAACATATCCCCGGCCGCGGTCGGCCGCATGCCGCGCGAAGTACGTTCGAACAGCACCGCACCCAGTTCCGATTCCAGGTCCTGTATGCGCCGTGTCAGGGCCGACGCCGTAAAATTCAGCCGCTCCGCCGCCCGCCGGATCGATCCGGTGCGCGCTACTTCATCGACCAGTTCCAGGATCCTCAAATGACGCATTCGGTCTTTCCGCAAGCTGTCGGTCTACCCAGAACGCGTTGCTGAAAAAGCAACACTAGTAAGTTATAATAGCATTATAACTCATCGCGCTATCGCCTTAATATTCCGCTGCAGGTGAAGCATCGCCGGATAATAAAGCGATTCAAAAAAAGCCTCACGAAGAGCATAAAATTTTTGTTTATCAGGGTATTAGCCCTGCCAACAGGACGTCAGACAGGAAACGGCGGCTGCGCCGTTCGGATACCGGGAAGAAGAAAACATGGACTTGAATTTGAAAGACCGCGTCGCGATCATCACCGGGCCGGCAAAAGGCATGGGCGCCGCGGTGACACGCCAGTTCGCGGCGGAGGGATGCAAGCTTGTCCTGATCGGCCGGGACACCGGCGCGATCGAACCGATAGCCGAGGAAGTGCGTGCCGGCGGTGCGGAAGCCGTCATCGCACCCTGCGACATTACCGATGCGGCTGCCTGCGAGTCGGCGGCCGAGACCGCGCGGAAAAGCTTTGGCGGGCGGATCGACATCCTGGTCAATATCGCGGGCGGCTCCGGCCCCATCGGCAAGACCGGCGTGGAGACGACCGCGGAGGAATTCGACGAGATCGTGACGCTGAACGTCAATGGCTGCTTTCACACGATCCGCGCTGTCGCCCCGACGATGATGGCGCAGAAATTCGGCAAGATCGTCAATGTCGGCGGTACGTTCGGTATGCGCGGGCGCGCCGGCCGGCTGGCCTATTCGTCTTCAAAGTGGGGCCTGCGCGGCGTGACCAAGAGCTTCGCGCTGGAACTCGGACCGCATAATATCAACGTGAACTACGTTGCCCCCGGCATGGTCGACGGGCCGCGGTTCCGCGACAAGGTCTGCGCGAACATGGCGAAACAACTGGGTATCACGCCGGAAGAAGCCGCCGAAAAACACGCCGAAGACTACGCGCTGCGGCGGATAACGCAGGACACGGACGTGGCGAATGCCTGCCTGTTCTTTGCGAGCGATGTATCCCGCCAGGTCACCGGCGCAGACCTTGCCGTCGATGGCGGCTGGGCATCCCTTTGATATCCCGGAAAGGGGAATAGACATGACGACAACAGCAGATCTGGTCATTTCGGGCGGCACGCTGGTGTTCCCCGATGCCGAGTTAGACGCGAGCATCGCGGTCAAGGACGGAAAAATCCTCGCCATCGGCGCGGCAGATGCGATGCCGCCCGCGACCGAAACGCTGGATGCCACCGGCATGCACGTGCTGCCCGGCGCGATCGATTCCCATGTGCATTTCCGGGAGCCCGGCTACACCCACAAGGAAGACTGGGGCTCCGGCACGGCCGCCGCCGCCATGGGCGGCGTGACCACGGTGTTCGAGATGCCCAACGTCAACCCGCCGACCGGCACCGCCGAAACCCTGCGCCAGAAGCACGAACTCGCGGCGGAAAAGGCGCATGTCGATTTCGGAATCTACGGGCTCCTGTCGGAAGAGAACCTCGACGACCTGCCCGACCTGGTCGCCGGCGGCGTCATCGGCTTCAAGTGTTTCATGGGCAATACCTTCGGAGACCTTCCGGCTCCGTCAACCGGCGCCATGCTGGAAGGCTTCGAATACGTGGCCCAGCACGGCTATCGTATCGCGCTTCACGCGGAAACCGCCTCGATCATGGCGCGGCGCCAGCTCAAGCTTGAAGCCGCCGGACGCACCGACCCGCTTGCCCATATCGCCGCCCGGCCGGCCGTTGTCGCGATCGAAGCCGTCAGCCGCGCCGCGGTTCTGTCGGAATGGACGGGCGCACGTATCCATATTCTGCACATTTCGTCGGAAGACGAACTGCGCCCGCTTCGGGAAGCGAAAGCGCGCGGCGTCGATGTCAGCGGCGAGACCTGCCCACATTATCTGCTGCTCGACAGCAACGATTACGAACAGTGCAAAGGCGTTATCCGCGTCAACCCGCCGGTCCGCGAGCCCCATCACAAGTCATCCCTGTGGGAAGCGCTTGCCGACGGCACTATCGACATGATCGCCACCGACCACGCACCGCATGTCCCGGAAGAAAAACAGCGCGACAGCATCTGGACCTGCGATTGCGGGTTCCCCGGCGTGGAGACCCAGATGCCGCTGATGCTCAGCGAAGTCGCCGCCGGGAGGATATCGATCTGCGATTATGTGAAATGGACGGCCTATAAC
>JAYOMI010000110.1:0-11301 GCA_038120765.1 Rhodospirillaceae bacterium
TCACGGGAAGTAGCGGCATCAACTGACCGCGATACTGGACGACCAACTGGCCGTCCGAAATCTCGACCTTCTCGGCCTCAATTTCTTCAAGCCGGGCGATCAATGCGAGCGGTACGGCCTTTGGCTCACCCGTGCCTGCACGGAACACCAACAACGCGGTACGCTCATTGCGATCGGTATTATTCTTCGCAGTATTTTCCTGTTCGGTCGGGTTGGTCGCCGAAATATTCCCGGTGGCCGTCGCGATACCGTTCGGATCCAGAATCATGATCACGCTACCGTCGCCAAGAATCGTGTTACCGGAGTAAACGCTGATGTCCCTGAGAATGGGGGCAACGGGCTTCACGACAATTTCTTCGGTGTCGTAGACCGCGTCGACCACGATACCGAATGTGTAGGGCCCGACCTGGGCGACTACGATAAAGCTGTCGCCGTTCTCGTCGGTCATGCCGTTCCCGACAGCCTTTTCGGCTTTCTCCGACTGCTCGGAAACGCCTGAATCTCCCGTATCGATAGCGACCTTCTTGTCTTCGGGCTTGATGGCGCTAAGAAGCTCATCGGGTCCGAGATTCAGGAGATTTGGCAACGAGACAAGCGGCAACAGCCGGTCACGCAAACGAAGAACCGGGGTCTCGTTGACTTTCTCTATCCGATGATCCGACGCATTGGAAACACGGACCAGTTCGACCACGCTAAGCTGCGGAATGGCGAATTTCTCGGTTCCGCAACGCATGATCAGGGCCGACACGATCGCCAGGGTCAACGGAATCTTGATGATGAATGTCGATCCCTTCCCTTCTTCGGACCGCAGTTCAATCTGGCCGCCGATCTTCTCGATATTGGTCCGAACGACATCCATGCCAACGCCGCGACCGGAAACGTTCGTCACTTTTTCGGCGGTCGAGAAGCCGGCCTTGAAGATGAACTGCTGAATCTGCTGATCGGAGTAGCTCTCCAGTTCAGCTTCTGTAGCGAGCCCGTTCGCCAGAATCTTTTCCTTTACCTTCGCGATATTGATGCCCCGGCCATCATCCGAGATTTCGATAATGATATGTCCGCCTTCATGATAGGCATTCAGCGTGACGGTGCCGGTTTCGGGCTTTCCGGCCGTCACACGATCGGCCGGCCCTTCAAGACCGTGATCACCGGAATTGCGGACCATGTGGGTCAACGGATCCTTGATCATCTCCAGAACCTGACGATCCAGTTCGGTATCCGCACCGAGCATTTTCAGTTCGATCTTCTTATCAAGGTCATTGCCAAGATCGCGGATAATACGGGGCAGCTTGTTCCAGGCATTGCCGATCGGCTGCATACGGGTCTTCATTACCCCTTCCTGCAGGTCGGTCGTGACGTGGCTGAGCCGCTGGAGCCGAACTTTGAACTCGCTGTCTTCGTAATGACGGACCATTTGCAACAACTGGTTGCGCGTCAGCACCAGTTCACTGACGGTCGTCATCAGGTTTTCAAGCAGTTCCACATTTACGCGGATCGACTGATTGGCAATAGAGGTTTCCTTAGACGAAGACTTTTCGCTCTTCTCCGATTTGGCTTCCGCGACTGCGGCTTCTTCCTCGTCGCCGTCGCCTTCGACCTCGGCCGGGGTGTCTGCCGATATGACGCCCGGGACGAACTCGCCTTCGGAAGCAGCAAAAACCATCATCGCATCGTCGATAACGGCGCTATCGATTTCCAGCAACGCCATTGCCGCGGCAAGATGATCTCCGACCTTGTTGAAATGCGGACCGCTGAAGCCGTTCTGCGCAAGTTGTGCGAAGAAGGGTTTAAGCGCATCACCGAAATAATCGTCGGGGCCGCCGAATGCCTTGATCATATATTCGACAGTGTGGCCCTGCATCCGTGCCATATCGACGCCTGCAAAAAGCGGCGCCAGTTCCTCGTCGGCCATCACCTTGCTGTACATAAGCTCAATCGCGGCATCGATTGCCGACGTCGCACCGGCACGTTCATAGATGGAACCGCCAGCCGCGGGGGCTTCGGCTGCGGGGGCTGCGGACGCTTCGGCAACGACTTCATCTGCAGGTGCCGCCTCAGGGGCCTCTGCAGGCGCTGGCGCAGCACCGCCTTCCTTCCCGGCGCGATACATCGCGTCCAGCTGGGCGATCAGTTCCTTGTCGTCGCCAGGCGGTTCTGCCTCTGTCTCTTCTAGGACGGCGACGATTTCCTTGATCCGGTCGAGAGCGGCGAGGATCAGGCTGACCGCTTCCGGCGTGACCTCCTGAACACCTTCGCGGAAGTTGCCGAGCACATTCTCACCCGCATGAGCGACTGCCTCGAGACGCGACCGACCTAAACAACCGCACGGACCCTTGATCGTATGAACGAGCCTGAAAATATTGCCGAGCAGTTCCGGGTCGTTCGGATTTTGCTCCAACCGGACGATTTCAACGTCCAGATTATCAAGGCTTTCGACAGTTTCGGTAAGAAATTCTGTAAGAAGATCGTCCATAAATCGCCCTGTCCCTAACGGCTATAACTTGTTTCAACAGCACATGGTGTCCTGCCGATGAAGCAATATCGGGCAATTTAATTAAAATCCGGTAAAGCGTATGACTACGGCAACTCCCGGTTTTCTGCGGTTTTGGCGGTATCAGGCTGCAAAGACGGCGCTGAGCATCACTTTATCGGTTTCGCCAGCATCGACTTTGAGAACACCGCCCGCCGCAGCAACGACCTGGCCGGTGAAAAAAGTCTGTATCGACCGAGGGGTGACCGTTTCCACAGACGTTCCCTCGGTGAGAGTCTTCAGGCTGTCTTCTTCGACCCTGGCGCCCTGCCCGGCGGCAACGACCTGAATGCCGCCATCATTGAAAGACACCGTTATCTCCCCGCCACGTGGCAGAGCCTCAATCCCCATCAGCACCATATTCATGGCAGATTTGATTGTCAGGCGGGGCAACATGCGTTCGCGGTCCGCGGGCCAGGTAATCGACGATTTTTCGTGCTTTTCGAGGCGAACCGTCAGATCCGCCGCCGATCCAATGCCGATTTCACCGTCGGGGTCGCCACCAAGACCATATGCCAGCCGGAAGTACTGCAGCTTTCCGGCACCCTCGGACGCGCTATTCATGAGCAAATCGCGTATATCGTTCAGCATGTCGCCCGGATCGTCGTCCAGCAGTTCCATACCGTTGTTTATCGCGGTCACCGGGCTGATCAGGTCGTGACAGATCCGTGAACACAAAAGTTCGAGCACCCGAAGATCAATCATGTAAGACATAGAATTTCCTCTTTCGTCAGCGATGCACCGCCTGCAGCAGCGAATTGAGTTGTCTAACAAACCGACACGCTATTAACGAATGCGTAATTTCCTGTAAATTGATCTAAGTAAATGGAAAGCTTGGCAAATGTTTCACAATCTTAGTCCCGGCGCACTGGTGCGGCATCCGTCGCAGGCAGACTGGGGTATTGGCCAGGTGCAATCGGTGGATGGCATGCGGGTCACAGTAAATTTCGAGAATGCCGGAAAGCACCTGATCAACGGCGATGTCGTTGATCTTGTCACCGTTAGGGAAGACGAACTAGATGGCTGATGGCAATACCGGCATTCTGAAATTTCGCGGCCCCGGCAAAGGCGGCAAGGGATCTGCTGAGCCAAAGGGTCGTCAGACCGACCCCGATGCCGCGGCCGAAGTCGCCGCCCTGCTTGGCGACATGGAGCGGCGGCGAGATCTGCTGATCGAAGCGCTGCACCTGATCCAGGACGAATATCGCTGCCTTTCGCCGGCCCATCTTGTCGCGCTCGCCGATGAGTTCCGTATCGCGATGGCAGAAGTGTATGAAACCGCAACGTTCTATCACCACTTCGACGTGCTCGGGGACGGCGACGCCCCAACGCCCGAAATCACCATCCGGACCTGCGACTCCATCGCCTGCGATCTCGCCGGCGCGCAGGAACTGATTACAAATCTGAAAAACCGGTTCGGCGACACGGTTCGCGTGCTGGCAGCACCCTGCATGGGCGCCTGCGACCGGGCGCCCGTCGCTGCCGTCGGCCAGAACCAGGTTTTTGCCGCGACGCCCGAGCGTGTCGCGGCCGCGGTGTCGAACAAGACCACAACGCCCGCAATTCCGGGTCATATAGATTACGACACCTACCTGCTCGAAGGTGGCTACAGGACGCTGAAGGAATGTCTGTCGGGGCAGCTCACCCGCGAAACCGTGATTTCAGGGCTGGAAGAATCCGCTCTTCGCGGGCTCGGCGGGGCAGGTTTTCCGACGGGGCGCAAATGGCGGATCGTCTCCGATTTCCCGAAGCCGCGTCTGATGGCAGTGAATGCAGACGAAGGCGAGCCCGGCACATTCAAAGACCGCTATTTCATCGAGAGCGACCCTCACCGGTTTCTGGAAGGCGTCCTGATTGGCATGTGGGCGGTGGAAGCCGAGCAATGTTTTATTTACCTGCGCGACGAATATCCGGCAGCGCGCCAGATATTGCTGGGTGCAATTGCAAAGCTTGAGAGAACAGACCTTCTGAAACCCGGAACGCTGCATCTGCGGCGTGGCGCGGGCGCCTATATCTGCGGCGAGGAATCGGCCATGCTCGAGAGCATCGAGGGGAAGCGCGGACTGCCGCGCCACCGCCCGCCTTTTGCCGCCGAAGTGGGGCTTTTTGGCCGGCCGACACTTATCAACAATGTCGAGACGCTTTTCTGGGTACGCGACGTGCTGGAAAAGGGCGCGGACTGGTTCGCCGGACACGGGCGAAACGGCCGCAAGGGAATCCGCACGTTTTCCGTCTCCGGCAGAGTGCGCGAACCGGGCGTTAAAATCGCCGGTGCCGGGATCACGCTGCACGAGCTGATCGAAGAATATTGCGGCGGGATGGCCGAGGGGCACACACTCAAAGGCTACCTGCCCGGTGGCGCTTCTGGCGGAATTCTGCCAGCGTCCAAGAGCGACCTTCCTCTCGATTTCGGGACGCTTGAGGAACACGGTTGCCTGATCGGATCGGCCGCCGTCGTTGTCCTGTCGGAGCAGGATAGTGCCGCCGACGCCGCGCTTAACCTGATGAAGTTTTTCGAAGACGAGTCCTGCGGCCAGTGCACGCCGTGTCGTGCAGGGTGCGAAAAGGCGGCCAAAATGATGTCGCAAGAGAACTGGAATCAGGATCTTCTCGAAGAGCTCAGCCGCACCATGAGAGACGCATCTATATGCGGTCTCGGACAGGCGGCGCCGAACGGATTACTGTCCGTCTTCCGGCACTTTCCCCAAGACGTAAAGTAAGAAAGCACCGATTTATGCCGCTGGACGGAAGCAATACCGAAGTCACCTTCACGCTCGACGGACGAGACGTCACCGCGCAGCCGGGCGAATCCATCTGGCAGGTTGCGCAGCGCGAAGGCACGGACATACCCCATCTTTGCTACGCACCTGAACCCGGCTACGCTCCAGACGGCAATTGCCGCGCCTGCATGGTCGAGATAGAAGGCGAACGAACCCTCGCTGCATCCTGTATCAGAAAACCGACTGACGGGATGGTCGTCAGCACCGCCACCGAACGCGCAGAATCCTCTCGCCGCATGGTGTTTGAGCTTCTCGCCGCCGACCAACCGCCCCGCGACCGGGCCCATGATGCGGGCTCGAAATTCTGGCAATGGGCCGACAGGCTTGGCGTTCAGGACAGTCGCTTTCCGGCGCGCCTGACACCCGGCCCCGATCTTTCACACCCGGCAATGGCCGTAAATCTGGACGCCTGCATCAATTGCACGCTCTGTGTCCGCGCCTGCCGCGACGTGCAGGTCAACGACGTGATAGGCATGGCCCATCGCGGTGCACATTCAAAAATCGTCTTCGATTTCGACGACCCGATGGGCGACAGTACCTGCGTTGCCTGCGGTGAATGCGTACAGGCCTGCCCGACCGGCGCCCTGCTCCCCGCGACTGTCGCTGCGCCGGAAGGGCGGATTCAACCGGACCGCAAGGTGGATTCGTTGTGTCCCTATTGCGGCGTCGGCTGCCAGCTGACCTACAATATCAGGAACGACAAGCTGCTGTTCGTCGAAGGCCGCGACGGACCGTCGAACCACAACCGGCTTTGCGTCAAAGGCCGGTTCGGCTTCGACTATATCCATCATCCGCACCGGCTGACCAAACCACTGATCCGCAAGGATAGCGTCGCCAAAGACCCTTCCGTTCAGCTTGATCCCGCCAATCCGCTGGAATATTTCCGGGAAGCGACATGGGATGAGGCACTCGACTTCGCAGCATCGGGTCTTAAAAAAGTCATCGACGAACGCGGTGGCAATGCCCTTGCGGGATTCGGTTCCGCCAAGGGGTCGAACGAGGAAGCCTATCTGTTCCAGAAGCTGGTCCGCACCGGTTTTCACACCAATAATGTCGATCACTGCACACGCCTGTGTCACGCATCTTCGGTCGCCGCCTTGATGGAAACCGTCAATTCCGGCGCCGTCTCCGCACCGTTCTACGATTGCGAGAACGCGGATGTTATTGTCGTCATCGGCGCAAACCCGACCGTCAATCATCCTGTCGCCGCAACGTTCTTCAAAAACGCCGTGAAGAACGGCGCCACGCTCATCGTCATGGATCCGCGCGGTCAGGCGCTGTCGCGCCATGCCACCCACATGCTGCAGTTCAAGGGCGGCAGCGACGTCGCGCTGCTGAACGCGATGATGCATGTCATCATCGAAGAGGGCCTCACGAACGAAAACTATATCGAAGGATATACCGAGGGCTTCGAAGACCTCAAAAAGCACGTCAAAAATTTTCCACCGGAAAAAATGGCCGCTATCTGCGGTATCGACGCGGAAACAATCCGAATGGTCGCGCGCAAATCCGCGACCGCGCAGAAAAGCATCATCTTCTGGGGCATGGGCATTTCGCAGCATGTGCACGGCACCGACAATTGCCGGTGCCTGATTTCCCTCGCCCTGATGACCGGCCATGTCGGCCGCCCGGGCACGGGGCTCCATCCGCTGCGCGGCCAGAATAATGTACAGGGCGCATCCGATGTCGGCCTGATCCCCATGTTTTACCCGGATTATCTCGCCGTCGGGGCCGAAGACATCCACGCCAGATTCGAGGCGTTCTGGAATACGGAGCTCAGTCCCGATCCCGGATTGACGGTGGTTGAAATCATGGGCGCTATCCATGCCGGAGACATCCGCGCGATGTATATCATGGGCGAAAACCCGGCCATGTCCGACCCGGATGTCAGCCATGCCCGGAGGGCGCTCGCCGCGCTCGACCATCTGGTCGTGCAGGATCTTTTCCTGACCGAGACCGCCGCCCTCGCCGATGTCGTCCTGCCGGCAAGTGCTTTTCCTGAAAAGGACGGCACGTTCACGAATACGAACCGTCAGGTGCAGCTCGGTCGAAAAGCCCTGCCGCTGCCGGGAGAGGCAAAGCAGGATTTATGGATCATCCAGGAGATCGCCCGCCGCATCGGGCTTGACTGGAACTATAGTGGACCCGACGAGGTATTCGCAGAACTCGCAGCCTGTATGCCGTCGAAGAACGGCATAACGTGGGAACGGCTGGTGAATGAAAGCTCGGTCACCTATCCGGTCGATCAAGACGGCGTCAGCCAGGAAATCATCTTCCGCGAGGGATTCCCGACGAAAAACGGCCGCGGCAGATTCGTTCCCGCGGATGTGCTGCCGCCGGATGAAGTACCGGATGACGACTATCCGCTCATCCTGACGACGGGCCGCGTGCTGGAGCACTGGCATACAGGATCAATGACGCGCCGGACCAATGTCCTCGACCGGATAGAACCCGAAGCAACGGCAAATCTGTCGCCGCGGGAACTAGGTCGCCGCGGCATGAAAGCGGGCGACACGATCCGGGTCGAGACCCGGCGCGGCGCGATCGAGCTGAAAGCGCGCGCCGACCGCGACGTGCCCGTCGGCATGATCTTTATTCCGTTCTGCTACGTCGAAGCGGCGGCCAACCTGCTGACCAACCCCGCCCTCGATCCGGACGGCAAAATTCCCGAATTCAAGTTCTGCGCGGCGCGTATTTCGGCGGTGGAAAACGAGGCGGCGGAATAGAAGCAGTCAGCATCCGCCGATCACGGTCCGTTCGAAAACCAGCGGCAGCGAATCCGCCGACAACGCGAGAGTGCGTTCCCGGCGCAGGGCTTCGTCCTCGATATGCGCCCGGATGAATGCGTCGAGCTGCGCATCGGGGTCCAACCGCCGGCGAACGTGATCGAGCATTTCAGGCTGGCTCATGGCGCGCAGCACGCGGCCTTCGGCGCCGATCTCCGCTAGGGCGACGGGCGCGCCATCAACGCTCAGGCAGCCGACAACGGCGGTATAGGCGAATGCCTTATCGATAACCTCTCCCGAGTCGTCTATTTCTACCCGGACCTCGTCCAGCCGGTCATAGGTGTAGTTCCGTTCCGTCTCGTGCATCCGGTTGAGCTGCGCGTCGTCCAGCCACAGCACATACGTCGTCACCCGGGTCCCCGGCGAGGGGCAAAACGTCGACGGCACCGAGCCGTAGCCTGCAAGATGCGCGGCATAGACAGAATCGAAACCGTCCAGCAAGCCACGCTGGACCGGGATTTCAACATGCCCGGGCAACACACTGTATTTGCGCGCAAGCTGCTCATGCGACTGGTTCGATCCGGCGGCCAGAACAGGCGTGCGCCCTGTGCGGTCGAAACCGTGATCCTCAAGATCATGCGGCTGCCCGTTCCGGAACACGTAGGAGCGTCCGGGGACGGGAAAGGGATAGGTTTTGGCGTGGGCGACAGGATCGTGCATGGGCGGTATTGAGCCCGAATCCGCCGCCTGTGTACAGATGGCGAATTGTCCTGCTTGACCCTTATCGCGCCTTCGGGCAGAACCGCCCGACCATGGCCTATGCCAATCTCCGCGACTATATCGACCGCCTTGAATCCGAAGGCAGGCTGGTGCGCGTCTCGGCGCCGGTATCGACACGCCTGGAGATGACCGAAATACAGACCCGGCTGCTGGCCGAAGAAGGCCCCGCTGTCCTGTTCGAGAACGTGCACGATGGCGATGGGAATCCCTGCGCGATGCCGGTGCTGGCCAATCTTTTCGGCACGGTCGAGCGGGTCGCCTGGGGCATGGACAAGACGCCCGAACAGCTTCGCGAATTCGGCGAGCAGCTGGCGTTCCTGCGCCAGCCCGAGCCGCCTGGCGGCTGGCGCGAGGCCGTCGAGATGCTGCCATTGCTGAAGACCGTCATGGCGATGAAGCCGAAGACCGTCTCCCGTGCGCCCTGCCAGGAAGTCGTGTTCACCGGTGACGATATCGACCTCGCGAAACTCCCGATCCAGATGTGCTGGCCGAACGAGCCGGCACCGCTGATCACCTGGCCGTTGGTCGTTACGGCCGGCAGGAACAGCAAGCCCAATGTCGGCATTTACCGGATGCAGGTGACGGGGCGCGATACAACCATCATGCGCTGGCTCGCCCATCGCGGCGGCGCGCACCATGCAAGCGATGCAGCCAATGCCGGCGCGGAAAGCATTCCCGCCGCCGCCGTTATCGGCGCCGACCCGGCGACTATTATCGCCGCGGTCGCCCCCGTACCCGAATCCATGTCCGAGTACCAGTTCGCAGGTCTGCTGCGCGGCCAGAAAGTGGCGCTCGTGGACTGCAAAACGATCCCGTTACAAGTGCCGGCAGAAGCCGAAATCGTGATCGAGGGCCATGTTTCGCTGCGCGACACTGCGCTTGAAGGCCCTTATGGCGACCATACAGGCTATTACAACGCCGCCGAGCCGTTCCCGGTTTTTACCGTGTCCGCAATTACAATGCGCAGCAGCCCGATCTACCTGACGACATTTACCGGCCGCCCGCCCGATGAGCCCTCAGTTCTCGGTCGCGCGCTGAACGATGTGTTTATTCCGCTGCTGGTGCAGCAATTCCCCGAAATCGTCGATTTCTGGCTACCGCCGGAGGCCTGCTCCTATCGCGTCGCCGTCGTGTCGATCCGCAAAGCTTATCCGGGTCACGCAAAGCGTGTCATGATGGGCATTTGGTCCTATCTCAAGCAGTTCATGTACACCAAGTTCGTCATTATCGTGGATCACGATATCGACGCGCGGAAATGGGACGATGTGATCTGGGCGATTTCGACAAACGTGGATGCGGCGCGCGATGTGACGATGATCGAAAACACGCCGATTGATTATCTCGATTTCGCATCGCCGGTCGAAGGGCTTGGATCGAAGATGGGGATCGACGCGACCGCAAAAATCCCGCCGGAAACGACACGGGACTGGGGCCGTAAAATCCGCATGTCCGACGATATTATCAACGAGGTCACGCGCAGGTGGCAGGAATACGGCCTGCCGGGAAGCGGCGCGCCGATCTGGAAATCAACCGACGAACAGAAATAGACGGGTAGCAACGCATGGCCGACGCATATAACCAACTGAACCTTCTGTCCGACCTTCTCGCCGCGGCGAAAAAAGCCGGGGCCGATGCGGCAGATGCTGTGGTTTACAACGCCGCATCCTTGTCGGTCTCCTGCCGAATGGGCGAGCTGGAAAAGCTGGAACGCGCGGAAAGCAACGATCTTGGGCTCCGCGTGCTGATCGGCAAAAAGCAGGCGATGGTATCTTCCACCGATTTCGATCCGTCGACGCTGAACGAGGTGGTCGAGCGCTGCGTCGCCATGGCGAAAGCGGCGCCGGAAGATCCCTATTGCGGTCTCGCGGACCCGGAACAGCTCGTCACCAATCCGCCGGTGATCGATATCTGCGACGATACAGAGCCGTCAAACGAAGCGATGATCGAGGCTGCAAAGATCGCGGAAGACGCCGCCAGGGGCGTGGCCGGGGTGACCAATACCGAGGGAGCCGAAACCGGCTGGAGCCGGGCCGAGATCGCCATCGCGGCGACCAACGGCCTCGCCCGGAACTATTCGACATCCAGTCATAGCCTCTCGGCATCGGTCCTTGCCGGCGAAGGCACGGCCATGGAGCGGGACTACGATTACACATCGGCCGTTTACTATTCCGATCTGGAAGATCCCGCCGAGATCGGCCGTAATGCGGGCGAACGGGCCGTGAAACGCCTGAATGCCCGGAAGGTGAATACCCAGCAGGTTCCGGTGGTTTACGATCCGCGCGTATCGGGCGGGTTGATCCGGCATTACGCAGGTGGAATCAACGGCTCCTCCATCACGCGTGGCACGTCGTTTCTCAAGAATTCGATGGGTAAAAAGATATTCTCGGACGGCGTGAACATCATCGACGATCCGCACCGGCCGCGGGGATTCCGCTCCAAGCCTTTTGACGGCGAAGGCCTTGCGAATAAACGCAGCGCCATCGCTGAT
>JAYOMI010000111.1:0-4030 GCA_038120765.1 Rhodospirillaceae bacterium
TTGATCCTCCGTTGCCTATCATAAGCGGTGGACCAATTCAGTGGGGGAGGGTCAGGCACGAAAAGTTTGCCTACATGGCCCGCTCTGGTCCCTACGACCAAGACGACGATGTTGCTCTCAAGGCGTTGGCCGATCGCGTGGAGGCGATCGTTTCTAATGAGAACGCCAAATGGTTCGCATCGCAGCAAAAAGCGAACCAAGAACTACTGAAAAAGTAACCTAAAGGCTATCACTGCGCTTCACGATTTATTGGTGCGGACGGGGGGACTCGAACCCCCACACCCTTACGGATAGCAGATTTTAAGTCTGCTGCGTCTACCGGTTCCGCCACGTCCGCTGTGCACCGTCGGGCCTAATTCAGGCCTGAAATAGTATTTGCCGCCTCAATGCCGTGGTTCGTATAGCCTTTTCTTCCCACACACGAGGATTTTAAGTCCCTTGTGTTTACCAATTTCACCACGCCCGCGCCCGGTGACAGTCTGGGTCAACAATAACCACGCGGGCGGCGAATTGAAAAGGGGCCGTGGCGGTTTGCCATTCCCGCCGTCGCGGGGATGACGCCGGTTTTGCGGCCCCGCCGAATCGCCCGCTGGCGCGACCCCCGCCCGGCACGCTAAGGTGGCCGCAACAGGAATACCGATAACAGCCCCGATCACGGGGGAGGCTTTACATGTCCGATACGGCGGCCGCTTCTGCGGCACCCCGGCGGTTTCCCGCCGGCGAGTTACGCGATTTCATTGCCCGGGCGCTGACCAGCCTCGGCCTGCCCGATGCTGACGCCGCAGATTGCGCGCGGCTGATGGTCGATTCCGACCTCGCCGGGTTCAACACCCACGGCATTTTCCGCCTCGCGCAATACGTCAAACGCATCAGGGCGGGCGGCATCAACGTCACCCCCAATATCACCACCGTGACCGAAGCCCCCGCCACCGCCGTGGTCGACGGCGACAACGCCATGGGCCACCTGGTGGTGCAGTACGCGACGCGGCTTGCCATCGACAAGGCGCTGGAATCGGGCTGTGCCTGGGTCGGCGCGCGCGGATCGAACCACGCCGGGGCGGCGGCGACCTATGTGTCCATGGCGGCCGAGAAAAACCTGATCGCGCTGTACGGCACCAATGGCAGCGCCAATCACATGGCGCCCTGGGGCAGCGCGGACCTGCTGCTCGGCACCAACCCGATCGCCGCGGCGATTCCGGCGGCAGAGGGCCCGCCCGTGGTGATGGATATCGCGACCACGGTGTCGTCCTTCGGCAAGGTGCGCACCGCCGCCCAGCGCGGCGAAGACCTGCCCGCCGACTGGATGATCGACCGCGACGGCAATCCGATCACGGATTCGTCGCGCATCAAGGAAGGCATCCTCAACCCCATCGGCGGCCACAAGGGCTATGCCCTGTCGCTGGTCGTCGGCCTGCTGGCGGCGACGCTGTCCGGCGCGCAGATGGGCGTCGATGTCGAAGGCATGGGCGATGCGGAATACCAGAAGACGCCGGTCAATAACGGCCATTTCATCATCGTGGTCGACCCGGCCCGGTTCGGCGACGCGCTGGATTTCGGCCGGCGGGTGGATGCGGTTTCCGCGACCATGCGCGGTGCGACGCCGATGGCGGGCGTCGATGCCGTGCGCGTGCCGGGGGACGGCCGCGCCGCCCATATCGCCGATTACACGGCGAACGGCGTGCCCCTGCACGCGTCGCTGATCGACAACCTGAACGCGCTTGCCGACGATCTCGGCATCGATACCCTGACCTGAGACAGCCTGATCTGATCGGGCCGGTTTCAGTCGAGTTTCAGTCTGGGACCGCACAACAAACAAGGAACAAGAACATGGCCGGTGCAAAACCCTACGTCTTCACTTCCGCCCGCCCCCAGCCCGGGTCGGCGCCGAAAAAACCGGATGCCTTCACCATCGATATCCACTGCCATGTGCATATCCCGGAAGCGGCCGAACTCGCCCAGCCCTATTTCAAGCCGGAGATGGAACCTGGCATCCTGTATGCCAACGAGATGACCCGCGACATCAACATGCAGCAGAATGTCGACCGTATGCCGCACCTGACCACGGTCGATCACCGCCTGATCGACATGGACAAGATGGGCATCGACCTGCAGACCATCATTCCGCCGCCGTTCCAGGCCTATTACTGGCTGCCCGCCGATATCGCGATGAAGGCGTCCGAGATCGTCAATAACGGCCTCGCCGAAATCGTCGACGACATGCCCGACCGTTTCGTCGCCTTCGGCAATATTCCGCTGCAGGATGTCGACATGGCGATCGCCGAGCTGGAACGCGGCGTGAAAAAACTGGGGCTGAAAGGCTTCCAGATCCTCACCAACGTCAACGGCTCGGAAATATCCGACCCGCGGCTGGAGCCGTTCTGGGCCAAGGCGCAGGAGCTCGACACGCTGATATTCATCCACCCGAACGGGTTCACCTCCGCCGACCGGTTCAGGGATCATTATTTCAACAACGTGATCGGCAACCCGCTGGAAACCACGCTTGCCATCCACCGGCTGATCTTCGACGGCGTGATGGTGCGCTATCCCGATCTCCGCATCCTGCTCGCCCATGGCGGCGGCTACCTGCCGGCCTATTCGGGCCGTATCGACCATGTCTGGGGCGCGCGCGAGGACGGCAGGGCGAACCTGCCGGAACCGCCGACGACGTACCTTAAAAAAATGTGGCTCGACACGATCGTGTTCACGCCCCACCAGCTCAAATACCTGATCGAGCAATACGGCACCGACAAGCTCGTCATGGGCACCGATTACCCCTACGACATGGGCGATTACAACCCGGTGGAACTGGTCGACCTGGTGGACACGCTCGACGGCGCCGGAAAAGCCGCGATCTGGGGCGGGAACGCGAAATCGCTCCTCAAGATGGAAGACTAGGACCCGCGACCCGGAGACGGAGACGGCGATAACAAATTGTTGAATCGCCCCCGGCACGGCGCGTGCGGTACGCTGTCGTCCAGATTGAAACCGGAAGTCGGAACCATGTTTGCAGGTCTGTGCGTTTTTTTGGGAATGGCTGTGTGCCTGGCCGCTTTTTCGGCTGTGCCGGCAGGCGCAGCCCCCGCATCGTCGAAATACGATACGCTGAAAGCCGGGCCCGCAATCGGTGCGAAAATCCCGCATGACCTGAAAACCGTCGATCACCGGAACCAGCATCAGGATTTCAAATCCCTCGCCCGCAAGAAGGGTCTGGTGATCCTGTTCTCGCGATCGCTGGACTGGTGACCCCACTGCAAGATCCAGGCGGTCGCCTGGAACCCCCGCATCGAGGAATTTCGCGCCCTCGGCTATAACGTCGCACTTGTCATCCATGACAAACCGGCGGCGCTGAAACGCTTCGCCGACGCCCGGAACATCGGCTATACGCTGTTGTCGGACGACAGGGCCGAGATCATTCCGGCCTTCGGGATTGCCAACCCGCAATTCGCAAAAGGGTCGTCCTGGTACGGCGTCGCCCTGCCGATCATCTTCGTCGTCGGCAGGGGCGGCGTCATCCAACACCGGTTCTCGCTGCAGAACTACCAAGAGCGGCCGGAGGTCGATGTTATCCTCGACGTGCTGCGCAAGGACAGCGGCGGCTAGAAACCGGGAAAGCTATTGTTTCAGGCAATTTCAGAGCCTACTCTGCAATGTGGCAGCTGAGGTGGCTGCTGGTACGGAGGGAAACCTAAATGAAGAACAGACTGATGGCTGCCGTCGCGACGGCAATTGCATTGACCGGCGCAACCCAGGCGCTCGCCGCGGATGCCAGCTACTTTGCGAACAAGACGATGAAGATCGTCGTCCCCTATGGCCCGGGCGGCACCTATGACAAATACGCCCAGACTTTCGCGGAACATCTCGGCAAGCACCTGCCGGGCACGCCGAATGTGATCGTCCAGCACATGCCGGGCGCGGGCGGCGTCAAGGCGATGAACTGGGCCTACAACGTGATGCCCAAGGACGGGCTGAACCTGATCACCCCGCTCGACAACACGGTCGTGAACCAGCTGAGGCGGCCGGAAAAAGTGCG
>JAYOMI010000111.1:4040-11233 GCA_038120765.1 Rhodospirillaceae bacterium
AAATGCGCTACGACGCGCGGAATTTCATCTGGATCGGCGCCAGCAACCAGACCAACCTGGTCATGGCCGTCCGGTCGAGCACCGGCGTCAAGACCTGGAAGGACATGACCGACAAGGAACTGATCGCCTCCTCCAGCGGCCAGGACACGAGCTTCATCGGATCGAAACTGATGAACGGGATGCTTGGCACCAAGATCCGTGTGGTCAGCGGCTATAAGGGTTCGTCGAAAGCCATGTTCGCGATTGAGCAGGGCGAATCACAGCTCGCCAACTACAACTGGCTCGCCTGGGGCTCGAAGGTTCCCCACTGGTTCACTGGCGACGATCCGTTTGCCCGTATTGTGATGCAGATGGGAATCTTCAAGGATCCGGATATCCCCGCGGACGTTCCGATGCTGCTCGATCTGGTGAAATCGCCGGATGACAAGAAAGTGGTGGAATTCATCGCGTCGCTCGGCGTGCTCGGCCGCGGGCTCGCCCTGCCGCCCGGCGTTCCCGCAGATATCGTGAAAACCCTGCGTGCCGCCTATGTCGCCATGAATGCGGATCCGGCATTTGCCGCCGATATCAAGAAGCGGAAACTGCGCCTGATCCCGTCCACCGGCGAGGACATTCAGAAGTTCGTGAAATCGTCCATCGACAACGCAACGCCCGAGATCGTGGCCCGCGCGTCAGAGATCATCTACGGAAAATAAGCCGCCGGAATCTTGCGGGAGACCATCCGATTGTCTCCCGGTGTTATTCCGCCGAACAGACTAACGAACGGCCGCCCTCAGGGGCGGCCGTTCTGCGTCAGGCGCCGGCAGCCTTGCGCACGATTTCGACAAGCGTCGCCGGTTTGACGGGATAATCGGTCAGCCGCGCCCCGAACGGTTCCAGCGCGTTCTCGACCGCCGACACGATGGCTGCGGCCGCCGGCACCGTGCCCGTCTCCCCCACACCCTTGACGCCGAGCGGATTCAGCGGCGTCGGCGAATTCTCGTAGATCATGTCGATATGGGGCAGTTCCGTTGCCGTCGGCATCAGGTATTCGCCGAAATTGGTGGTCAGCGGCTGGCCCCTGTCGTCGTAGCCCATCCATTCGTAGAGCGCGTTGCCGATGCCGTGGACGACGCCGCCGGCGATCTGGCCGTCGACGATCATCGGGTTGATCAGCGTGCCGCAATCGCTGACGACCACGTAATTGCGGAACGACACGGCCCCCGTGCCGATATCGACCTCGACCTCGACCGCCTGCACCCCGTTGCTGTAGGTCAGCGCAGACGGTTTGAAACTGAGATCCGCCTCGAGCCCCGGGTCCACGCCCTTCGGCATGGAATAGCCCGGCGCGCCCGCCGCCATCTCCGCGACCTGTTTCAGGGTCACCGACAGGTCGGATCCCTTCACCCGCACATTGCCGTCGGCAAGTTCCAGGTCGTCCTCCGCCGCTTCCAGAATATGCGCGGCCATTTTGATCACCTTGGACCGCACTTCCTGCGCCGACAGATGAACGGACGAGCCCGCGGTTACCGTCTGGCGGCTGGCGAACCCGCCGAGGCCGAGGGCGATCGTGCGCGTGTCGCCTGCGACAACCTCGATTTCCCCGATCGGCACGCCAAGCTGTTCGGATGTCACCTGCGCCAGCATGGTCTTGAGCCCCTGCCCCATGGCGAGCGCGCCGGTAAACACCCGCACCTTGCCGGAACGTTCTATCCGCACCGAACCGGATTCGAACGGCCCGCGCCCGGTGCCTTTGAGGCTGTTGGCGAGGCCGATCCCGATATAGCGCCCTTCTGCCCGCGCCGCCGCCTGGCGCGCGGCGAAACCGGCGTAATCGATACGGTCCAGCGCGATCTGCTGACATTTCCGGAAATCGCCGCTATCCGCCTGCACCGGCGATCCGGCGCGAGTCTTCAGCGGTGTCTCGTAAGGCATCAGGTCCACCGGAATGAGGTTGATATCCCGGATCGCCGCCCGGTCGATCCCGAGCCCCTGTGCCGCCCGGTCGAGCAGGCGCTCCATCGTGTAATTGCCCTCGGGATAGCCGGCGCCGCGGACCGGGGCCGCGGCCACGGCATTCGTTTCCACCACGTGCACGTCGATATCGTAATTGGGCACGATGTAGGGCCCCGGGACGCCGGTCGATGCGTTATAGGCCATGTTGATGCCCTGCGGGGTATAGGCGCCCTGATCGCTGAGCATGGACCCCCGCACGCCGAGGATACGTCCCTCGTCGTCGGTCGCGAGTTCCATCGTCCAGTCCTGTTCGCGCTCCTGGATGGCGGCAACGAAATGTTCGCGCCGGTCCTCGATCCATTTCACCGGGGCATCGAACAGCTTTGCCGCCAGCGCCACGGCGATCTCTTCGCTATAGGCAATGTATTTGGATCCGAACCCGCCGCCGACATCGGGCGCAACGACCCGCAGCCGCCCCTCATCCATATCGAACAGCCGCACCATGGCCGACCGCACTTCGTGCGACATCTGCGTCGACGACCAGAGGGTGATGGCATCGTCCAGCGCGTCATAGCGCGCAACCGCGCCCCGGCCCTCGATCGGATGGGCGGCCCCCCGGTGCTGGACAAATCGCTCCCGGAAGACATGGTTCGCCGTGGCAAAGACGCTGTCGGTATCGCCATAGGACTGCTGGAAACGCACCAGCACGTTATCGGTGGTATCCCGATGGACGAGCGGGGCGCCGGGCGCGAAGGCCGCGGCACAGCCTGCGACGGAGGGCAGCGGCTCGTAATCCACCTCGACCAGCACGGCGGCATCTTCTGCCGCGTAGCGGGTATCCGCGATCACCAGCGCGACCACCTCGCCGACATGGCAGACCTCTTCGCCGGCAAGCAGCCACGGCGTGACATCTGGCCCGAAATCCTTCGACGGGAACTGCAGCGGCAGACGTCCCCCGACAATATGCGGCATGAAATCGGCCAGGGTGTAGACGGCGCGAACGCCGGGGGCGGAGGATGCCGTCGCCGTATCGATGGATTTGATCAGCGCATGGGGGTGCTGGCTGCGCACGAACGCGGCCTGCAGCATCCCGGCAAGATGGATATCGTCGACAAACGTGCCTTTGCCGCGCAGCAACGCCGGATCCTCGATCCGCTTCAGGCTCTCACCAATCACCCGGTTTCTCCAGATTAATTCGCCAAAATTCTAGCACAGCCGCATCGACTGCCCCATAAAGGGTTATCACAGACACGATCAAGGAAATCAAAAATGAACATCATTTCGCTCAAACAGGCCGACACCATCATTGACGCCATTTTCGAAAAAAGCCGCGAGCTGAACCTGCGCCCCATGACCGCTGTCGTGGTCGAGCCGGGCAACGTGGTCAAAGCGTTCAAGAAGGAAGATCACGCATCGGCGCTGCGGCTCGAAATGGCGCTCGGCAAGACATACGCGGCGCTGGCGCTCGGACGGTCCTCGAGCCTTGTCCAGGTGCGCGCGGAGGAACGCCCCAATTTCATGAAGTTTATCGATGACGCATCCGAGAGACAGGTCTTTGCCGAAGGCGGCGGGCGGCTGATCCGCAACGAGGCCGGAGAGGTCATCGGCGCGGTCGGCGTGACCGGCGACCGCCAAAACGTTGACGAAGACATGGCCGCCCACGGCATTCATGCCGCCGGCCTGAAAACCGACGAGGATTGCGCCGATATGGGTCAGCTGGTGCGGCTGGATAACTGATCCGCGCCACCTGCCGGAAGCGGGCGCGCGGCTCCCCGGACCTGTTCCGGGGGCCGCCGTCCCATCCTCCCGCCGCCGCAGGAATGACGGTCGGTATCAACAGAGTTTCACGAAACACCGGCGCGAAACTGCTGCAAACGGAAACCCGTAAAACAACCCCATGCACCCGAAGGGGCGGAAGGGCGTTGGCGGGTCCGATTGCGGTGCCGGCCAGCCCCGTGGCGCGAGTGCGCCGCGCCGAATGTCGAGTATATCATATGCCGAAACGTATCCGGCACCGGTATCAATTGGCTCGATTATCCCGCCAGGCGTGATAGACCGAGGTGACGTTGGCGCGCCACACCGGCGAAATCAGGGTTATGGCCAAAGCTTCAAGATTTGTGAGCGCCGCGAACCCGAGCGCTATGCGCATCGGCCACAGCGACCAGCCTGTAAAAAGGCCGATAGCCCCGATAATTGTCAGGAACCACCCGGTCTTCGCGGCACGCGTATGATAGCTTGGCCAGCGCCGGTACTTCCAGAATCCCACGGCAGTCGACAGCGCATAGGTTGCGACGGCAGCTCCGATCCAGGGAGCCTCGCCGACCAGCGTGTCCCCGTGAAGCATCAGGGCCCCGACAAGAAGCGCGGCATAAAGCGCGGCATCGGCCCAGCTGTCCAATCGCGCGCCGAGTTCCGTCCGTTGATCGAGCAGGATCGCGAGCTTGCCGTCGATCCAGTCGGACATGGCGAGAACCAGGAAGCCCCAGAGAGACAATTCGTTGTGACCCAGCCAGGCTATGGGGATCAGTACAAACGACCCTGTGAGGCGAATGGCACAAATGATGTTGGGTATGGTGAACCGCCGGGCCGACGCACAGCTGCCGGCGCGGTCGCCGCTCTCCGCGGGACATTCCGCCTTCCGGTCCCCGGGCAATAGCTTCACATCGTCCACCAGATGAGGAAGTAAACGAATGCCGGCGCAGTCATGGTGAGGCTGTCGATGCGATCGATCACGCCCCCATGCCCGGCAGCAGCTTGCCGCTGTCCTTGACGCCGGAATCGCGTTTGATCGCCGACATGTTGATATCGCCGAAGAACCCGGCGATGGAAATCAGCAGCGCGGCGAGAACCGGCCCCGCATACGGATCCAGCGCTTCGGGCAATGGAAACGGTCCGCCCCCGTCAGCCAGCGTGGTAAGCCACGGCGCGATGATGGGGGCAAGAACGACGATGACGATCATGCCGCCGAAAAAGCCCTCCCAGGTCTTGTTGGGCGATATTGTCTGAATAATCCGATGCCGCTTGTGCGCGCCGAACAGGCGCCCGACGATCGCCTGGAAGATGTCGTCGACCTCCGTCAGGACAACGAGGAAGACAAACCACCCCGCGGGCCCGAGCGGTCCGCCCGAAACAGAGGGCAGGACCGTCAGGTACGCGGCATGGGAGACCCCGTATCCGAGAAACAGAAGCCCCCACAGGAGCCCGCCCGCGGACCTGATGTAGCCGCGCGGCTCATCCTGAACAAGCAGGAGAACGGCCAGAACGAAAAGCGCGCCCGGGGGCAGAAAGACCGGAAACAGCGATGCCCACCCAGGCAGGATGATGAGGTAGTTGGCGACGATCAGTCCGTATCCGGCGCGGATGGCGGGCCTGTCCTCCCGGCGCGCGCCCATCATCCTGGTAATCTCGAACCATGCGATACAACTCGCCGCGCCCAGAAGCAGGCATATCCCGATTCGTCCCGCCAGCACGGCTGCGCTCGCAAGGAGGGCGAGCATCCACCACGTACGCAGGCTGGCGAGACGTTGACGCCGCCTGTCTTCATCGGCTTTGCGCAGGGCGATCAGGCGAAGAACGGAGCCCGCCGCCATGGCGATCATGAGCGCGATGAGAATCCGGTACAGGGCAGGCTCGGGAGCGGCAATCATCGATCATTCTCCTTGGCTTCATTCAGAGAGGGGTTGACGATCCGCCCCGCGCCCCGGGCGCGTCCAAAACGACGCAGCGACTAGCGGAAAACAAAGGGCAGGACGCCGCAAGACACCACGGCGACGATCAACGGCAGGTCTATCAGGGACCCCGGACCGTGCTCGGCCAATTCGCGCAACGTCGGCAGGCGGACCCCGACATACACCCACAGGGAATTGGTGGGCGCCAATCCGACCACGGTCGTCCAGAAAAATGTCCAGACGGGAATACGGCTCCCGCCGAAAACAGGATTGACGATCGAAAAGGGGGCGTGAAGCAGCCGGAGCGTTACGAGGTAGAAAACGCCGTCCCTGCGCAGGTTTCAGTTCATCGACTCCAGCGCATGCGGGAAACGGCGCTCGATGCTCTCGCGGAAGAGATAACGGCTCAGCAGGAAGATTGTCATTGCGGCGATCGCGAGACCGGCCGACACAATGGCGACGCCCTGCCAGAATCCGAACAGCCAGCCGCACACGATGGCCTTGCCCCCGGTGCCCGGCACCAGCGGGATGACGGAATAGATACAAAAACCAATGGCGAATGACCGCCACGGATTGGCGGCGATCGCCTCGCGAAACCGGACTTCCTCGCGCGCAAGTTCTTCGAGCGGGACATGGGTCTGCACATACCAGGCCACGGCCGCCAGGAGGACGGCGGCCAACGCAAAGACGACCATCTTGCGACGGGTCCAGCTGGCCGGGCGGGGCGAATTCATGCCGGAACGGCGCCGTCGTCGCTCTTGAGGTATCGCGCCCGGCGGGGAAAGACGTGCTTGCTGACGGCCGCGAAGCTGTCTGCGGCTTCGAAGTACAGATAGTGGGTGACGGTGAAAGTGTCCGTACCGACGTCGATGACGTTGAAGGTATTCTCGTCGCGTTCGCGCCCCTTGCCGCGACGTGAGGTGGTGGTGCCGCATTGCACGATAATCACTCCGCGCTCGCGGTCATGCCCCGGGTAGAAGTCGAGCGAGCTGCCGATATAGGACCGGTGCAGGTACCCTCCCAGGATCATCTCGACCTTTTGTTCGACGAAACAGTCGATTGCCCGGCGCGCCCGGTGCATCGGGACGTCGAGTAACCTGTCATGACCCGGCGCAAAGTGATGATGGGCGACCACGATGCGGGCCATGTCCTCCGGCTCCGACGTGAAGACCGCCTCGCAATGCCGCAACTGACGGACATGTAGTCGCCCGTTGGAGATCGCACTGCGCGGCGCGGTCGAATCGAGCCCGACCAGGACGACATTCCCGACATGGAGTACCGGGTTCAGATTAGCATGTATGATCTCGCGGTACAGGGCGTGTGGCCTGAACAGCCTCTCGAACACACGATAAAGAGGCACATCGTGATTGCCGGGCACCACCAGCATCGGCCGATGGGGCAGTCGGTCCAGGAAGCGCCTGCATGCCTCGAACTGGGCGCGCCTGGCCCGTTGCGTCAGATCGCCGCTGACGACGATCGCATCGGGATCCAGTGACGGAACCGTCCGCAGCAGCGCTTCCGCGACCGGCGACGCGAATGGCGGACCGAAATACAGGTCGGATATGTGGAGGATCCTAGTCGGCATCGCCG
>JAYOMI010000112.1:0-11160 GCA_038120765.1 Rhodospirillaceae bacterium
GTGCAACACCTGATCAAGCAGCGTATCTCGCCGTCACTGGCGGAGTCCTTCGTCGGTCTGGGTATTCTCGATAAGGAAAAAGACGCCGAAGCCCGGGAGACGATCCGCGCCGCCGGCGCAGGAGACGCCGCCATTCCGGCGGTATTCGAAGAAGACGAGCTTTATGCGGGCACCCTGCAGGAGCGTGTCGACCTGGTGGTCGAATCGGTAATCGCGCCGGTCCTGGCCAACGATGGCGGTCGGCTGGATGTGTTGGGAATCGACGAAGGGATCGGCGAATTGCAGGTGCGGTTCGTCGGCAGCTGCGCCAATTGTCCCTATTCACTGTTGTCCATGGAACAGATCTTCAAACCCACATTGCTGGCAATCCCCGGCATTCAGCGGGTAACGCACCGTGCCAAAGCCCGTGACCGGGAACTGGAAGATGCGCGGAGCAAGGCCGCGTCAGCCTCCGTCGCGGCAGAATAAGGGCCCGATCGCGTTTTCGCGGACACCGGCCTGTCAAACACAAAAGCCCGCCCGGAACGTGCAGTTCGGCGGGCTTTTATCGATTGGGCTATTGTTGGGGCGGGCTCAGGCGTTATCGGCGTAGGCCGCGGAGATCATCGCCCCGCTCAACAGGCCATAGGCACCGGCCCAGGCCGCTTCGACTTCGGGGGTGAAGTCGTCACCCAGTCCCTGTCCCAGCGTCCAGATCAGAGCGGCGCCCACCGGTGGATAGTGTTCCGGCGCGACGCCGTAGCCGACATGCCGTTTCGCCAGATCGCCGGCGACGGGCAGCAGCGATTCGATATTGTTCAGTCCTTTGACGACCACGGCCAATGTCGCCATCAACTTGGCGCCCTGCTCCTTCATGTCGCCCTTGAAAAGGGGGCGGACCTCGGGGGTTGTCTCGAACAGCCGGCCATAAAACAACTCAACCGCCTATTCCTTGATGGGAATGACTTTCGCAAAGCTGTCCTGGACCATCTTGATCTCCTCAGGCGTCATCTCGCTGTCTCCTGTTATGTGTCGGGTTGTTATGTGTCGGGTTGAGAATTGCAAATACAGATAGGAAGCATCGCGGGCACTATACTGGCTGGCGGGACATTGAGGAACGAGCCCCCGACGTTTTTCCGGGAATTTCAGGACTGCTGCGGCAACTCCATCGCTGCAAGCTGGCGGTCGACGACGGCGTGGAATTCGTCCCACGGCGCTTCGCGGAAGGAGTGGTTGCGCACCACGAAGAACGAGCCCGCATAGAATTTTTCGTAACTCGTATGCCTGCCGGCGAATTCCGATCCCACCAGATCCCAGGCAAGGCGATAGAGCTTCATCCGGTCGAAGCTTTCCATGAAGGGCGTCGCCCAGAACTGTTCGAACTTTTCGCGCAGGTCGGGATTGTCCATCACCGAAACGTCGGCCGGCATCTGGAACACGCCGCCACCCATCAGTTCGCGCAGCATTTCGATGATCATCGAGTGGTTTTCGGTGCACCAGTTAAGCGCCGCATACATATAGCGCCGGTTGATGGTGACATAGTCATCCGGCGCACCGTCGGCTGTCCCCGGCCAGTTTTCCGCCGCTTCGATCTGGCCGTGGATCATCCCGCCCAGCGTCGCTTCGAGCGCGGCCATGCGGCCGAGCTGGTCCGCCACCGCGGGAATCTGGTTATTGCCCGAAGACTGTGTGATCCGGCTGAGAACCCCGGTCAATAGCTGCATCTTCGCCCAGAAGCGAATATTGGACTGATGGTTCCCCATCGCGTGCGACGGCGTCTGGACGTAGATCCCCCGCGACATTTCCGCGTTGTCGTGCACGAAGACCTTTTCCCACGGCACGAAAACATTGTCGCACAGCACCATGGCGTCGCTTTCGTCGTACCTGGCGGAAAGCGGGTAATCGAATTTGTTGCGCAGGTCCTGGCCGAACGGCTTGCGCGACCAGAGGGTCAGGCCCGGCGTGCCGCAGGGCACCGCACAGGTTATTGCCTCGGCTTCGCGGCCATCGGCGATGGGCAAGAGATTGCCGATCCACAATTCGTCGGCATACACGCCGCCGGTCGCCAGCATTTTCATGCCTGAAATGACCACCCCGTCATCGCGCTCGTCGACGACTTTCAGGGTCGGAACCGGCATTTCCTTCTTCTGATAGAATTCGGGGTTCCGCGCGCCGGCCGGTGGCAACACCGCATAGGCCGCATAGATATCGTTGCGGCGCATGTAGTCGTAATGCGCCAGCAGGTTGTCGCCATACCCGGGACCGATCTTGTCGAACACGTCGGGCTTCATCGCAAGGCCGGTGACGAAGCTCGAAACATGATCCGGCGACCGGCCAAACAGGCCGCAGGTCTCGTCCGCGATGCGCTTGTGGGCGCGCATCCGTTTGCGCAGATCCTCCGCGTTCCTGGGGCGCAGATAGTACATCGAGAACCGCTCGCCGTCCTCTTCATAGGACATGATATCGCGGTTCGCGGGGTCTGCCTTCATGTCATAGAGCGCCGCCATGGATCTGGCGCTTTCGGCAAAGGCCGGATGCGTGGTGACGTCGTCGACCTTTTCGCCGCCGATATAAACCACCCGGCCGTCGCGCAGGCATTCGAGATGTTCCTTGCCGGTTTTCAGCATTTTTGCGTTCCTTAAATGATGCCGCGGTCGCGCAGGCCGGCGATGTCTTCGGCGGAATTGCCCGCGAGTTCGCCCCAGACATAATCGTTGTGCTCGCCGAGGCCCGGCCCCGGATGGCGCACCGCCCCCTGCGTTTCAGAGAGCCGCGGCGCGACATTCTGCATGGCGATATTGCCGAATTCCGGGTGATCGACCCGAACGATGCTCTCGCGCGCCTGAAACTGCGGATCTTCAAGCATCTCCGGCGCGCGGTAAATCTTGCCATTCGGAATACCGTGTTCATGCAGAAGGGCTTCCAGATCCGCGACGGCGAAACCTTTGGTCCAGTCCGAAATAAGTTCGTCCAGTTCGATCTGGTTGATACCGCGGGCACCATGGGTCGCGTACCGTTCGTCTTTGGCAAGTTCGGGCCGGCCCATGGCTTCGGCCATGCGCGCCCAGACCGAATCCTGGTTCGCGCCGATCACCAGCCAGACATCGTCCCTGGTGGGATAGACATTCGACGGCGCGATTTTCGGCAGGTATGAACCGGTGCGTTCGCGGATATACCCGCCCGCATCGTACTCCGTGACCACGTTCTCCATCATGTTGAGGACGGATTCGTAGATCGATGCGTCGATCACCTGGCCCCTGCCCGTCAGATGCACCTGGTGCAGCGCCATCATCGCGCCGAGACAGGCATGCGTGGCGGCGAGGGAATCGCCGATGGAAATACCGGCGCGGCTCGGCGGCAGGGAGGGATCCCCAGTGGTGTAGCGCAAGCCTCCCATGGCCTCGCCGATCGCGCCGTACCCTGCCCGCTTCGCGTAAGGCCCGGTCTGGCCGAAACCGGAGACCCGGATCATGATCAGCTTCGGGTTGATCGCCGAGAGTTCCTCGTAGCTGAGCCCCCAGCGCTCCATCGTGCCGGGACGGAAGTTTTCGAGCAGGATATCCGCGCCTTCGACCAGCTTTTTGACCAGCGCCTGACCTTCAGCCTCGCGGGCATTCAGCGTCGCCGATAGCTTGTTGCGTCCCAGAACGGGCCAGAAAAGCGCCTTTCCGTGGGGTTTTTCCTTGCCCCATTGGCGCATCGGGTCGCCGACACCGGGCTGTTCGAGCTTGATCACCTCGGCCCCGTGATCGGCCAGTAACTGGCCGCAGAACGGCCCTGCGATCATGGTGCCCATTTCGATGACGCGAATATTCGCGAGCGGTCCGGTACGCGGCGCGGATTCAGTACCCATTCTGGTGGTATATCCCTTTATAAACCTGCACGATTTCCCGCAGGATCGCCGACGGGTATGGACGGGTCAAGCCGCACGGGGGATAACTCTCTATGGCAGATGGCAACCAATCCCGGCATACCCAGTGGCCAATCGTCTGGGTCGCGTTCGGCGCGGGTATCGTCGCGGCGACCCACCTGGGCAAGCTTCCCCCCGCGATGCCCGAAATCCGCCTCGCGCTGGATGCCGGGCTGGTGATGGGCGGCTGGATAGCGTCGATGATCTCCTGTACCGGCTTTGCGCTCGGCCTTGTCGCAGGGTCGCTCGCCGACCGGATCGGACAGCGCCAGGTCATGATTTTCGGCCTTGTCGCCATGACTGCCGGCAGCCTGCTGGGCGCCTTTGCCCAATCCGGCGGCATCATGCTGGCGTCACGCTTTATAGAGGGGATCGGCTATACGGCCGTTACCATAACGGGGGCTGGCATGATCAGCCACGTCACCGCCACGGCAGACCGGAAATGGGCGCTCGGAATCTGGTCATCATTCGTTCCGGTCGGATTTTCGGTCATGCTGATCGCCGGCGCCCTGATCCTTGAAGCCTGGGGCTGGCGCATTCTGTGGCTGATCAGCACCGGCATCACGCTGATCTGGACCGCAGTGGTCTTCAAAGTCACGCTTGGCTGGCGGCGGCGGCAGGGCAACGACGTCATCCGGACCTCGCTTTTGCGCAATGTTACAAAATGTCTGGCAAGCCCGGGCGCTTTGATGGCGGCCGGGTGTTTCGGCCTCTATGCCGCACAACACATTTCGATGATGGCCTGGCTGCCGAGCTACATGCACGAGGTATACGGGTCGGGGACACTGGTCGCGGCGACCATCCCCGCCGGCGTGCTGATCTGCAATGCCGTCGGTAACTGGTTCGGGGCCTGGGCCATGGGCCGCGGCGCGTCCTGCTGGTCTCTGCTTGCCGTCGGCGCGATCGGTATGGGTCTCTCCCAGATCGGCATATTCTCGGGCCTCCTGCCGGATACGGCACGGCTTGGTATCGCGGCAATGTTCGGGATCTTTGGCGGCATGGTGCCGGCAGGGGCGCTTGGGTCGGTGGCGACCTACACCCCTTCGCCATCGCAAATCGGCACGATGAGCGGTCTCATGGTCATGGGCACCAATACCGGCATGCTTTTCGGCCCGCCCGCAGCCGCCGCGGTGCGCGCGGCGACCGGCAACTGGAACGACGTGGTCTGGCTGATGGTTTCCCTGTCCGCTGTTGGTTTAGTCCTCGGCATGCTTTCCCGCCGGCAGGAGCGGCGTGCCAATGAAGACGGGTTTGCCCTATAATATTCCAATCAACGCGACAGAAGGATTCGCCGCAATGACGACCCCGCCACGCAGCATAGAGATTATCGATGTCGGCCCGAGGGACGGGCTCCAGAACGAGCCTGAAATCCTCGACGTCGCCACCCGGGTCGCGTTCATCGGCAAGCTGGCGGATGCGGGTATCCGGCGCATGGAAGCCGTCAGCTTCGTCAACCCGAAGCGGGTCCCGCAAATGGCGGAGGCGGAGGAAGTGCTGGCCGCCCTGCCCGACGATGACGGCATCACCTATATCGGACTTGTGCTCAACCGACGGGGGCTCGACCGCGCGCTAGCCGCGGGCTGCAGGGAAGTAAACTACGCGCTGGTCGCGTCCGATACGTTCAGCCAGAAGAACCAGGGCACGACGATCGAACAGGCGGTGGATGTATATGAGGAAATCGCCGCCGAAGCGAAAGCCGTGGGCGTGCGGTGCTCCCTGACGATCTCCACCGCGTTCGGATGCCCCTTTCAGGGCGAAGTGCCGCCGGAGCGCGTGATCGGACTGGTCGAACGCTGCGCCGGTGACGATACGTTCGAGATCGCGCTTGCGGATACGATCGGCTGCGCGGTGCCGAGCCAGGTCGCCGACCTGTTCGGCGCTGTGATGGATATAGCGCCGTCAGCCCGCTTCCGCGCCCATTTCCATAACACGCGGAATACCGGGCTTGCCAATTGCTACGCCGCGGTCGAAGCCGGCGTACAGGCCATCGACGCCTCCGCGGGCGGTATCGGCGGTTGTCCGTTCGCTCCGCGCGCGACCGGGAATGTCCCGACCGAAGACCTGGTCTACATGCTGAACCGCATGGGGATTGAAACGGGAATAGATATCGACAAGCTCATTGCCGCGGGGGACTGGATCGGCGAGCAGCTCGGCCATGCGATACCGGCAATGATCGGCAAGGCAGGCGTGTTTCCGCCGGCGGAACTCCGCCACTGAGATAGACCCCCGGCTGGCTGTCCCGCGGTTTACCGGTGATAATTCCCGTCTTCGCCCGGCGGGTTCGAAAATGGCGGCCAGACGTCGGCATCCCCCAGTTCGCGCCAGTGATCGAGCGCCCATTTGACTGACGGAAAGGCGATTTCATCCCATGGAATCGCGTCCCAGTCGAACAGGTCGAGTTCCAGGGTTTCTTCTCCGACACCGAACGCGCCGTGTCGTATTTCAGCGCGATAGATCAGCTGAACCTGGCTGATTCTCGGGATCGTGTACACACCGATCAGCCCGTCTATATCGATATCGGCGCAGGCTTCTTCCTTCGCCTCCCGCGCGGCGCCCGCTTCGGCCGTTTCATTCAGTTCCATGAACCCGGCGGGGATCGTCCACAGGCCGCGTCTCGGATTTATCGCCCGGCGGCAAAGCAGCACCCTGTTTTCCCAGGTACAGACGGCACCGACGACGACCTTCGGATTTTCGTAATAGATAAAATCGCAATCGGTACAGACGAGGCGTTCGCGATTATCGCCTTCGGGAACCTGCCTTACGATGGGACCGGCCGCCATACGGACAGGCGAGCCTGCGGGAGAATTTTCCTGTGTCATATCCTGAAAATGCGACCCGCACGCCGTCCGGGCAAGCAAAAACAGGCAATATTCGTTTCCGTTCTACGCCACGATATCGATAAACGAACCGCGGGGGATGTCCCGGCGTGTGAGCGCCGCATCCGACAGATCAAGAACCGGCCTTGCTCCGGGGGCCTGTTCCGCCGGGTCACGGCTAACGTTCGACGCCTGCGCAGGGGTCGGCGATGCCGAATGCGGTCGCGCCTGCGGGGCCTGCGGGTTGATGCCCGGCGTATTGCCTGCCAAACGCGCGGCAGACTGAAAAGCGGGTATGTTCATGTCCGGTTTGCCACTCGTGGTTATATAGTATTTAACATTGATTTTAGGGTCGTTTGATTAACGAGGCGTGTATAAATGACACAAAAGGAAATCCAACGATCCGGAGAGGCGCGCGGAACCCGGCTCATTAATTCAAAATTAATTTAAATCTCAAATGCTTGGTGCAGATTCCCAAATAATCAACTCTGCACCGCACTGGCCTGATGACTGAACCTGAACACATCGATTTTAACGATCTCATCGGATTGACCCGCGACAAATCCGTTGAAGGACGCACGCGGCTGGTGCAGATCGTCGGAGACCTGTTCTTCGATACTGACATCGTCCTGCGGGACGCGGAACGGAATATCATGTCCGATATTCTCCGCCAGCTTATCCATGACGTTGAAATGAAGGTCCGCCAACAGCTCGCGATGCGTATGGCGGACGAGAACGATGCACCGCGGGAGCTGGTTTCGGCGCTTGCCAATGATCAGATCGAAGTCGCACATCCCATACTCACGCAAAGCACCATTCTTCAGGACATGGAGCTCATCGAAATTGTCCAACACCGCACGTATGGCCATCAACTCGCCATTGCAATGCGCGAGACGGTCTCCGAAGCTGTTTCTGACGCGCTTATCGACACCGGGAACGTAGACGTCATCAAAACCCTGCTGGAGAACGAAAACGCCGATATCTCGGGCAAGGCCATGGAATACCTGGTCGAGCAATCTGAGAAAATCGACGATATTCAGGTTCCGCTGATCAATCGCAATGACCTGGGGCCCGATCTCGCCAAGCGGATGTACTGGTGGGTCTCGGCCGCGCTGCGCAAACATATCGTCGAACATTACAGCATCGACGAAGCCGGCCTCGATGACAAAATCCAGGATACAATCCTCGATATTCTGGGCATCCCCGGCGGTGGAACGGGCGAGATCAATACCGCGCCTCTCCGAAAATCCCAGGAACTGGCGGAAAAACTCCATGATGCCGACGCGATAACCCCGCAGCTTATGATCCAGACCCTGCGCCAGGGAGAGGTCGTCCTGTTCGAGGATTTGCTGTCCCAAGTTACAGGACTTCGCAGCAACCTGATCCGCAGGTTTGTGTTTGAACCCGGTGGAGAGGGTCTCGCAATTGTCTGCCGCGCCGCCGATATCGCGAAAGCGGATTTCGCGTCGATCTTTCTGTTAAGCCGCAGCGCCCGACCGGGCGACAAGGTTGTCGATCCCAACGAGGTCAGCCGCGTGCTGAACTTCTTCGACCGGATCAAGGCGGAAACTGCACAAAAAGTCGTAAAACGCTGGCATCTTGATCCGGATTTCCTGTTCGCCATGAAACAGGTGAATACCGAGCAGCGCGGCGCTGCCGAATAAAACCGGGCAGTCCGACACGGCAGGAAAGTGCACTCCGCCTCCGTCATTCTCTTATAAATGCGAATGCCGGATGATTCAGATGTCAGGATTATGGGATAAATGCCACGGCAGTATCCGTGCATTTTAAGCTCATCCGGATCAAAATCGTCGCAATTAACTTATAGTTAAAACACGCTGGCTACACTTATTAAATGGCCAGTAACCTTGTCACCAGTTCGTCCCTTCTCTCAAATCTCCCGGTCGACAACCCGGAAGACTTGCACACGCTGCTGTCTCTGGCGCGGGACAAGTCCGTTGAGGGCAGGACCGCGCTTGTAAAGGCGCTGGGCGATCTGTTCTACGATTCCCATTCCGAGCTTTCCGGCGATGAACGCAATCTCATGGGCGACATTCTCCAGCGCCTGATCAGCGATGTGGAATCAGTTGTCCGCAAGGCCCTGTCCGAAAAACTCAGCGGTATCCCGGATGCGCCACCCCAGGTTATCAGCGCGCTCGCCAATGACACGCTCGAGATAGCCTATCCGATTCTGATCGAAAGCGCTGTGCTGCAGGACATGGAGCTGGTTGAGATCATCCGGCACCGGACCCACGAACATCAACTTGCAATCGCGATGCGCGAAACCGTCTCCGAAACCGTTTCGGACGCACTGGTCGATACCGACAACAATGACGTTATCCGCACCCTTGTCGAGAACCGCGGAGCCAGGATTTCCGGCGAGACGCTGGAGAAGATCGTCGATCGCTCGGAATCCCAGCCGGACCTGCAGGATCCGCTTCTCCGCCGGAACGAATTATCGCCGACCCTGGCGAAACGCATGTATTGGTGGGTTTCCGCGGCACTCCGCAAAAGCATCGTCGAGCGTTTCGACATCGATTCTGTCGAGCTGGACAAATCGATCGAACGGGCCGTGAAAGACCTCATGGGCGAGCCCATCGCAAAGGCCGAAAACGCCGATAACGTAGACGGTATGATCAAATCCCTGATCAGCGCCGGTAAAGTGACGCCCTCGCTGATGATCCAGACCCTGCGCCAGGGCGAAATCGGCCTGTTCGAGGAAATGCTGGCCGGCCTGTCGAACCTCAACAACAAGCTGGTTCGCCGCTTCGTGTTCGAACCGGGCGGCGAGGCGCTCGCCATCCTGTGCCGGTCGCTTGAAATAATGAAGCCGGATTTCGCCTCGATCTTCCTGCTCAGCCGGAGCGCCCGGCCGGGCGACAAGGTCGTGGACCCCTCGGAACTGACCCGGGTGCTCGACCTCTACGACCGGATCAAGTTGGAAACCGCGCACAAGGTCGTCGAACACTGGCGACTGGATCCCGATTACCTGTTCGCGCTCAAACAGCTCAACGCCCAGGACCGTAAAGCGGCCGGCTAGGGCCGTTACGACACCGGAAACGGACGTCTTTTTTCAATTCGTTCCGTCTGAACGGATGACGGCGCTCACCTGCCCCGGTATTCTCGGACCGAACTTGAAAAGGTCCAGAAGTGTTCGGTGAAAAGATCAAGCGGGTTGAAGACCCGGCATTGCTCCGCGGCAAAGGGAAATATCTCGACGACATCCACCTGCCCGGCATGCTGCATGCGGCCTTTGTCCGCGCGCCGGTCGCCCATGCCACGTTTTCAGGCATAGACAGCTCCGCCGCACTTGCGCTCGACGGTGTTGTCGCCGTCTACACGCTGGATGACCTGCGCCCCCATCTGACCGACACGGTCATGCCGGTTGAACAGCCCTCCGGCGCGCTGAAACTCTCCGCCAGCCCGTCGGCCCTCGCCGATGGCGAGGTGCGCTATGTGGGCGAGCCCGTCGCCTGCGTGATCGCGGAATCCCTCTATATCGCAGAGGATGCGGCACAGCTTGTCTTCGTCGACTACACGAACCTTCCCGTCTCCGCCGATTATCTCACCGCGCTGGATGACGGCGCAGCGACGGCCCATTCGGCATTCGCCGACAACCTGGTGGCCGGGTTCACGCTGGCCTATGGCGATACCGATGCGGCTTTTGCGGACGCGCCCCATGTATTTCGCGAAACGCTTCACCAGCACAAGGGCCTCGGACATGCCATCGAATGCCGCGGCGTCGCCGCGGAACTGAACCCGCGCGACGGCGTACTGAATGTCTGGTCGGCAACGCAGATGGCCCACAGGGCGCAGAGCATCCTGGTACAGATGCTGGACCTGCCGGAAGACCGCATCCGGGTCATGACACCGACTGTCGGCGGCGGGTTCGGCCCGAAATTCGTCTTCTATCAGGACGAAGTGGTCGTTCCGCTGGCCGCCAAGATTCTGGGCCGCCCGGTAAAATGGGTCGAGGACCGGCGCGAGCATTTCACCGCCGCCACCATGGAGCGCGACCAGCTCTGGGATATGGAAGTCGCCGTGGACGCGGATGGGCGGCTGCTCGGCGTGCGCGGCACGATGGCGCACGATCACGGCGCCTATACGCCCTATGGCGTGAACCTGCCCTATAATGCGGCGACCAATTTCCTCGGCCCCTACGAACTGCCGACCCTGTCGCTCGACGTCAAACTGGCGCTCACCAACATGACGCCGGTAACCCCGGTGCGCGGCGCGGGCCGGCCGCAGGGCACCTTCGCGATGGAACGCCTGATGGACCGCATCGCCCGCGAGCTCGGTCTCGACCGGGTCGAAGTGCGGCGCCGCAACCTGATCCCGGCGGACTCCATGCCCTACGACACGCAGATAAAAACCCGCGACGGCGCGACCATGACCTACGATTCGGGCGATTACCCGGCGGCGCTCGATGCGGCGCTGGAACGCGCCGGGTATAGC
>JAYOMI010000113.1:0-11122 GCA_038120765.1 Rhodospirillaceae bacterium
GATCCTCCGTTAAATCAGACGATCAACTGGCCCAAAAATTTTGACGACGGACATCAAGCGGACCCGACAGATAGTCTACGGCAACTGATCTCTCAGGTTTCTGGATGCGAATGAGTTCCTGCTACCTCCCGCATCGCGGCGGGAGGTAGATTGTTACTTTGGCGACGAAGGTGACATTCTGCGTGACAGCGCTGACCCGGATCTGAATTACAACCGCCTCATCCGGCCGTGGAAAAGCCTGACCGGGCTTTTCTATGTCGAGAAACAAAGCCTGGCGCTCGATCTTGCGCTGATCGCGGTGACCGTGATCGCCCTGGCGGCCAAAAAGAATGCACTCACGCCCCATGCGCCACCCGGCGCCAGTCGACCTGTTGTTGCCGCCGATCTCGGACACGGGTCACGTCTCACCCACCGTACTGCAATTGAAAGTCAGCTCCCCCCGCGGCATTCTTGCAGTTCGATGCGACGGCCACGTGAAAACGTGCGCCGGTGCTTTTTCTTTGATCACACCGCCGACTGAAGAATGCCACGTCGGCGCGCGACCCGGACAACGGCGGCGGCATAAAGAATCTGGAAAACGAGGAACGGCAAAAACACGACCATCCGGCTGTCCGGGCCGAGCCCAATCAGGATCAGCGCCCCCACCCCCTGCGCCGCTGTCACGCAGATATGAAACAGGGTCACCTGAACGTGGCTCCAGCCGACCCGGTTGAGCAACTGATAGAGATGCGTTCGGTGTGCCTGGGTTACGTTCTCTCCCCGCAGCCCACGACGGCACAACGTGAAAACGGTATCGAACATAAAATTGAAAAACAGCAGCGGGACCACCAGGAAAGATGTGCGCGACGCATCTATTTCGGCGGCGATCACCGCGAGGGCGGCAAAACTGAACCCGACGAACTGGCTTCCGACATCGCCCATAAACAAGCGCGCATGCGGGAAATTGAAGACCAGAAACCCGGCCGCGCCTGCCGCCATGATGTAGCAGAACATATAGACGAAGAACGAGCCTTCCATGAAAGTGACTGCACACAGAAAGGCAGAGACGATCACGGCCGTGCCGCCGGCCAGCCCGTTCAGGCCATCCATGAAATTGAACATGTTGGTCAGGGCGACGACCCAAATCACTGTAAGCGGATATCCGAGCCATCCGAGATCGATCGCGCCGATACCGGGTAGCGAAACCCGGCTAAAAACAATACCGAATGCGAGAAGCACCAGGGACGCGGCAATTTGCGCTCCAAGCTTGATCTTGAATGTCTTCAGCCGCTTCAGGTCGTCCAGAAAACCAACAAGCGCGATGCCCAGTGCGGAAATCGCGAAACCGAAAAGATGGAAGGTCGACAGACGTGCCTGATCGCTCAGCGCCCATACCGTCGCAAACCCGATCGCAAAGGTCGCGACTATCGCGATCCCTCCGGTTGATGGCGTCGGGCGGGCATGGCTGGAGCGGTGATTGGGCTCATCCAGGATACCGAGACGGATTACCAGATATGTCGCAACTACCGAGACGCAGAACAGCGCGATCGCGAACAGAATATGACTGACGAGGACAGGGATTGTCATGGCGCGGGCATCATAGTCGAAGAACCGGCCGAATCGCGCAGAACCGCCCGGAAAGTGGAATTTTGATCGGTAGCGCTAAAAACCGAAGTAATCCCGTCAGAGTTCGTTTACGTTAATAATTACTAAACTGTCAGACGTCGCAATAAGTGGTCATCAATTAAGTCCAGATAGGTCGATCATGCGTGATTTGGTTGTCCTGAAAGAACGAATTGAATACGCCGAACGGCATTTATCCGCGTCACACAGCGCGCTGGAGCGCGAAAGCCAGGCACTTATGGCAATGTGGCGCCAGATCCGCGACCGATTTGAGGTACAGGAGCAGGAAATCTGGCGTTACAGGGCCCAAATCGCCGCCATGGAAATATCGTGGAGACAGGCAAAATAGGCCAAGCCGGGACCGTTGCGATGCAGATCGCGAAAGCCGTCCAATAGTCTCCCGAGCGCAAGCACGCCCCGGAAGTCATTTTCGCCTTCAGTGATATCTTCGGATAGTCTGCGATCGTCAGGATGGTTTTCCGAGTCCACCCCTGAATTTGGATTCGCGTCGGTTTGTCACGCGTTTTTCGAAGCAATATTCGGACCAGAAGGGTTAACGACGACAATGCTCTGCTATTCATAGATATTTTGTATATATTCCGTCTTTGGCCGCAGCCTTTATCGCCCCCCCCGGAGGACCTTTGGGGCCATCGCCGACGGCAATTTTTGCCGGGCAAGGGCGGGTTGCGTCCATCGGCGGCAACGATATCATGTGCAATGGCGGCGTGGCCGCAACAGGAGAAGCAAATGATAGAACTGGTTGATCTTCGATATGTTCATCTTGGTGCGTCCAACGCGGCAGATGCATCGAAATGGGCGCAGGAAATCTACGGCCTCGAAGAGGTCGCGCAGGAAAACGGGCGCATTTATCTGCGCGGCGACGACCGTGACCACAACATCTGCTACTTCGACGGCGACCCCAAGGACAATACCGTCGGGATCGAAGTGGCCGACTACGATGCCCTGGATCAGGCAGCGAGCCACCTCGAAGCCAATGGCGTCCACGTAACCTGGGGTGACGACCAGGGCGCGGCAGTCCGCCGCTGCATGAAGTATCTCACCTTCAGCGATCCGACCGGCAACAAGTTCGACCTCGTCGTCCGGCCGTTCGCATCGGGCCGGCGCTATTTTCCGAGCCGCGATGCCGGCGTGCACTGGTTCAACCATATCGGCCTGAAGACAACGAACGCGCCCCGGGACGAGAAATTCTGGTGCACCCTTTTCAACTTCACCTCGAATGACTGGATCGGCGATGCCCCGCTTATGTCGTTCGACAAGGTCCATCACCGATTTGCCCTGTTTCCGACCCACGAGGCGGGTGTCCAGCACATCAATTTCCAGGTACGGGAAACAGACGACCTGATGCGGTCGTCCTATTTCTTCAATGACCGCCAGATCAGGATCGTTTTCGGCCCCGGACGTCATGCGACATCGGGAGCGCGCTTCCTGTATTTCGAAGGGCCCGACGGCATGGTATACGAATATTCCTGCGGCGTGCGGATGATCGAACCGGAAGACGAGTGGAAACCCCGCCAGTTTCCCTTCACGCCGGAATCGTTCTGCGTCTGGGGATCCAAGCCCGATATTCCCGAGTTCAAAGACTAGCCGATGAGCGATACCGAATTCGGCTCCATCGGTGAACCGCTGGATCGCACCCAGGTGCGGGTCCGGGTGGCGGCACGCGCCCTTGCCAGAAACGATCTAGGCCATGCCTTCGGTCATGTCAGCGCGCGCATCGATGCGGATAGTTTCCTGGTCTGCGCGCCAAAACCGATGGGGCTGATCGCGCCCGGAGAGGCGGGCACCGTTGTGCCGGTTGACGGCCCATTGCCGGAGGGCGTCCTCGGCGAAGTCCGCTGCCATCAGCAGATATACAAACGCCGATCCGACGTGAATGGCATCGCGCGGACCTTCCTGCGCGATGTGATGACGCTGTCGACATTCCAGCGCACACCCAAACCCCGCATCGGCTTCGCAACCTATTTTGCGCCCTGCCCGCCGCTCTGGGACGACCCTTTGCTTCTCCGGGACGATGCCGCAGCGGAAAAATTCGCAGAAACCTTGGGTGATGCCCGGGCGATCGTCATGCGCGGCAATGGCTGCGTTCTGACCGGCGCGACCGTCGAAGAAGCCATCGTAATGGCATTTTTTCTCGAGGAATCGGCAAAGACCGAGCTTGCCGTTATGGCGAGCGGTCAGGAAGCTTCTTCCGTGATCTATTCGCCCGAACAGAGCAAAGCGCGCGCTGTGTCGTCGGGCCGCATCTTCGAGCGCATGTGGGATTACCTTACGGCGGGCGACCCCGAAGCGTAAACGCCCCTTGCCGCCACGGTGTCTCTCCGCCTTAACGCCGCTGTCCTGCCCCCTCCCCTTGCGGACCGGATCGCGGGATACTAGGCTTTGAAACAAATAATAAATTGACGCGGCGGCGTACAGTGCGCCGTCCATATTGGGAGAGAGACATGAAAACGATATCCAAAATCGCTCTGACCGCTATTCCGCTTGTCCTGGCGGCTTCGACAGCCAATGCTGAGTCCTTCGTCCGCATGCTTGCCGGCCCGGCCGGCGGGGCGTGGTATCCGTTCGGCGCGAAAATCATGGAAGTCGCACAGAAGGACGTCGAGGGCATCCGCACATCGAACGGTCCCGGCGGCGGCGTCGGCAATGTTCGCAATATCGACAAGGGCGCGGCGGAACTTGGCTGGACCTTCGGTTTTACTGCCTATGAAGGCTATGCCGGCAAGGGCGGGTTCAAGAAGAAACACGAGAACATCCGCCATTTCGCAACCCTTTATCCCGGCATCCTGCAGACCGCCGTGCCGAAGGACTCGCCAGTGAAGTCCTATGCCGACCTTAAGGGCAAGAATTTCAGCCCGGGCAAGACCGTGTTTTCCGGCAACGTCACGGTCGAGCGGCTGGTGAAGCTCTACGGCATCACATATGACGACATCAAGGCCGCCGGCGGCACAATCCACCGTGTCGGGTTCAAGGACTCTGTCGCCCTGATGAAGGACGGCCACGTCGATGTCTTCACCGCGCTGACCAACGTGCCCAACGCCTCGTTCATCGCGCTGGACTTCCAGCCCGGCATCCGCTTCCTGCCGGTCGAACCGGACATGATGACAAAGTTCGTCACGCAGAACCCCGGTTTCTTTCCGGCCACGATCCCGGGCGGCGCCTATAAAGGGGTCGCGTCAGACACCCCGACCCTCGCGACGGCGACCGTGCTGATCGCAGGCAAGAACCTCGACAACGAAACCGCCTACAAGCTGACGGAATCGCTGTGGAAGAATCACGCCGAGTTCGTGAAGGTCAACAAGACCTGGAACAACGTGAAGCTTGAAGACGCACTTCTCGGCGCGGCGATCCCGGTTCATGAGGGCGCGATGAAGTATTACGCGGAGAAGGGCGTAAAGAAGAAATAGGCCACCGGTTACGCTTATCGATGCGATAACCTTCAATCACCGCCCCCCGGCGCCGGGGGGCGGTCTGCCCCGGGCCTTTCCATGACCGACAGCCCTCCTGCCCTGAAATACGAGGAAAAGCGCGAGTATTCGCTGCTTGAAGAGGTTCTGCGCGCACAGCGCCTCGACCTTCCGTCGATCGCCGCACTTGTCACATCCTCGCTCGCGATCGCCCTGGCGATGTATCATATCTTCGTCGCCGGTTTCGGGACGCCGGAATCGCTGTCTTTCCGCTCGACGCACCTGAGCGCGATGCTGTTGCTGGCGTTCCTGATCCAGCCGATGTTCCGTTCATCGCTGACCGAGCCGGTCTGGCAATCCGGCGCCTCCGGAAACCCGAAACGCTTGCTCGGCTTCTGCGTCGATTTCACGATGATCGCCCTTGTCCTTGCGGTGCAGGTTTACATTCTCTCCGATGTCGAGGAACTCCAGGCGCGCGAAGGCTCTCCCGACCCGGCGGATATCGTCTATGGCTGGATCCTGATCGGCCTGGTCATCGAAGCAACCCGCCGTACCGTCGGCTGGGCGATGGTGATCATCACCGGTTTCTTCATCCTCCAGACCCTGAAAGCCGACTGGTTCTTCGGCATGTTCTACGGCCCGCCGGTCTCCGTCGACCGGTTCATCGACAGCCAGTTCATCCAGACCATCGGCATCTTCGGCATTCCGCTGCTGGTCGCGGCAACCTATATCGTGCTGTTCATCGTGTTCGGGGCGATCCTGATCCGCTCGGGCGCCGGCCGTTTCTTCATCGATCTCGCCGTATCCCTGACGGGACACAGGCTCGGCGGGCCGGCCAAGGCATCGGTGGTCGCCAGCGCGTTTCTCGGCACGGTGTCCGGCTCCGCCACCGCCAACGTTGTCACGACGGGCTCGTTCACGATCCCGATGATGAAGAACCTAGGCTACCGGCCGCGTTTCGCCGCCGCGGTGGAGGCCTGCGCGTCATCGGGCGGCCAGATCACGCCGCCGATCATGGGCGCCGCCGCGTTCATCATCGCCGAATTCATGCGGGTGCCGTATATCTACGTCGTCATCTCCGCGATCATCCCGACATTCCTGTATTTTGCGACCATGTATTTCATGGTCCATCTGGAAGCCGACAAGTTCGGTATTCCGCGTGTGCCCAAAGATCAGTTGCCGGACTTCTGGCAGGTCCTCAGGGAGGGCTGGCACCTGATGCTCGCTCTTGTCGTGCTTGTCGTCCTGCTGGTCATGGGCCGGACAATCACCATGGCCGCGTTCTGGGCGATCATCACGCTGTTCGGACTGTCCTTTGTCAATTCGTCGACGCGGATGAGCCCGGTCGACCTGCTGGCGGCCCTCGAATCCGGCGTACGGTCCAGCATCCCGGTGACGGTCGCCTGTGCCTGTGCCGGCATCATCATCGGCTGCACGTTCACGTCCGGACTGGGTCTGAAATTCACCAATTCGGTGATCGACATGTCGGGGGGCAATCTGATGTTCCTCCTGATCCTGACCGCCCTTGCCGCCATTGTTCTCGGTATGGGGATCACCACGACCGCGGTCTACATCACCGTCGCCGCCCTGATCGTGCCCGCCCTGATCGAGATCGGCGTCAACCCGATGTCGGCACACCTGTTCGCGTTCTATTTCGGGGTTGTCTCTTCGATCACGCCTCCGGTCGCCCTGGCATCCTTCGCCGCGGCGGCCATCGCCGGCACGAATCCGATGATGACGGCAGTCGAATCCGCCCGCGTCGGCATCGCGAAATACATCGTGCCCTTCATCTTCGTCTATAATCCCAGCCTGCTGTTCGAAGGTCTGTTATGGCTGACGGCGTATTCGACGGTCGCGGCCTTTGCCGGCGTCTGGATGCTGTCGGTCTCGATAGAAGCGTGGCACAGGGCGCCGCTCGGCCCCGCGCTGAGGCTGCTGGCGGCAATCGGCGCGGTCGCCATGATGTATCCGCCGATGATCGACCTGCTCGGCGTATCGGGCTTCGCGATCAACGGTGTCGGCGTCGCCGCCGGCGCCCTGCTGGTCTTCGGCAAACGGAAAGATCCCGTGCGGCGGGAAGCCCGGACATGAAGAAACTCTTTATCGGCAAACCTCTTCACTGGCTGATGATCGCGGCTGCAACCGGCGGCCTGTACTGGCTGGGCGCCGGCCAGTTCCACCGGGTGAATTATGGCGGATTCCTGCTTGCCGTTATGGGGATCGCCGTTGCCTGCGTCATAATCGTGCTGGCGTCCTACCGGCGCGGCGACCGCATTACCCGCGATGCGCTGGAGGACGAACCGGACGGCTGATCGCCGGATCGGCAACCGGCCTTACCAACAACCATATCGCAGACAACCGGAATTCAGGAAACGACCATGGCCAAACGTCCGAATTTTCTCTTTATCATCACAGACCAGCACCGCGCCGATCATCTCGGCTGTTCGGGTCATCCGGTGCTCAAGACACCGCATATCGATTCCATCGCGGCGAAGGGAACGAAATTCGACCGCTTCTATGTCGCAACCCCGGTCTGTCAGCCCAACAGGTCCACCCTGGTCACCGGGCGGATGCCATCGCTCCACGGCGTGCGGTCCAACGGTATTCCGCTGGACATGCGCGCAAGTACATTCGTCGAGGGCATGCGCGTCAGCGGTTATGCGACGGCCCTTGTCGGCAAAAGTCATATCCAGAACATGACCGGCTTTCCGGCCATGCACACCCGGCCCGATACGAAAGAGGGCTATACCTCGCTGCGCGATACGATGCCCGAAGCCTTCGCAGCCGACACCGAAGGCGACTACAAACAGGAACATCCCGATCGCTGGAAATCCGGAGAGCCCTACGAACTCGACCTGCCGTTCTACGGCTTCGAGCATGTAGACCTGTGCACCGATCATTCGGATCAGGTCGGCGGGCAGTACAACACCTGGTTCAAGGCAAAGCGCTCGGATGCCGACGATCTGCGCAACCGCGACAACCAGTTCCCGCACGACTATGTCGCGCCCCAGGCATACCGTACCGCGATCCCCGAAGAATTTTATCCGACGAGCTACATCAAGGAGAAAACCCTCGAATACATCGACGGATATGTTGCAAAGGAGTCCGATCAGCCGTTTTTCCTGATGGCATCGTTCCCGGACCCGCATCATCCCTTCACGCCGCCCGGCAAATACTGGGACATGTACAAGCCCGAGGACATGGAGCTTCCGGCAAGCTTCGATTACGGCAATGTCGAGCCGCCGCCGCATGTGAAATGGGCACAGGAAATGCGCGAATCCGGCAAAGCCGTGATCGATTCACAAAGCGCTTACGCCGTCTACAAGCAGGAAGTGCTGGAAAGCCGGGCGCTGACCTGCGGCATGATTGCGATGATCGACGATGCCGTCGGCGAAATCCTGGCCAGGCTGGATGAAGCAGGTCTGGCCAATAACACGATCGTTATCTTTACGGCGGATCACGGCGACTTCCTCGGCGACCACGGCCTTATGCTGAAAGGCCCCGCCCATTTCGAGGGCGTGACCCGCGTGCCGTTCATCTGGTCCGAACCGGGCGCCGCTGCTAAATCGACCGATACGCTGGCCAGCACGGTCGACATCGCGCAGACCATTCTCGATCGCGCGAAGATCGAACCCTATAACGGCATCCAGGGCCGCAGCCTGATCAATGCCATCAGGGGCGAAGCAGATCCGGATGCGGTCGATTCGGTCATTGTCGAGGACGACCAGCAGCGGGTTTATTTCGGCTACACCAAGCCACCGCGCATCCGGTCGATCATCACCGACAGCCACCGCCTGACGGTCTCGGCCGGCGAAACCTGGGGCGAGCTATATGACCTGAAAGCCGATCCGGACGAAATGAACAATCTGTTCGACGACCCCGGCCTCGCGACGGAAATCGACCTCGGCAGCGCCGCGATCCGCGCCGAGCTGTTCGAACGGCTGTCTTTTCGCCAGATGGAACTGGTCGATACCAGCCCGATGCCGACAATGCGGGCGTGATTTTTGAGGACCAGTGCGGCCAAAACCCTTACCGCCCCACCCCGCGCCACTTGTCCATCGACCGCGCGCCGGTGTAGCCGAGATACCCGGCGCCGAACAGCCACCAGAGGCTTTCCGGGATCGCCTGCAACAGATTGGCGAGGTTGCTCGCCGCCGTCGCCACGTGGTCGGGCCACCAGATGCCGATGACCGACCCGGCGACGCATAAAAGGATGACGAGATAAATAATTTTGGCGAAAACGCCGCCGGATGACGCTCGAGCAACTCGCGTCCCGGCTTGGCACGTCTGCCGGGCACCTGCACAAGTGGGAAACCGGGAAGGTATCGGTCAACCTCAAGCGCATGGGGGAAATCGCGGACATTCTGGGAATCGGGATCGTCGATCTTGTGGAAGACCTGCCCCGCGTGCCGATCGCCGGCAAAGTGGGGCGGGGGCGGTCGTCGAATCGATCGACGATTTTCCGCTGGGCGAAGCCCGGAAATACGCGCGCTGCCCGACCGGGCTGGACCCCCAATACACGGTGGCTGTGGAGGTCGTCGGCGATTCGATGCTGCCCATCGATGAGGGCTGGTTGTTATTCTACACGCGGGATTATGATGGCGTCCCCACGGAATGTCTGGGAAAACTGTGCGTCGTCCAGTTGTCGGATAACGGCCCGCGATACGTAAAACGTCTCAAGCAGGTCAAGACCCCGTCGCTTTTCAACCTCTACAGCACGAATGCACGCGAAATAGAGGATGTTGAACTCGCCTGGGCGGCGCCGGTGCTCGATGCGCGGCCAGCAGAGCCGGGCGAGCTTGTCGAAGAGCCCGGCGACTGACAGTCTTTTGACAAGGCGCCGGCCCGGCCTGTTTATGGATATTTAGGGATTTTCTGCGGTAATCGGACCTCCGGTCAACATAACCCGAGGCTCTGGCCACAAGTGTCCCATTCGCTCGATAAGAACGCCGCCGGCCCTGCGCGCGCAGACAATGCTGATGGAGGGCGCGATGCCGCAATGGACGCAGGCAGAACCTCGAAAGGCGACATCCAGAATACTGCCAGCACGCCTCAGACGGAGTATGCGCCAGAAGGTGCGTCAAGTGTCAGCCCCGATACTGGCCCCGACCACATCGTCGACAATATTCCAGGAATGATCTTTCAAAGGCAGCTTCATCCCGATGGGACGATCTCCTTTCCCTACGCGAATGGGGCCATTCTCGAATTAGCGGGTATCGACCCGGCAATCGTTACTGCAAACCCGATCGCCTTGAGCGAACGCATTCATCCGGAAGATCTGGCACGCCTCCAGAACGCCGTCAGGCGCTCTTTCGAGAACATGCAGACGCATTCGGAAGAGTTCCGCTTCCATCACCCGCACATGGGCTGGCGCTGGTTCCAGACCATTTCGAAACCGCGCAGAAGACCGGACGGAACTCTTGTCGCAGACGCTCTTGCACTGGACATCACGGATCGCAAAAACACAGAACAGGAGCTCGAACAAAACAGAGCGCAACTCAACAGCCATTTGTCCGAACTTCAGGACACAAAGGAACGCCTGGAACAACGGACGCACGAACTGGTCAGAACGATTCGCGACCTGGCCGACGCCCGCGATCAGGCCGACAATGCCAATAGCGCAAAGTCCGATTTTCTTGCAACGATGAGCCACGAGATCAGAACACCGATGAACGGGGTTCTCGGCATGGCAAGCCTGTTGATGCAGACGACCCTTGACGACACGCAGCAGGAATTCGTCGAAACGATCAAACAATCGGGCGAAGCGCTTCTCGAAATCATCAACGACGTCCTTGATTATTCGAAGATGGAGGCGGGACAGCTTGACCTCGATCCCACGCCGTTTTTCGTGCTCGAGGTCATGGATAGTGCGGTTCAACTCGTACGGGCCGAATGCCAGGCAAAATCGATCACGTTACGAACGTTCGCCGCGCCGGAAATACCAAACCAGCTGACAGGCGACCCGGGACGATTACGCCAGATACTTCTGAACCTGCTGGGCAATGCTGTAAAATTCACGCCATCCGGCGTCATCACGCTCGAATGCTTCAAACCCGCCGTCGTCGGACACAGTATCGAACGCCGTTTTGCCGTTG
>JAYOMI010000114.1:0-7136 GCA_038120765.1 Rhodospirillaceae bacterium
CGTATCCTCGGCTTCGATGGTGGTGGTTTTCGGATCATCGAAACCGGGTTGTTGGGTAATTCATACCCCCATTCCCTTATCGCCATTGTGAAGACGTGGGATAGAACGACCAGTTCTCTCTGAACGGAGGCTGGTTGTACGAGTTTCAGCCGTTCGTCTCTGAAAACCGCAACGTCAGATGCCGAGACTGTCCGAATAGTTTTCTTGGCTAATTCACTCTTTCGGATTGTCTGAATGCGGTACTTTTCAACATCGTATGATTTTTTCTGCTTTGAAACACTTTGCTCATAACGATCAATAATCTCCAGCATCCCAGTATCTTGAACGTTGCCGATGCCACTCTCGATTAAACGTTCTCTATCATTAGCCCAGCGTATCGCGTCTTTGCGATATGTGAACGTCTTGCAGACCGTTCTTGATCCTTGCCGACGCATACGAACATGGTACTTGCCATTACGCTTAATTATTGACGCCATTGGTCAAATCCACTCCCTCGTTGGAGCAGGCTTGGAGCATCAGTCTTATCGCCGCTGACAATTCTATTATCGCGGTGAAGCTAAGGCTTTGAATCTAGGCTGAAAGTACTGGTCGGAGTGAGAGGATTCGAACCTCCGGCCCCTGCCTCCCGAAGACAGTGCTCTACCAGGCTGAGCTACACTCCGACCGGAACGGAGCGGGTTATACCCCCCTGTGGAGCGGCGGGCAAGCGAATGCGGGGCCGGGCGAACGATTATTCATGGGGTGCCGCGGCGAGCGGCTTCGGCTACCATATGGGCAACAAACCCGAACCCCTGCGGGGGTATCCTTCATCCAGGGAAAGAGACATGTCAAAGACCGTCGCCGCCGAAACGACCCCCGAAAAACCGCCGGGCACGATGCTTTCCCGGAAAGAGGGGGGCATCGGCTGGATGATCTACGACCAGCAGGCAAAGTACAATGCCGTCACCTACGACATGCGCCGCGCCATCCCCGGTATCATGGCCGATTTCGAGGCTGACGACGACGTCCGCGTCGTTGTCGTCGCGGGGGCGGGGGAGAAGGCGTTTATCTCCGGCTCGGACATATCCCAGTTCGGCGCGAAGCGGTCCTCCGAAGATGCCCGGAAGCTCTATGACGAAGCTTCGTCCGCGGCCAACGCGGCGATGGCGGCTTTTTCGAAGCCGATGATCGCCATGATCCACGGCTACTGCCTCGGTGCCGGGGTGCTGACCGCGATGCTGTGCGATTTCCGGATCGCCGCCGACAATGCAAAGTTCGGCGCCCCGCCCGCGAAGCTCGGCCTCGGATTCGGCTATGGCGGGGTGGACGACCTCGTGAAGCTGGTCGGCCCGGCCTATGCCGCCGAAATGCTGTTCACCGGCGACCGTTACGGCGCCGAAGACGCTCTGCGTATGGGGCTTGTGAACCGTGTCGTGCCCTATGCCGACCTGGAAGCCACTGTGCGCGGCATCGCCGGCACGATTGCGGCGAACGCGCCGCTGACCCTGAAATCGGTCAAAACGTCGATCCGTAACACCCAGATGGATGAAAGCCGCCGCGACATGGCGGAGGTGCAGGCCCAGATCGATGCCTGTTTCGCAAGCGAGGATTACAGGGAAGGCCAGGCTGCCTTCACGGAAAAACGGAAGCCTGAATTCAAGGGGCGGTAGAGCGCCGGTCCGCCTTAGAAACTCCGGTGGATTGCGAACTCGACCGCTTCGACCAGCGCGGTCTTGATCTCGCTCTCGGGGAAGGGCTCCAGCGCCTGATGGGCCTTTGCGCCGTAATCGCGGGCGCGCTCAATGGTGGCGGTCAGCGCGCCTGATTTTTCGAGCATGCTGACGGCGCGCCGGAAATCACCCTTTTTCTGTTCCTGGTCTTCGAGGGTGCGGCGCCAGAAGGCCTTTTCCTCGTCATCGGCGGCGTTGAACGCGAGCACGATGGGCAGGGTGATCTTGCCGTCGCGGAAATCGTCGCCGACGGCCTTGCCCAGCGTGGCCTGCCGGGCGGAGTAATCCAGCACGTCATCGACCAGCTGGAACGCCATGCCGAGATTATGGCCGAAGGAATCAAGCGCTTTCCATTCTTCCTGCGGCCTATCCGCGACGACCGCGCCGATTTCGGCGGCGGCGGCGAACAGCTTCGCGGTTTTGGACCGGATGACCTGCAGATAGTCCTCTTCGGTCGTCTCGGTGTCGTTCGCGGTGACAAGCTGCAGCACCTCGCCTTCGGCGATAATCGACGATGCCTGCGACAGGATGCGCAGAACGTCGAGATTGCCGTCCTCGACCATCAGCTCGAAAGCGCGGCTGAACAGGAAATCGCCGACGAGCACGCTCGACTTGTTGCCCCAGACCGCATTCGCGCTTGCGGCGCCGCGCCGCAGGTCGCTTTCATCCACCACGTCGTCATGCAGCAGGGTCGCGGTATGAATGAATTCGACGCAACCGGCGAGACCGACATGGCGCTCGCCCTCGTAACCGCACATGCGCGCCGAGGCGAGGGTCAGCATCGGGCGCAGCCGCTTGCCGCCGGCAGCGATGATATGGCCCGCGACCTGCGGGATCAGGATGACCGGGCTGTCCATCCGGGTGATGATCGCCTGGTTGACCTTCTGGATGTCGTCCCGGGTCAGCGCCGTCAGGGCGTCCAGCGACGGTGTCGGGCGTTCCTGACGTTCGCGGTCGAGATCGATTACGACGCTCAACTGTTCCTCGATTCTTGACGATTGCGTTGCACAATCGGAACATAGCTCCGACAAAATCACGGTCAAGGTGGAACGGACGTGCGGGAACTTCTCAGAAGCAACGAAATCGTCTTTCTGTCCTGGGCCGATGCCCTGCTGAAATCAGAGAATATCGAGATATTTGTCCTGGATTGGGCATATGAGCGTGCTGGAAGGCAGCGCGGGAGCGATTCTGCGCCGGGTGATGGTGGCGGACGAGGATTACGACCGGGCAAAGCGCGTGCTTGAAGAGGCGGGCGAGGGAGACCGCCTTGTCTGATGCCGCATCGCCCCGCGATCCGCCCGCCGCACCGGACGCTTCGGCGCCTTTTTCCGAGGACCTGCTGCTTGGCGGTCAGGTTCGTCTGCGGCAGCCGCGGGACGGATATCGCGCGGCGATCGATCCCGTCCTGCTGGCCGCATCGGTCGATGCGGCCCCGGGGCAACGGGTGCTGGAAGCCGGGACCGGGCACGGCGCTGCGGCGATTTGTCTCGCGCGCCGGGTGCCAGGTTGCAGCGTCACCGGGATTGAAATCCAGCCAGATCTGGTCCGGCTCGCGAACGACAATGCGCGGCTGAACAACCTTTCTGGATCGGTGCAGGTGATGATCGGCGATCTGGTCCGCCCGCTGCTGCGCATCGCCGCCGGCGGATTCGATCACGTGATGGCAAATCCGCCTTATCTGAAGGCCGGGCGCGCAGATGCCTCCCCGGAGGCTGCCCGTGCCGCCGCCAATGTCGAAGGCGAAGCGGGGCTGGATGTCTGGCTTTCCTTCATGCTCCGCATGGTGCGCGCCAAGGGGACGATAACACTGATCCACCGCGCCGACCGGCTCGACGATATCCTGACGTTGCTGGCCGGGCAGGCGGGCGAGGTGACCGTGTTTCCCATATGGCCGAAACAGGGTCGTGCCGCGAAGCGGGTCATCGTGAGCGCCCGCAAGGGCATCCGCACGCCCCTGAGCCTGATGGCGGGACTGGTTATGCACGATGCGGACGGCGCCTATACCGTGGGGGCGGACGAAATTCTCCGGGGCGCTCCCAACCTGATTCGAACGTGATATAACGCAGTCATGACAATGGATGACTTAAAGCAGAAGCTGCGCGGTCTGCTGGCCAAATTGCCGATAGACCGGTTCCGCAATCCACCCCCCGTTGTGGGCGTGATACGCCTCGACGGCGTTATCGGGCGCGGCGCGGGGCTTGGCCGCCAGGGCCTGTCGCTTGAAAGCCATGAGCGCGCTATCGCCAAGCTTTTCGGCGATTCAAGAATCAAGGCCGTGGCGTTGGCGATCAATTCGCCCGGCGGCAGTCCCGTGCAAAGCGCGCTGATCGCAAAGCGCATCCGCGACCTGGCGAATGAAAAAGACCTGCCGGTCGTGGCGTTCTGCGAGGACGTCGTAGCATCCGGCGGATACTGGCTGGCCTGCGCGGCGGACGAGATATTCGCCGATGAAAATTCGATTGTCGGCTCCATCGGCGTGATCTCCGCCGGGTTCGGCTTCGTCGATCTGATAGAGCGCATCGGGGTCGAACGCCGGGTGTATGCCACCGGCCCGCGCAAGGGGATGCTCGATCCGTTCCAGGACGAAAAATCCGCCGACATCGACCGGCTGCGCGAACTGCATGCGGACATCTTCGAGAATTTCAAAAACCACGTCCGCCGGTGCCGGGGCGACCGCCTGCGGGCGGCTGACGAAACCCTGTTCACCGGCGATATCTGGACCGGCCGCCAGGCGGTCGAGGTCGGGCTGATCGACGGGCTTGCAGAGATGCGCTCCGAGATGCGTAAACGCTATGGCGACAAGGTCAAATTCCAGCGCGCGGAGGTCCGCCGCGGGTTGCTCAGCCGGTTGCGCGGCGGCATGAGCGGCCGCGCCGGCATGGATCCGGGCGCGCTGATCGGTGCATTGGACGACTGGGCCCAGTGGAAACGCTACGGGCTTTGAGGAACAGCGAATGATTATGAAATATCTGGTCCTGGCGGCCATCGTCGCCGCCGTCTGGTACGGCTTCAAGGCGATCTCGCGCCGGAACAAGGCGAAGACGGCCGAAGATCAGCGCAAAGCCGCCGAAGCGGTGGAGGATATGACGGCGTGTACCACGTGCGGAACGTTCGTGACCAGCGACCAACGCAATTGCGGTAAGAGCGGCTGCCCGTATTAGGGGAGGCATTAGCAATTGCTAATGCTGAATGAAACTCTGCGGACGAGTGAGGGCGCTCTCCATTCGGCCCGACGCGGCATTTTGGTAGCGGTTGTTGTCTGTGTCTTGATAGAAGTCTTTCGTGCCGGTCCCCTTTGGCAGTTCGCGCTCATTGTCGGAACGCCTTTAGCTGTTGTCGTCGCGATGATTGTAGATAGCCTCGCCCGACGATTGATCGCGCGAAACAAGGTTTCGATAGCTCGCGCAGTCGTCTGGGGCGCTCTTGTCTATGGCGGGCTTTCAGTCTTGTCGGCCTTGTATGGGGAACTGAGCACAGCGACGATTACCATGGGTTCGGAGCAAGGGTTGCTGATTGAGAACGGTCGCACAACCAAATTGGGCTATGTTGAGTTTTTCGTGTTTCGTCCCTTCTTGCAGGCAACGATCGGCGCAGTTGCGGCGCTTGCAGGGTGGCTCGCCGCCTTTGGGGCCATCGCGCGCGTCAATATAATCCCTGACTAATCGACTGCCTGTGATACGCGCTATTACCTTCAGTCCCCAATCCATTCATCAACCGTCTTGAGCGCATCCACTGCCGGGACTTCAGGGTGATGGAACCGGAACACCGCCGCGGCACTTTCGAGGGCCGCCGTTTCGCTCATATTGCGTTTGCGCAGTTCGCCGAAGGTGGGCAGCACGGCGGTCCTGCAATCGCATCCATTATCCGAGGTGGTCATTCTAGGGGGCGCTCCCGATATTATCTGTTGGGCGAATTCTAGTAATGACTTGCGTTCTCAACAAGGGGTCGTTTGATTTTTCCGGCGTTTCCTGGCCGGACAGGACAATTTGCCGCTGAACCCTGCATTCTATGGGCAGATAGCTTGGGCGAATTAGACGAAAACCTTGTTGCCTCCCGCGCGCATGGATTTCAGCATCGCTTCCAGCGCGCCGACCCCGTTGATCCCGTCCGCCGGCGGAACCGGCCAGGCGGTTTCGCCCCGGGCGGCGGCGGCAAAGGTTTCAAGCTGTACGCGGCACATATCGACCGCATCGAAATCCTCGACGACCAGATCGCCGCCGACCGGCTGGTATTCAAGCCGGTTGGTGCCGCGCACCTCGGCCCAGCCCTTGTCACCGTACAGGTGCAAACGGTTGAAGTTGGGGGATACGCCGATGGCGGTCAGCGTGCCTGTCTCGCCGCCGGCGAAGCGTAGCGTGACAGAGGCGCAATCCGAAAAATCATGTTCGACGACCTGTGTCGTCGCGTCGACAGACAGCGAAGACAATGGGCCCATCAGCTCGATCATCACGTACATCATGTGATCGGCCATGCTGCCGGGCGGGTTGGTTTTGGGATCGGCCTTCCACGCGTCGGCGTCGAAGGTCAGCATCCGGTCGACGCTGAAATCGCCCGATGCATGGAACACCCGGCCAAGATCGCCCGCCTTGACGCGCCGGCGTAGCGCCTCCATTGCCGGTGCGAAGCAACGGTCATAGCCCATCGCAACCAGCACGCCCTTTTCGGCGGCCTTGGCATACAGCGCCTCCGCATCGGCACGGGTCGTTGCCAGCGGCTTGATGACCATCACCGGCTTGCCCGCTTCGACGGCTTTCATCGCGTCGGACGCATGGTACGCGGCATGGCCGGCCACGACGATTCCGTCAACATCACCATAAATGGCTTCCGCGCTATCGCTGACCGAGATGTCCCGTTCCGCCGCAAAATCGGCGACTTTTGCAGGGGAACGCGTCGCGGCTGCGGTGAATTTTACGCTGTCGCTTTTACCGTTTACGGAACTGACGAGGCGTTTGCCCCATGCGCCGAGGCCGACAATGCCGAGTTTGAACACGGGTATATTTTCCTTTTTAAAGCGGTTGGTACGCCGGGTGGCGCTGTCTGTGTGAGGCCGGGTTCAATTGGGTCGTTTCCGGCCCTTTGCATAGTCCAGCGCCTCGTGGACGAAGCTCTGGTATTTGTCCTCGAACTCACGGGGAATAAGGACCTACTCCCTGAAGGTCTTTTTCGTAAAGTTGAACTCAAGACCTTCGCCCGACGCGATCAGCGCGTCAACGCGATCTGAGGGGAGTTTGACGATCAGGCTGTCTTCCCTTTCGAACATCATCGCGACGAAATCGCCATAATATCGCAGACAGGGTGATTTCATCATCGTCGATATTTCAACACCGGGCTCCCGGGCGCACAACTCAGCGATTTTTTCATATCGCATCGGTTTCCAGACGCTGTCGTTAAGACGTTTACTTTACGCAAGCTCAACATAGCCATCAA
>JAYOMI010000114.1:7169-11103 GCA_038120765.1 Rhodospirillaceae bacterium
CGAGTCGTTGCTTGCCGTTGACTCCGCCGTCGCGCCCCCCGTATTTTGCGGTGCAACACCACATCGGAGCAGAGAACCACCGCATGTCGCAGACCGACGCTGCCGACACGTCTTTCCAGTCGCTTATTCTCAAGCTGCATGCCTATTGGGCGCGGCAGGGGTGCGTGATTCTGCAACCCTACGATATGGAGGTCGGGGCGGGCACGTTTCACCCGGCGACGACGCTGCGGGCGCTGGGTCCTGACCCCTGGAAAGCGGCCTATGTCCAGCCTTCCAGGCGGCCGACGGACGGGCGCTATGGCGAGAACCCGAACCGGCTTCAGCACTACTACCAGTATCAGGCGATATTGAAGCCCTCCCCCGCGAACGCGCAGGACCTTTATCTGGACAGCCTGCGGGAACTCGGGATCGATCCCGATTACCACGATATCCGGTTTGTCGAGGACGACTGGGAAAGCCCGACACTGGGGGCGGCCGGACTTGGCTGGGAGGTCTGGTGCGACGGCATGGAAGTGACGCAGTTCACCTATTTCCAGCAGGTCGGCGGAATCGAGTGCGATCCGGTCGCGGTGGAGCTGACTTACGGGCTTGAGCGCCTGGCGATGTACATTCAGGGGGTGGAGAACGTCTACGATCTGGATTTCAATGGCGCCGGCGTTTCCTATGGGGACGTGTTCCTCCGCGCCGAAAAGGAATTCTCGGCCTACAACTTCGAATACGCCAATACCGACCTGTTGTTTCAGCAATTCGCCTTCGCCGAGCAGGAATGCCACGCATTACTCGCAAAGGGGCTGGCCCTTCCGGCCTACGATCAGTGCATCAAGGCGAGCCACGCCTTTAACCTGCTCGATGCGCGCAGCGTTATCAGCGTGACCGAACGCGCCTCCTATATCGGCCGTGTCCGCGCGCTGGCCAAGGGAAGCTGCGAAGCCTGGCTTGGCATCTATGCGCAGGCCGAGGCGGCGGAATAGTCATGGCCGAACTTCTGTTGGAACTTTTCTCTGAGGAAATTCCCGCGCGGATGCAGGCGCGGGCGGCTGACGATCTGAAACGTCTGGTGACGGCCGGTCTGAAGGAGGCGGGGCTCGATCATGGAGATGCCCGTGCCTATGTCACGCCGCGGCGTCTGACGCTGGTGGTCGAGGACCTGCCGGACAAACAACCCGACCTCCGGGAGGAAAAACGGGGTCCGAAGGTCGATGCGCCCGAGAAGGCCATTGAGGGGTTTCTCAAGGCAAATGGCCTGACGCTTTCGCAATGCGAGGAACGCGATCTTGAAAAAGGCCGGTTCCTGTTCGCGGTCGTCGAAAAGTCCGGCGCCGAGACCCGGGACGTTCTGCCGGCGCTTCTGGAAAAGGCGATCGGGGACATGCCGTGGCCCAAATCGATGCGCTGGGGCGACGGCGATATGCGATGGGTGAGGTCGCTTGAGCGGGTACTGTGCCTGTTCGGCGAGCATGTCCTGCCGCTCGCGCTCCGCAACGAGATCGCCTGCGGGAACACGACGTCGGGACATCGCTTCCTGGCGCCGAAGCCGTTTGAGGTCGAAAACTTCGCCGATTACGCGAACAAGCTGCGTCACGCCTTTGTCGTGCTCGACCGCGACGACCGGAAGGCCCATATCGCCGAACATGCCGAAGCCGCCGCAAGGGCCGAGGGCCTTGCCCTGCGCGACGATCCGGGCCTGCTGGACGAAGTCACGGGTCTGGTCGAATGGCCGGTGGTGATGACCGGGAAGATAGACGACGCGTTCATGGACGTGCCGGATGAGGTTCTCATCACGTCGATGCGCGCGCATCAGAAATATTTCTCCTTGCTGAACAGCGACGGCTCGCTCGCGCCGCGCTTTGTCGTCGTCGCCAATACAGAGACCAAGGATGATGGCGCCTCGATCGTCGCGGGGAACGAACGCGTCCTGCGGGCGCGCCTGTCGGACGCAAAATTTTTCTGGGATCAGGACCGGAAAAGATCGCTCGAAAGCCGGGTGCAGAACCTTGCCGACAGCGTCTTTCACGCCAAGCTCGGCACGATGGCGCAGAAGGTTGAGCGCATCGTCGCGCTTGCCGGCGAACTTGCCCCGTTTGTTCCGGGTTGCGACGCCGGCCAGGCCATGCGCGCCGCGCGGCTTGCCAAGGCCGATCTGGTCACAGAAATGGTGTACGAGTTCCCCGAACTGCAGGGCACGATGGGGCGCTATTATGCGCTGAACGACGGCGAGGACGCCGCGGTCGCGGATGCGATTGCGGAACATTATTCGCCGGCCGGGCCGAATGACGATTGTCCGACGGCGCCTGTTTCGGTGGCGATCGCGCTGGCGGACAAGCTGGACACGCTTGTCGGTTTCTTCGCTTTCTATGAAAAACCGACCGGCTCCCGCGACCCTTACGCGCTGCGGCGCGCGGCTTTGGGCATCATCCGTCTCGTGCTGGAAAACGGTCTCCGCCTGCCATTGCGCGAGACACTGTTGAAGGCCTATTGGGGCTATAACGAAACCGTTCCCGGGTTCGAGAAGACGCTTGCCGGCGGCCACAGGCCCAAGGTTCTCGAACGTGAACTGCTCGACTTCTTTGCCGACCGGCTGAAGGTCCATCTGCGTGACCGCGGGGTGCGTCACGATCACGTGGAGGCCGTCTTCGCCCTCGGCAATGAAGACGACCTCGTGCGCCTGATTGCGCGGGTCGACGCACTGTCCGGTTTCCTTGCAAGTGACGATGGTGAAAACCTGTTGGCGGCCTTCAAACGCGCGTCAAACATCGTGGCGATCGAGGAAAAAAAGGACGGCAAGTCCTTCGATGGGGATATCGTCCTCGACAAGCTTGCGCAGGACGAGGAACGCGCACTTGTCGACGGCTTGAGCGTGTCGTCGAAACGCGCGAACACCGCGATCGAAGCGGAAGAATATGTCGAGGCCATGGAAGCGATGTCGAACCTTCGCGCACCCGTTGACCTGTTCTTCGACAAGGTTACGGTAAATGCCGACGATGCCGATATCCGCGCCAACCGTTTGCGATTGCTGTCGCAGTTCCGATCTACCCTCGGCCAGATTGCCGATTTTTCCCGAATAGAGAGTTAGGTTATGACCGACACGCAATGGGTATACCGCTTTGGCGGAGGTAGTGCCGAGGGCGACGCCGCGATGAAGAACCTTCTGGGCGGAAAGGGAGCGAATCTCGCCGAGATGTCGTCGCTCGGTCTGCCGGTGCCGCCCGGATTCACGATCACGACGGACCTTTGCACGGCGTATTACGACAACGGCGAAAACTACCCGGACGATCTTTCCGGACAGGTGGATGCGGCGCTTGCCTTTATCGAGGAAACCGTGGGCGCGAAGTTCGGCGATACCGAAAATCCGCTTCTGGTGTCCGTCCGGTCCGGGGCACGGGTCTCCATGCCCGGCATGATGGATACCGTTCTCAATCTCGGCCTGAACGATGTGACCGTTGAGGGGCTTGCGAAGAAGAGCGGCGATCCGCGCTTCGCCTGGGATTCCTACCGCCGTTTTATCCAGATGTATGGCGATGTGGTGCTCGGCGTGGATCACGACAATTTCGAGGAAATTATCGACACCCAGAAAATGCAGGGCGGATTTGCCCTCGACACGGATCTCGGGGCCGATGACTGGAAGGCCGTGGCCGAGGGCTTTCTGGAACGCGTCGAGCAGGAGACCGGCACGCCGTTCCCGCAAAATCCCCGCGACCAGCTCTGGGGCGCTATCACGGCGGTGTTCGGAAGCTGGCAGAACGATCGCGCCAACACCTATCGACGGCTGCACAACATTCCCGAGAGCTGGGGCACGGCGGTAAACGTACAGGCGATGGTGTTCGGCAACATGGGCGACGACTGTGCCACCGGCGTCGCGTTTACGCGCGATCCGTCCGACGGACGCAATACTTTTTACGGCGAGTATCTGGTCAACGCACAGGGCGAGGACGTG
>JAYOMI010000115.1:0-426 GCA_038120765.1 Rhodospirillaceae bacterium
GGATGAACCAGTTCCTTCAGCTGCTCAGCCGTCAGAAGCTCCCTGATCTTCTTGTTATCCAGCGCGATCTGATTGATCTTGTCGAGACCGGCAACCGGCAGGATGGTGGCGACTTCCAGAGGCGTGTCCTCGGTCGCGCTCTTTACGTCCTCGAAGTTAAGGTTCCAGCGCTTCGCGTATGTTTGAAGCCGTTTTTGGCTGTTGTAGGTCATTTTGAGGGATTCATCGAATGCCGTCATCAGGCGCTTTGCGACGTCCCGGTTCTTGTTCAGCCAGTTCAAATTGGCTGCGATGACGCGGATCGTGATGCCGTTAAGCCCGGTTGCTTCCTTGCCGGTACCGATAATCCGGATTTTGCCCTCGCGCAGAAGGTCTTTGTTCAGCGGATAGACCGACCAGCCGGTTTCCACCTGCCCGGACATAAGC
>JAYOMI010000115.1:437-7136 GCA_038120765.1 Rhodospirillaceae bacterium
GGTCTGGGACGCCTCGGATATTGCTGCCGAGAATGCGGACGGGAGCACCTTTCGCATATGCCGAAAGAACACCGAGCACGCCATTGCCCCAGACGACATCCTGACTGCCGGTAATCACCGCCTGCAGCGACGCCGCGCCGCCCGAGCCGTGGATCACGGAAACATCAAGATTGTGCTTTTTGAAAATGCCTTCTTCAAGACCTGTATAGGGATGCTCGGTCTCGAACACGACCTTCGTGCTGTTGACCAGCCTTACCTTGTCCTGAGCGAATGACGGCGCCGACAGAACGGCGATGCCCGCTGCCGCGATTGCGAATGTTTTCAGTGTCTTAGACATAGTTTCCTCCCGTTTGGGTTTTTAAGTTGATTAAGTCTACTCCAGTTTTCATTTCTAGGCTAATGGCTCTTAGGTAGCCGCGATCGATGCCTCCGCATCTGCCATCCCGCGCGAGGCTTCCTGACGCAGAAGGGTCCAGAGTTTGCCGACATAGGTACCGAATTCCGCGGTCGCGATAACTTCGGATGTGCGCGGACGCGGCAGTTCGATCGGAATGATCTCCTTGATGATCCCCGGCCGATAGGACATCACGACCACCCGATCCGACAGCTGAACCGCCTCGGTGATGTTATGCGTGATCAACAGCATCGTCTGGTTCAGGGCCGCCCAGATTTCGAGCATCTTGTCACCCAGCAGCATGCGGGTCTGTTCATCGAGCGCACCGAACGGCTCGTCCATGAGCATGATCCGCGGCTCATAGGCCAGCGTGCGGGCAACCGCCGTCCGCTGTTTCATGCCGCCGGAAAGCTGGGCCGGAAAATGATTTTCGAAACCTTCAAGACCGACCAGCTTGATGAACTTGCGGGCGGTTTCTTCCCGCTCAGCCTTGTCGATTCCCTCGATTTCGAGCGGGAAAGCGACATTGTCCAATGTCGAGCGCCACGGAAATGTCGATTCTTCCTGGAAGACCACGCCCACGTCCTTGTGCGCGCCATCCACTTCATGGCCATCGATCAGGACCTCGCCGTCGTGATCGCCGATCAGTCCGCCGATGATATTGAACAGTGTCGATTTTCCACAACCGGACGGGCCGATAATCGAGACGAACTCACCCTCGGCGATATCAAGATTGACCCCGTCCAGCGCCTTGACCGGATTGTCTCCACCCGCGTTATAGGTTTTCGAGACGTTTCTGATCTCAAGAATATTGGCCATTTCTGTGCCCTCGCCTCAGCTCGCCGTGCCGGTGGACGCTTCGCCGCTGGCACGCGTCACCATCGGTGCGGAATATCCCGGCTGTACGACGACATCGATCAGATAGGGCTCTCCCGCCGCCACCGCCGCCAGGCCTTTCTCGAATGCTGCGACCAGATCGCCGACCTTTTCGATCGGACCATCTGCCTGAAGTCCCTGCGAACGCGCATAGCCCGCAAGATCCAGCGCCGGCTCATCGATCCGCTGGCCGATCCAGCGGTTCTCGACCGGTCGGTTGCGCTGCGTCGCCATGGCTTCCTGGTGAACCTCGTCGTTGAAGTTCGAACGGTTGTTGGAAATGATAAACAGGACGGGGATCTTGTAATGGGCCGCCGTCCACAGAGCCGAGCCACCCTGCATGAAATCGCCGTCGCCGACGATGGCAACCGCCATACGATCGGTGTCCAGCAGCGCAAGCGCCGCGCCGATTGCACCGCCCGCCGTCGAGCCGAGCCCGCCGCCACCATCGTTGCCGAGGTAATCCAGCGGATGCTCGAAATCCCATGATTCCGATGCCCAGCCAAGCGGAACACGCGTCAAGGTGAGTTTATGTTCTCCGCGCGCTTCCTTGAGGGCATAGGCGATATCGCGCGGCGCGATCTTCGCATCCGGCGCCTTGTCTTCCTGAGGGGGCGGTTCGACCTTCGGCTTCGCGCCGCCGTCCCACATGGACTTACCGCCGAGTTTCGCTTCGAGCGCGACAAGCAGCTGCTTCACGAACACGTCCGGGTCGGCAAGAACCGGAATATCGGCCGGCGCCAGACCGAAATGATCGGCGCTCCAGCCGTTATGCACATATGAATCCACGGTGCAGTTGACGATCTTGCCCGGCACCCCGCCCCGCGGCGTAAGGGGTTTGAGAGACCCGGCGAGATCGATCCAGTCGAACGACACGATGACGTCCGCCTTCATCATTTCTTCCTGACCGAGCGGGCTCACCCAATTGGACGGCGCGCCGATATGCAGGGCATGATTTGTGGGAAAGGACGCGCGGCTCTTGAGGTCGGTCACAACGCCCGCGCCGGTCAGTTCCGCCAGCTTTATACGGTTCTCCCAGCCTTCCATGGTCGCCGACATGCGGCCGAACATCAGCACGGCATTCTTCGCGCCCGCAAGAAGCTCCACCGTCGCGGCGACAGCGTCTTCGGACGCGGGCGGCGGGTCGGCCATCTGAAAGCGCGAAACATCGGGGATCTTGACTTCGTTTTCCTTCAGCGGCGTTTCCTGGAGTCCCGCATCGAAACATACGTAGACCGGCCCTTTCGGAGCCTGCTGCGCCATGATGTTCGCCCGCAGCATGGTCTCTACAATCGCTTCGGCAGACCTGGGTTCGTCGTCGTATTTCACGTAGTTGCGGAGCAACGCACCCTGATCCTTGGCCGTGTGGATCCAGTCGATCCACGGGCGCCGCAGCGGCGCATCGACCGGACCGGTCGCCCCCATCACGAAGATCGGCGCACGATCGCACCAGGCATTGAAGATGCCCATCAGCCCATGCATGAGGCCGACATTCGAATGGACGATTGCCCCCATCATTTCGTCGGCGACTTTCGAATAGCCGTGCGCAATGGAGATCGCATGATCTTCGTGCAGGCAGAGCAGCATCTGCGGTTCTTCATTACCCAGATAGTTCACGATCGAATCGTGAAAACCGCGATAGCTGGCACCGGGATTCAGCGACACGTATTTAATGCCGAGCTTCCGCAGCATCTCGGCGGATACATCGCTGACCCATTCCATGGGTTTATTGTCGCCCGGCACTGGACGGTCGAATTTGCCGATCTGGTTCATGCTGTCAGTACTCCTGCAAAGGCAGATTAAGAAAAGGAAACGCGCTAAGAACACCCGGCGCAACGACGGGCTGCGCGGGTTCTAGAAAATCTTCGGAGAGTTTGTCGAGGCTGTCCAGCCCGAGCAACCCCATTACGGTATTCATCTCGATCTCGAGCAATTCCAGCACCCGGCAGACGCCGGCCTGTCCGTCTGCGGCGAGCCCGAGGCCCTGTATCTTGCCGATCGCCACCGCGTCGGCACCGCGCGCGATCGCCTTGACAATATCGGTGCCGCGACAGAATCCGCCATCGACCACGATTTCAGCGCGGCCGTCTACCGCTGTGACGATTTCGGGCAGCATATCGATGGTACCGCGGCCATGGTCGAGCTGCCGGCCGCCATGGTTCGACACATAGACGACCTCTACCCCGTGCTTGACGCACAGCGCTGCGTCCTGGGCCGTCGCGATCCCTTTAACGATCAGCGGGATATCCCAGGTGTCCTTGAACCATTTTACGAGATCCCAGTTGAGTGCCGCCTGGAACTCCCAGCCCTCGTTGTTCCGCGCGCGCCCGCTCGGCTTGTAGCGCTTGATGATATCCCGTTCGCGCCGTGAATAGAGGGCCACATCGACGGTCAGACAAAAATGAATGTAACCGAGGTCGATCGCCTTGTTGACGATATCCGCGATCCTGTCCCGGTCGCCGCGCACATAGAGCTGAAAGACCTTGTCGTGTTTTGTTTCGGCGGCGATTTCCTCGATTCCGGGTCGCGTAACCGAACTCAGATAACTGACGACACCGAATTCCTCGGCCGCCTTTGCAACCGCCATCGCCCCGCCGGGATCCAGTGCATCCAGAGACCCCATGGGCGCGAGTATGATGGGCAAACGGCTTTTGCTGCCGTGAACGGTCGATGTCAGGTTTATCTCGCGGACGTCGTTCAATACGCGCGGACGGAAGGCGAGGCTGTCCAGCGCCATACGATTGCGGAGCAGTGCGGTTTCGGTATCTGCACCACCCGTCAGGTAGTCCCAGGCACCGGGCGAGAGGTTCCGGTGTGCCGCTCTTATGATCTCGTGCAACGTGGCGAATTCGCTCACGTTATCAACCCTCCTGCATGATCCCGGTATTTTTTCCGGTTTGGCTGCTAAAGCAGTCCCTTTCTTAGATTCCTAACGAAAATCATGAGACAACGCAAACGGCCCGCCTCCGATTTATCGGCTACCGATAGCGCCAACGAAACAATCCCGATCGCCTGCCCGGCGATACCGAAGGGACGCCGACAGTCTTTTACATAGATCCTCAGGCAGGACCGCAGACAACATTGACGAGGGCCTGGCGTTTCTCACTGGTGACGACTTCAAGCGCCTTGTCCAGCGTCGGCATCAGGTCCTTGGATTCCGTCACGCGAAACCCTGCCCCGCCCGAAACCTCGACGGCTTTCTCGTAATGCTGTTCGACCGTGAAATGGGTCAACGGCTGACGATTGGCCCTGGCAGCGTAGCCATCGGGCTCCAGCCCCGTGGTCGAACGATGCACCGCCTGCCAATGCTGATTATTGAAGACCACCCACAGGATTGGCAGATTCTGTTCGGCTGCGACGTAGTGGCAGGACACAGGCACGTTGAACATGTATGCGCCGTCGCCTTCCGTGCCGATGACCAGTTTGTCCGGCGCGGCAAGCTGGGCGCCGAGGGCGACCCCCATACCGTGTCCAAGGCCGGAGGCGGCACCCGCGTTCAGCAGCGTGCCGGGCCGGTCGATATCGACATACTGCCCCATCAGCGGCGATTCCTTGACCATGATGGTGTCCGGATCGCGCAGGTTATTCAGGCAGTGAGAAATATAGGCGGGCGATATCGGAGACTGCGTTTTTTCGCGCTCCAGCTTCGAACGCCAGCCCTCTTCCAGTTCTTCATGTGCCGCCGTGATCCTGTCGCGCCGGATCGCGATCTTCTCCTTCGCGCCATGTGCGTGCTCTGCCATGACCGGCAGCAGACAGCGGAAGCCGATATCCGCCGGACAGGTCAGGGAAATATCCGCCGGGAAACCGCGCACAGGCACCATCGTGTACATCGGGTCCGCCGCGATATGGATCACCTTGCAGTCATCCGGCGGCGTCACCTGCGACGGCAGCCACGGCACGACCGTATCGAACACGACGATCACGTCGGCATCCTTGACATACGGATTCGGATTGTAGCCGGCATGCATCGGATGGCGTGGCGGCATGGCAACGAAGCGGTTCCGGTATTCGACGACCGGTATGGCGTAGGTCTCCGCCAGTTCGACCAGGGGCGCCATTACGCCGGGGTTCCGTCCGCCCCAGTTCGTGATCATCACGGGGCGTTCAGCGTTTGCCAGGAGCGACGCCACCTCGTCGAGCGTATTCGGGTCCGGATAAGGCGGCGATGCCGGCAGAATACGGTTCGGCGAGTCGAACGAGAATTCGTCCATCTGCAGCGCCAGCACTTCGCGCGGCAGCGACAGGTATACCGGTCCCCGCGGCTCGCTCATGGAAATGGAGAGCGCGCGGTCAATGATATCGGCGACCTGCTCGCCATTGCGCAACTCGTAGTCCCACTTGGCGACCTCGCGGGTCATCCCCGCCTGGTCGTACATTTCCTGCGTCCAGTGAATATCGAGGCTGCGATGGCCTTTGAGCGTGTGTTCGTTGGTGGGCGTGCGGCCTGCCGTAAACAGCATGGGCACATACCCGCGCGCCGCATTCAGAAACCCGTTCATCCCGTTCGCGGTGCCGACATTGACATGCATCATCGTCATCTGCGGACGGCCGGAAACGAGGTAATGCCCGATCGCCATGTGCTGGGCCGTATTTTCATGCGGGCAGGTGATGGGCTCCGGGATGGGCGTGCCAAGCGCCTGCGCCTTTGCCAGCGCCTCGATCAGAGGTGCGAAATCTGTACCGGCATTGGCGAACAGATAGTCGATACCCCGGTCCGCGAGGACGGCAAGATAGGCATCGGCAACGGTGCAGTTCTTCAGCGTCTTCTTCGGCATCTCGGCGTTTTCCCCTTTGATATCACCGCGGTTTTCGATGGCCGTGGATTATATCAAACGAGTTTGGCAGACGCCGACGTCTACGCCAATCGCCTGAGGCGACGTTTTTTTAGCAGCCGGCGAGTCAAAGAGCCGGCCTAGTCGTCTTCGTCCTTCAGCGTGCGCACTTCGGTATTCATGTTGAGGTCGCTGCGGCGGCGCTGGGCGATGATCTCGCCTGTCTTGAAGTAATCGCTCTCGACGGCGCGCTTCGCCATCACGTCGAATTCCTCTTCCCACTCGCCGAGGGAATAGCCGTGCCATGGCACCTGGGGTTTGAGTTCCGGCAGACCGAGTTCTTCCCAGATTTCCTTGGCTGCGAGCATGAATTCCTTTTTTGGCAGCGAAATCGGCGGGAAATCCTCTTTCAGGGTCGCGTCGAACAGGACGGAGGCGTCTTCGCCGCCTGCCCGGCCGCTACGCGGCCCGTGACCGGAATCCCGGTGTTTCAGGATTTCAACATCCAGCGCGGGATTGGCGCGATAAGCCATGGCCCAGAAAACCGCATCGGCGTTATCCGGATCGATATCGTCATTGACCGCGATCACGTACTTGCCTGCCGCCCGGTGGAGGGATGCCGCGCCATACATCGCACGCCAGATTTCGGTGGAG
>JAYOMI010000115.1:7146-10953 GCA_038120765.1 Rhodospirillaceae bacterium
CGATGATCAGCTTGCGGATGTTGGTCAGCGGCTCATGCATCGAGACCCTGATCACGCCCTTGATGCCGAGATGATCCCGCAGATGTTCGGTAAACATCGGCTCATAGGCGACGCGCTTGATGACCGACGATTCGGACGGCGTCACCTGGCTGATTATCGACGTGAGTATGGCGTCCTTCTTCCGCGTGATGCAGGTGACGTCCATAAACGCATTGTATTCCTGCAGGTTCACATGGCCGTGGGATTCGCCGAAAGGCGCTTCGGGCTCCAGGAATTCGGTGCTGATATAGCCCTCGATGACGATTTCGGCCTCCGCCGGAACCATCAGGTCGACCGTTTTGGCTTTCACGATATTGATGGGCGAGCCGGCAAGTGCGCCGGCGACGCGGAACTCGTCGGTATCTTCCGGCAACTTGATCGCCGAGGTGAACGTGACCGAGGGCGGTGCGCCGAGCACGACAGCCGCCGGCATGGGCTGACCGAGCTTCTTGTACTTTTCCCAGTGAATGTAAATACCCGGGCGCAGTTCAAGCGACGGGTTCATGCCCATGCGCTTCTGGCCCTTGATCTGGCCACGGTAGTTGCCCATGTTCTGGACACCGGTGTCCGGGTCCTTGGTGATATACTGCGACAGCGTCGTATAAGGCGCGTTGTCCCAGCCGGGCGTCGAGATCGGCACGGGGATGCCGTCCAGCCCCTGCCCGTCTTTGTCCAGATCATCGCCCTGCCAGACAATTTCCTGACACGGCGCGTCGGTTACTTCCACAGGGTCGATCGGGTTCGCAGTGGCATTTTTCCACGTGGACTCGATTTCATCGAGTTCGCACCCGATGCCGGTGCGATAGATGTCGCGGCTCGCGGCGAGGACGCCCACGGCAACCGGAATATCGAATTTCCGTCCCTTTGAATCGACAACGTTGGTGAACAGGAACGCCTTGCGATCCTTCTCCTCTATCCCGCCGCGGAACTGCCAGCGCACCAGCGGGTGCATCTCCGTGTCCTTGTTGATCTCGCGGTCCACCCTGACCAGCAACCCGCGTTTATCGAGTTCTTCGAGGTGATCGTGCAGGTCGGGATAGCTACGCGGCGAGTTTTTGTCGTCGGTCATTCTTTCTTCCTTTTCCCCGGCGGGGAGAGCTTCTGTGTCCACTGCAGGGACGCGTTACTTGTCTTTGTCCTTGATCTGGGACGCATCTTCAAGCTTGTCCCATGTCAGGCTTTCATCGACCTCGTCCCCGGCACCGGGGTTGCCCATGTTGAGAGTACGTACCTCGGTATTGATATCCACGTCGCCGCGGCGGCGCTGGGCGATGATCTGACCCGTGGTCCAGTACTCGCTTTTCATCGCACGGCGCGCCATCGCTTCGAGGCCGGTATTCCATTCGCCGAGATCATAGCCGAACCAGGGCGCCTTCGGCTTCAGCTTCGGCAAACCGAGTTCCTCCCAGATTTTCTTCGCTTTCTCCATGAATTCGCGCTTGGGCAGCGAAACGGGCGGAAAGGTCTCCTTCAGGGTCGCGTCGATCAGCACGGCACTGTCCTCGGAATCGAGCAGCGACCGCGGCCCGTGCCCTTCATGCTTGTGCTTGAGAATTTCGACGTCGTTATGGGGCTTGCAACGATACGACATCGCCCAGAACACGGCATCCGTGTCGTCCGGATCGATATCCTCGTTGACCGCAATGATCCACTTGCCTTCCGCCTGGCGCAGCGAGGCGACGCCGTACATCGCCCGCCAGATTTCGGTGCGCGGGATATTACGGTCGACAACGACAATGATCAGCTTGTGCAGCGATGTCAGCGGCTCATGCGTCGAGACATGCTTCACGCCCTTGATACCCAGATGGTCGCGCAGGTGTTCGATCTGGCGCGCTTCGTAGGCGGGACGCTTGATCGTGCTCGATTCGGAAGGCGTCACCTGGCTGATCCACGACGTCATCACCGCTTTTTTCCGCCGTGTGATCGCGGTGATATCGAGATAGGCGTTATATTCCTGCAGGTTCACATGGCCGTGGGATTCGCCGAACGGCGCCTCCGGCTCGAGCAGTTCGGTTGACACGAAGCCTTCGATGACGATCTCGGATTCCGCCGGCACGATCAGATCGACGGTCTTGCACTTCGTAACATTCAGCGGAGACCCGGCAAGACCGCCGGACACCGCCAGTTCATCGAGCGATTCCGGCACCTTCTGCACGGACGTGAACGACACCACCGGCGGCGCGCCGATCACCACAGCGACCGGCATCGGCTTGCCGAGCTTTTTCCATTCCATCCAGTGCATGTATCCGCCGGTACGCAGCTCAACGGAGGGATTCATCCCGAGGCGGTTCGGCGCTTTCACCATGCCGCGATAGTTACCAGCGTTCTGAACGCCGGTATGCGGATCCTTGGTGATAAAATGCGAAGACGAAAAATACGGCGCGTTGTCCCATCCCGGAGACGAGATCGGCACCGGAATCGCGTCCAGACCGTTGCCGTTCAGCAGGTCTTCCCCTTCGAACACGATATCGTGGCAAGGCGCATCGGCGCTGTCTATCAGGTTGGGTTCGATCGGATTGTTGATCGCGTTGATCCATGTCTGCTTTAGGTCTTTCAGATCACATCGCATACCAAGCTGGTAGATCTGCTGGTTGCCGGCAAGACCGCCGACCAGCACCGGGATATCGTATTTGCGTCCCTTGGAATCGGTGATGTTGGTGAACAGAAACGCCTTGCGGTCTTCCTCGTCGATACCGCCGCGGAACTGCCAGCGCACCAGCGGGTGCATTTCAGTATCCTTGTTGATCTCCCGGTCGATTTCAACCAGCAGACCTTTCGCCCGCAGTTCCTCGATGTGCTCGTGCAGGTCCGTATATCCGCGCTGCTCCAAGGTCGTTTCCACCATCTCCAATCCCTTTACTAGTTCTGATCCGTGTCCCAGTCCGGTACGGACCGGACATGGGTGTTCGGTTTGATTCCTGCCCTGCGACGCTGCGCGCTGCGCTTGCCGTTTTCAAGATACTCGCCGGCCGCTGCTTTTTCGGCGAGACGGTCCCATTCGTCGGTCCAGTCGCCCAGCGTATAGCCGTGCCAGGGCGCTTCAGGATTTAGGGGCGGCAGGCCCAGTTCCTCCCACAGTTCCTTTGCACGTTCCATGTATTCCCGCTTCGGCAAGGCCAATGGCGGCATTTCCCGCTTGAGCGTGGCATCGATCAGGAGCGTCGAATCCTCCGGCCGGGTGCCGTCCGCGCCTTTCGGACCATGCCCCGCATCCCGGTGCCGCAAAATCTCGATATCCTTGTCCGGGTCCGCACGGTAGCCAAGCGACCAGAACACCGCGTCGCCGTTATCCGGATCGATATCCTCATTCACCGCGATCACGTATTTGCCGCAATCGGCCCGCAGCGACGTCGCGCCGTACAGCGCTCTCCAGACTTCCGTACGCGGCGTGCCGGGCGCCATCTGCAAAAAGATCACACGCCGGATATTGGTCAGCGGCTCATGCATGAAGACCCGCCTGATCCCTTTGACGCCGAGGTGGTCCCGGATGTGGGACAGGAACATCGGCTCATATGCCACGCGTTTGATAACGGACGATTCAGACGGCGTGACCTGGCTGATGATGGATGACAGGACAGCATCGGTTTTGCGCGTGATCGCCGTGACCTCGAAGATCATGTTGTAGTCTTCGAGCGATATATGGCCGTGGGATTCGCCGAAAGGCGCTTCAGGCTCCAGGTATTCGGTATCGATCAGTCCCTCGATGATGATTTCCGAATCCGCGGGCACCATCAGATCCAGCCCTGTGCATTTCACCGTCCGGATCGG
>JAYOMI010000116.1:0-10805 GCA_038120765.1 Rhodospirillaceae bacterium
ATGCCACCTTGCGAACATGCAGCGCACCGTCCCCCATCTGGGCCACGATATCCGTGAACGTGCCGCCGATATCGCAGCCGATATGTATCTCGATACCCGGCATAATTCGGTCCTGGCTATTTTATGATAAGCGGTACGACGATCGTCCGTGAGACCGTACGGCCATTGACGAAGCGCTGCAAGACGGCCTCCCCTTTCCAGCCGCCCTCCGCCCAGCCCTGCGGCGGAAGCTTTCGCCCGGTATATTCCACGCGCCGCGCCTGTGACCGGTCGAACCGGATCTCCCGCACGGATATAGCCGTGCCCGTCGGATCCAGTACGCGCAGCTTCAGGACGTCGCCGCCTTGAACGCCGAACATGGCGGCCCACAAAACCAGGGCTGGGGCATGGCGCGGCAGGCTGACGGGGCTCCGCGCCGAGGAATACACAGATTCGACATTGACGGACTGATCGGAGAAACCCGCGGCATAAAGGGCGAAACCCGGATACGCCACGCCCGCGTTCTCCGCCCAGAGCGGCCGCTGTGGCTTATTGCAGCCCGAACCGACCTCGGCCCCGGTAAAGGGATCGACTGTCTTGCCGTCGACCCGGAATTCGATATGCACATGGGGAAATTCGGTTCGGCCGGACATCCCCGCCAGTCCCAGCTTTTGCCCCCGCGTGACCCGGTCGCCCAGTTTCACGGCGATCGACCCCTTGCGCATATGGCAATACTGGCTCTCCCAGCCGCCGTTATGCTCGATAATCACCCCGTTTCCGCAAGCCTTGCGGCCGATCAGCTTCTGGGTCTCCGGGGTTTGTTTGAAATACTCGTCGGCCCCGTCGCGGGCGGCGGTAACAATCCCGGGTCCGGCCGCAACAACTTCGGCGCCGCTATCGAGCGCGCGAAAGTCGCGCACCGCGAAGTCAGTCCCCTTGTGTCCGTTATAGGTCCGCAAACCGCAGCGGCTGTCCGCCGCTTTCTGATCGCTCCCTTCCGCATCGGGAAGATTGATGATCCAGCAATCGCGATCCAGCGTGCATTTCAGAGGCTTTGAAAAGCCACCATCCGGCGGCACCTGCGCAGATGCCGGCAGGGAAAAAACGACGAGCGCAGCCGTAGCCAGGAGCCGGAGGCGGGACGTTATCACGGAAAAACTCACTCCAGTCGAAGATCTGTCTGCGGAATCCTGCGGATCGGTCCAATCCAACCGACAGGCTTGCGTCAGGCTGCATTTCGCAGTGTTGATCGGAACTTTATGGCATATCGGTGCGGAATCAAATCTGCCGCGCGGAATCTTCCCAGAACGGCGCCCGCAACCGCCGTTTGGCCACTTTTCCGGGGCCGGTCGTCGGCAGAGGCCCGTCAACGAAGGAGAGCGATTTCGGGATCTTGTATCCGGCGATTCTGCCGCGGCAGTAGTCGAGAATATCGGCTTCGGTCGTATCGGCATGATCGTCGCGTCTTACGACGACCGCGTGCACCTGTTCTCCCCAAACCTCGTGCGGAATGCCGATCACGGCCACTTCCATCACCGCCGGGTGGGTGGACAGCACGTTCTCGACCTCGACCGAATAGACGTTTTCGGCCCCGGAGATGATCATGTCTTTCTTGCGATCGACCAGGTAGAGATGCCCGGTCTCGTCGATATAGCCGATATCGCCGGTGTGATACCAGCCGCCGCGCAGGGTCTCCGCCGTGATCTCCGGCTTGCGCCAGTATTCCTTCATGATCTTCGGCCCGCCGAATAGCACCTCGCCGATTTCGCCGACGGCCACGTCGTTGTCGTTTTCATCGACAACGCGGCGGTCTATCAGCGGCGACGGCACGCCGCAGGAAGCCGCCCGGTGAATGCCGTCGGGCCCGAGGGTAAGGTCGTGATCGGCAGGCTGCAGACAACAGGCGATGCCGGTGGTTTCGGTGATTCCGTAGGAATGCATGAACATATCCGACGGGAACATCTTCTCGGCCTTCTGCAGAACACCGAGCGGCGTGGGCGATCCGCCATACATGATCTGCGTCAGGCTCGACAGATCGTATTTCGACGTGTCGGAATGATTTGCGATCAGCGCAATCAGGGTTGCCGGCAGCGAGGTGATCGTGACCCGTTCCTTCTCGATGAGTTCCAGCACGCGATCCGGCTGGAAATGAACGCAGACCTGAGCGCCGCCGACCATCGGCACGGCCCAGAATGCCAGCGCGTCGGCCAGGTGAAACATCGGGGCGGAATGAAGCCAGACGCACCCGAGGCGGAAATCCATCGTCGTCGTGCAGTCCACGCCGCACCAGAACACATTCCCGTTGGTCAGGCACACTCCCTTGGGATCGCCCGTCGTGCCCGACGTGTAATAAATCTGGATGATGTCGTCGATGGCGGTATCGGCGGGTTCCGCCTCCGGCGACGCTGCGGCGAGCATGGCTTCATAGTCGTGAAAGCCAGCGGGCGGGTTGTCGAGTCCCATACCGATCGAGAACTCGAGCGAAGGCGCTTTCGACCGGACGTCCTCAAACACGTCCAGGAACGGCGCCGACAGGAGGACCGCCCGCGCGTCGGAATCATTGAAGATATATTCAAGCTCCGGCGCCGCGAGACGCGAATTGAGCGGCAGGAACGTCAGCCCGGCGACGGCGCAGGCGTAATAGGCTTCGGCATAGCGGTGCGAATTCCAGTCGAGAATGGCCACCCGGTCGCCGCGCTCCAGTCCCATGCCGCAGAGCGCGTTGGCCAGGCGGTTCACCCGCTCGCCAAGGGCGCGATAGGTGAGCCTCACGTCGCCGTCGATCAGCGCCGGGCGATCCGGAAATGACTCAACCGCCCGCGAAAGAATACGTGATGCCTGATACATCGGCTGTCCTCACCTGGTTTATTATTGTCCTGATCGTGGAACTCCGGTGACGGTAAATCAAGGGCACCTTGCGTGCCGCGTTGCCCCCCCATACGATCCGCGAAACACAGCGGGAGGACGCCATGGACTACACCGAAATCAAGTTCGACGTGCGCGACGACGGAATCGCGACGATGACCCTTCACCGGCCGGAGCGGCTGAACAGTTTCAGCCGGAAAATGTTCGACGAATGGAAGGACGTCATCGCCCGATGCGCCTTCGACGAAAAAATCCGGGTTCTGGTCGTCACCGGCGAAGGGCGCGCGTTTTCATCCGGCGTCGATCTCACCGTCCTGGGCAGCGACAAACTGCAACCGCCGGCCTTCCGGTTCTACTACCGCCAGGCCCATCAGGCGTTCGACGACCTGGAAACCCTTGAAGTCCCGGTGATCGCGGCGATCAACGGCCTCTGCTATGGCGGCGGCGTCGAACTCGCGCTGAGCTGCGACATCGTCCTTGCCTCGGAAAACGCAACGTTCTGCCTGGTCGAGAACCAGCTTGGCGCGATACCGGCATCGGGCGCGTGCAACCGGATGATCCATCATGTCGGCCTCGCCAAGACCAAGGAGCTTATCATCACCGCCGACCCCATAAACGCCGCCGAAGCGCGCCGGATCGGCCTGATCAGCCAGGTCTACAAGCACGACGAGTTCATGGACCGCGTCTATACCTACGCGGAGCGCCTGCTGAAGAATTCCCCCTTCGCCATGGGCATGGCGAAACACGTGGTCAATATGTGCGTCAACACGGACATGCATACCGGGCGCGACATCGAACGGCTGGCGCAATCGGTGCTGGTGCTGTCGGAGGATCACAAGGAAGGCATGGCCGCGTTTTTCGAAAAGCGCGACCCGAATTTCAAGGGGAAGTAGCGCTACGTCCCGAACGGAACCTCTTCGCCATCCGGCACCGGCACGTCGAACACGTTCAAGGTGAACGAGATCAGCGTGTAATAGCCGCAGATACCGACAAGCTCGACCATCAGTTCAGCGCCGAGCGCGTCGACGCCGCGGCCGTAGGATACTTCCGACAACCTGCCCGACGTGACGATCTCGGTCGCCAGTTCATAGACGAGCTGTTCGTCATCGGTCAGCGGCGCGGGCGTCTTGCCGGCCTTGAGCAGCGCGATGGCATCGGGCGATACGCCTTCGGATATTGCGATCGGCGCGTGGGCGAACCATTCGTAATTCGCCTGCCAGTGCTGGCCGATGGTGCAGATCGCGAGTTCTCTCAGATTGCCCGGCATTTTAGAGCCGTAGCGAATAAAGGCGCCAACGCCCTGGGCCGGATCCGCGAGCCCCGGCGCGTGGAGCCAGACCCCGAACGGCCCACGGATAGAGCCACGGGTGCCGGCAATCGCGTCGGCGATGCGTTTCTGGTCTTCGTCATAGGTCGACGGATCGGGAGGATCGAGGCGCTGCATGTTTCCGCTTTCTGTTATCCGGCCGGTTCAGTGGCGCATTGTTTATCGACATTGATCTTTATCGGTGGGCCGAGAATACGAAGCCGGGGAAGAAATGGAAACCCGGGGATGCGGCGGGATAGCGGACAGCAAAAGAAAAGGGGACGACCCGGGTAAAGAGGGGGAATTCCGGATCGTCACTAGGGGGGTAGGGACGGTGAACCTGACAACCCCGTCCCGCTCTGGTGCCTCTTGAAACTTCTATCTCAGGCGGCGTCTGAATCTCCGTATGCCGCCCTGATCTTCGATTGTTGCGCCTTGACGCCTATTGCGGCGCGCTCATCGCGCTCATCAGGTGAGTCGACCGCCCTGTCCGGTCCCTGCCGAACGGCCTGGTCCCGGCGGCGGCTGTTGAGAACCGCTCTTTGAAACAACACCGCTCTGCGCGCTTTGGGACCGTACATGACGGGCCTCTCCTCATCCATCAGGAGCAACGAAACCAGGTCCGCGGCGAGAACTCCGCCGTCAGTCCGGTCCGTAAATCCGTGTATTGCAACGCTTCCAGACGACCGCGCGCGGGAAGCCGGAACGTATAGACCTTCTCGTCCATTTGAATCCGAACGAGGCCATCCTCGATACGGATATTGACCGGCGTTCGATATTCGCGCTGCCCGTCGCTGACCACCTGCTGCATCTGGGGTCCGCGCCGGATATAGGCGAAATCTCCCTTGCCGTGGCACCCCTGCTGCGCGCTCCAGCGGCCGATCACATCATTCGGCGCCAAGGCGGCATGCGCGGTGACGGCACCCATCATCATCAGCGCCATCATCGAAACCGCCAGAACGGTAATTTGTATACGCATCTCGTTTCCTTCCTGAAGTAAGCCCTGCGCGTATGCGGTCTTCCTGATCCGCCTGCCCCCTCTACCTGAGGGCGCCCTGTCCCCCCTCTACATGAGGAGGTCGTTTTCATAAGACTTTCGATATCACGTTGAATATAGTGCAATGAATATTTTAATATGCATTTAATATTTGATCGTCTTTAAACACAAGAACTATAAATAATTTCTATGATTTATATAAAAATTCTATATTATTAATATATAAGAAGATTTATATTTGAGCTGAATTTGCGTAAATTTTTAGCCAAAATTTTTTGGAAATCGGGGCTTGAAATTGCCGGGCCGGACCTTTATTAGAATAATTCTAATTATTATATGAATATCGTTGTTCCGCAATGGGATAACGTGAGAAAAACCTTTCAATTACCCGACGGAGTACCGCAAAATGATCGACAGGAAGATCCCCAACGTTACCTTCAAAACCCGCGTCCGCGACGAGTCCATCGGCGGCCCCAACCCCTTCCGATGGGAAGACAAGACCACCGCCGACGACTTCAGCGGCAAAAAAGTGGTCCTTTTCTCCCTGCCGGGCGTGTTCACGCCGACCTGCTCGACCTACCAGTTACCCGATTTCGAAAAATTATTTGACAATTTCACGGCCGAGGGCATCGACGATATCGCCTGCATCGCCGTCAACGATGCGTTCGTGATGAATGCATGGGGCAAAGCCCAGAATATCGACAACATCACCCTGATCCCGGATGGTTCCGGCGAATTCACCCGCAAGATGGGCATGCTCGTCTGCAAGGATAATCTCGGCTTCGGCATGCGCTCTTGGCGGTACGCGGCCGTTGTCGATGACGGCGTGGTAACGCACTGGTTCGAAGAACCCGGTTTCGAGGACAATTGCGACTCCGATCCGTACGGCGAATCCTCACCCCAGAACATCCTGGAGAAACTCAAGAAACGGATCGAGACTGCCGCCGCCTGATCCGGAAGCAATCCACGAACTTATAAGGAAACGCCCTCGTCCCGATTACCCTGGGATGAGGGCGAAATACCGTTCCTCTCCCATCACGGGCGTCAAGCCGGCGAAACGTTCCACACTTCTTTGATCTTAGTCCCCGCCCCTGAAAACGTCGCAGCGACCGGGCACCGCCAGCGAAGCTGCGCCTTCAAGTCGTCGAGCTGCGCATCGGTCGCGAGGGTGATGATCATGTCGATTTCCGGAAACGGCGGATCGACCTTCGCCTCTCCGGTATAGCAGCGCGTATCGAACGTGCCGGTGATCGCGATATGGGAATCCCGGAAAACGATCCCGAGCTCGCTCGCAATCTGGTTAGCGACGACATGGGTGCAGCGTGCGAGCGATGCCATGAGCGCCTGAACCGGCAGCATGCCCTCGTCATTGCCGTGCCGCGACGCCGGCTCGTCGATGATCATGCTGTGATTGCCCGCCGTGATATCCGACAGCGTCGGGTTCGGGCATTCCGCCGTGACCGGTATCTTGACGAATTGCGGCATCTGAACGCGTGCCATTTCATATCTCCCACTGCGATGTCTTTGCCGGATGCTATCCGCCACCTGCGCAAAAGGCCAGTCGGGGAAGAGCCGAATGTAACACAGAAAAAGACAATGTAGCTTGTGCCGATACGTTCAACTGCTACACTCACCGCCTATAAAAACCGGAAACGGATAAAATCATGGGCGGATACTCCTTCGCCGTCGATATCGGCGGCACCTTCACGGATATTGTGCTGCGACACGAAGACGGGCGGACCTGGGTCGACAAGACCCTGACGACCTATGGCGACCTGCTCGACGGGTTCTTTACCGCCGTCGATGCGGCAATGGCCAAGGCGGGGGCCGCGCCAGCAGATGTGGACGACGTCATCGTGCACGCCACCACCGTGGTCACGAACGCGGTTCTGACGCGATCCGGCCAGCCCACCGCCCTGTTCGTCACCGAAGGTTTTCGGGACGTTCTGTATATTCGCGACGAGCACCGCTACGACATGTTCGACCCTCAGATCGAATATGCCGACCCGATCGTGCCGCGTGACCTCACCTGGGGCATCACCGAGCGCACCCTCGCCGACGGCACCGTGGCGAACGGGATCGATGAAGCACAGATCATCGCCCTCGCTCGGGAGCTGAAGGACAAGGGCGTCGCCGCCCTCGCCATCTGCCTGCTCAACGCCTATGTGAACGGCGCCAACGAACAGCGCATCCGCGATATCCTGACCGAGCACGCGCCCGGCCTTTACGTCTCTATCTCGTCCGAGGTCGCCCCGCAGATCCGCGAATATCCCCGCGCCGCGACCACGGCGCTGAACGCATATACCCGTCCAATTACAGAGCCTTATCTCACGAGGCTCTCACAGGAACTTAACAGGCGCGGGTTCGCCAGCCGGCCCCTGATCATGATGAGCAACGGCGGCGTGCTGGGCACCGAGACCGCCAGCCGCTTCCCCGTCCGCATGATGGAATCCGGCCCCGCCGCGGGCGCCCTGGTGGCCAGTTACTACGCCGAACGGCTGGGCCTCGACCGGCTGCTGTCCTTCGACATGGGCGGCACCACGGCCAAGGCCTGCCTGATCGAGGACCGCAAGCCGACCGTCACCGGCCTGTTCGAGGTCGACCGCATGTACCGCTTCAAGGCGGGCAGCGGCATGCCGGTGATTATCCCGGCGATCGACATGATCGAAATCGGCGCCGGCGGCGGTTCCCTCGCCTCCGTCGACGCACTCGGCCTGCTGAAAGTGGGCCCGCGCAGTGCCGGGTCGGAGCCCGGCCCCGCCTGTTACGGGCGCGGCGGCGAAAACCCCGCAGTCACGGATGCCGACCTGGTCCTCGGCCTGCTGGATGCCGACAACTTCCTCGGCGGCGACATGCAGCTCGACAAAGCGGCCTCTGAAGCCGCGATAAAGCCACTGGCCGACAAGCTCGGCACGTCCGTGCAGCAGACGGCGCGCGGCATTTTCCAGGTGGTGAATGAGTCCATGGCCGCCGCCGCCCGGGCCCACGCCACCGACCGCGGCATCGACTATCGCGGCATGCCGGTGCTCGCCTTCGGCGGCGCCGGCCCGGTCCATGCCTGTCATGTGGCGGAACTGCTGGAGAGCACGACCGTCATCTACCCCCCGCTCGCCAGCGTGCTGTCGGCATTCGGCACCCTGGTCACGCCGGTACGGTTCGACCTCGCCCGCGGTACCGCCGGCGGGATCGACTGGGAACAGGCGGCGAAAACCTATGGCGAAATGGCCTCCGAGGCCGGAATCGCGCTACAAACCGCGGGCTGCGCGCCGGAAGACATCGACTACGTCTACGGGGCGGATATGCGCTATGCGGGCCAGCAGAACGAGGTCACCATCGAGTTCGACGGCGATCCGACCGGCAAGCAGGACATCGATTCCATCCGCGAATCCTTCGAAACGTCCTACGAGGCCCAGTACGGGCTGCGCCTGCCCAATATGAAGATCGAGGTCGTCGCCTGGCGGATCAGCGCCAACGGGCCGGCAGTCGAACGCCACGGCCTGCCTGACCTCGCCGCAAGCCCGGGCGCACCCAAGGCCCACCGCCCCGTCTTTATCAACGATGCGGAAGAACCGGTCGCCGTTTATGACCGCCCGGCTCTTGCCGCCGGACAGACCATGCCGGGACCGGTGATCATCGAGGAACGCGAAACGACGATCTTCATCCTGCCGGGCTGGACCGCCTCGGTGGCCGAAAACGGCTGTATCACGGCGACGCGGGCGTCATGACCGTTCTTTTGACAGGCAGCTTCCCCGCCGCGATGTCATCCCGGCCCCGCGCCGGGATCCAGAACGCCCTGTCCGTAACAAAGGCTGGACCCCGGAATAAATCCGGGGTGACAATACCCGACAACAAATACAAGCCGCGCTGTAGCGCTGCGAGACAAGGAAACTGACGATGGCAATGGACGGTATCGAGCTCGAAATCCTCTGGAGCAACCTGATAAGTGCTGCCAGCGAACAGGCCCGCGCCCTGCAGCGCATCGCCTTCAGCCCCGTGGTGCGCGAAGCGGGCGACCTCGCCTGCGCCCTGCTGGACCGCGAAGGCCGCATGATCGCGCAGGCCGTGACCGGCACGCCCGGCCATATCAACACGCTGGCGGCCGCCGGGGCCCATTTCGTCGAGAAATTCCCGACCGACAGCCTGACCGAGGGCGACATCCTGATCACCAACGATCCGTGGCTGTCCGCCGGGCATTTCTTCGATATCACGATCATCACCCCGGTCTTCCGCAAGGGCCGCGTGATCGCCTATTTCGGCTCGACCATCCATCACACCGATATCGGCGGCTACGGCGTCGGCGCAGGCGCCCGCGACGTGCATGAGGAAGGCCTGTGGATCCCGCGCGCCAAGCTCTACGAGGCGGGCAAGCCGAACGAGGTCCTGTTCGACATCATCCGCCATAACGTGCGCACCAAGGACGAGGTGCTGGGTGATATCGCGGCCCAGGTGTCTTCCGGCAAGGTCGGCGCCGAGCGCCTGCAGCTGCTGTGCGACCGCCATAACCTGGACGATATCGACGAATTGTCGGCGGAAATCATCAAACGCTCCGAAGCGGCGACGCGGGAGTCCATCCGCAAGCTGAAGGGCGGCACCTATCACGGCGAAAGCCGGTTCGATATTCCGGGCGGCGCGGAAATCCTGCTCAAATGCGCGATGACCATCGACGCGGAGGCAGGCTCGGTCCATATAGATTTCGCCGGATCGTCCGGCGCCAGCCCGCACGGGGTCAACGTGGTGCTGAACTACACCCACGCCTATGCCACCTTCGCCCTGCGCTCGACCCTCGATCCCGATCTGCCCAACAATTACGGCAGCCTGACGCCGATCACGGTGTCGGCGCCGGAAGGCTGTATCGTCAATGCGAAGTACCCCTCTCCGGTCGCGGCCCGCCACGTGGTGGGCATGTACGTGCCGATGCCGATCCTGAAAGCGCTGCGCCAGGTCGCGCCGGACGACGTGCTGGCCGAAGGCGCCGGCGCAGTCTGGACGTTCCAGGTACAGGGCAAGGACGACGCGGGCGAGCCGTTCACCAGCGCCATGTTCAATTATTCGGGCGGCATGGGTGCGCGGCGCACCAAGGACGGCCTGGGTGCGACCTGCTACCCGACCGGCGTCGCCGCCGTGCCCGTCGAGGTACTGGAAGCCGCCATGCCGATCCAGTTCACGCAAAAAGAGCTGATCGACGGCTCTGGGGGCGAAGGCAAGGCCCGCGGCGGCGACGGACAAATCATCGCCTTTCACCTGCGCACCCAGGACGAATGGCTGCTCAACGCGGTCCCCAGCCGCCTGAAGATCGGCGCGGAAGGCTTCGACGGCGCCGGAGACGGCGCCGCCGGCCACTTCCTGATCAACGGCAAGGACGCCGCCCAGGCCAACAAGATGGTTATGAAACCGGGCGACAGGGTGGTCCTGAAAACGCCGGGCGGCGGCGGGTACGGCGCCGCGTCTTAAAGTAATATTTTACTCGAATTAAATATGGGAACATATTGATATGGTTGAAGTAACAAGCTTCGCGAACTGGGACAAACTGGAAAAGGAATTCGTCCGCGAGGGGATCGAGCGCGTCGGTTTCCGCGGCGAGGACACGCTGCTGGTGATGAACTGGATGCAGCCCGGCATGGAGCCCGGCCCGCACAGCCACCCGTTCGAACAGATCGC
>JAYOMI010000117.1:0-9250 GCA_038120765.1 Rhodospirillaceae bacterium
ATTCTGGCACCTCGATGCCTTCAGAAGGAGCCGTCCACAGCATCATAAGCGGACACTTCAAATGTCGAATAAACTGTCGGTTTTCTTTACAAATTGGTGTATGCGAGCCGCTCAGTACGGTCATAGGCTTCTGATTTAAAATACTTTTCTCCGCTGGCATGATTCTTGCTTTCATCATCACACATTGTTGATTGGAAGAGATTTGCTGACGAAAAGTCTACTAGCATCCGTCGTGATCCTTAGCGCCGTGACGGTCGTTACGTCCGCTGCGTATGCAGCGCCAGTTACCGTCAATCCTGTGGTCATCGGAACTGTTTATGATTTAGTGAGCGACGGTATCGATGGCAGCGGGGATTTTGCGAGCGCTGGTTTCGTTTATGCTCATAATAATCCTGGACAACCCAATGATGCCCGCGGCGTAATTGAATTTGATCTTTCTGGTCAATCTATCGCGACTTCCAATGTCAGCCTGAATTTTGACCTCCAGGTCAATAATGTGAGTTTTGGTGATGACATCAGTCATACCTTGAGGTTAAACGCCTCGCTCGGGGACGGTGCCCTGAATGTTGCCGATTACCTGGTTGTTGGTACAGAAATTGCCGCCTTTAGCCCAGCTGCTGTCACGACATCAGAAGTCTTTTCAATTTCCTCTGCTCTTTTGTCAGGCATTCTCGCCGGGGGAGACTATCTGCGGATCGGCGTTGTGATGGACCCGATGTTCGACACGGGTATTTATTCAAGCCTGAGTAATATCACGCTGACGATTGAAGATGCCCAAGCTGAGCCCGCTCCGACAACTACCCCAATCCTTGCCGCAGGCATAATAGCGATTTGGTGTTTCGGAAGGCGAAAACGCATTATCTGAACCCGACTTCAAGCTGTTCAAAACGGCGGCCCTTCGGGGCCGCCGTTTCTTTTATATAATGTCCGTTCCGGCTCAAACCCGGCCTTTCCCCAACCGGTCAGGGGGCGACCGCTTTCTGTTGACGAGCAGAAATCGCACCAATCCATATGACTTTCTGACCCCCCGGACTCGCATTCCGGTTTTTCCGTGATACGCTGATCCCGCGCAAACGAAGCGCCTTGACGCTGCGTCCGGTGAAAACCGGGCGCGGCGTTCTTTGTTGTGGGCTTTTTCCGGGCGCGCCGGTCGCACTACGGATAGGAGATGCCGATGAGCACGGGCGAGAAAACCGTCAGCGCCGATGCGGCGCGGCTGCTTGTCGCCCCCCGCTGCGGGGCGCGGACGCGGGCGGGCACGGCGTGCCGGGCGCCTGCAGTCCATGGCCGGTCGCGGTGCCGCATGCATGGCTGCGGCGGCGGCAACCGGCGGCGATCGGGGGCGCCGCGGGGCAACCGGAACGCCTGGAAGGACGGCTACTGGGCCGCTGCCGCCCGCACCCGGCGGCGGCAGATGACCGCCTTCATCCGGGACATGGAAGCAAGCGTGACGGAGATGGAGCGGGCCCTGCGCCCGCCGGGCCGCGCTGCCGGGGGAGGCTCTTCGGGTGCATGGGGTTGTTTTCCGTTTTTTCTGACCGACGCCCCGCCGCCGGCATCGCGGGGCTCGCCCGTGCCGCCGGCGGCGGCGGGCAGACGGGCAGGGAGCCGCACCGGTGGCGGAGGAGGGGCGTTCAATGGCCCGGGTTGAGAATCTGGTCCAGTTCCTGGGTCAGGCTGTTGATCTCGAATTCCGCCCAGAGCGGCAGGTGATCGCTGATCTCGGCGTTGCCGCCCTTCGGGTTCATGTCCTGGAACAGCGCCTTGTAGAACGGCACCACGTTGAATTCCCCCGTGTGGCGGAACTGCTTGCGGTTCACCCAGGCGATCTTGTCGAAGGTTTTCGAGCGGCCGAAATTGGTCGTCAGCGAATTCATCCCGTCGGGCATCTGGAAGCCGCGGGAGACCAGCGCATCGAAAAACGGATCGTCGTGTTTTTCCACATTCAGGTCGCCGACGACGAAGAAAAAGTTCGAAGACCGTGCCCTTGCCGACCCGCGTGCGCCGGTCGATGAAGTCCACCATCTGCTGGATTTCCTCGCGCCGCTGGTCGCGTTCGGCCTTTGTCCTGCCGTAATAGATATGCGCCGTCGCGATGACGAAATCGAAACGCCCCGCCCGGAAGGAGGCGCAATAGGGCATGCGGTGGAGCTGGTAGCCCATATGGCTGTCCGCCGGCACGTTGAAGCCGATATCGCTGGCGACTCCGGTGGGATAGACCGAGCGCTTGTCGTACAGGAACGCGAATCGTTCGTGGTTGCCCGTCGGGTCCGACACGAGAATGCGGTAATTGCCCGGCAGCATCCGCTGCAGCCGTTCCAGCCCCCGCAGGTCGGTCTTGACCTCCTGCAGCGCGATGATGTCGAACCGCTCGCAGATATCGGCGATGTACTGGATCGCGCGGTTCGTGTGCCTGTTGGAGAACTGCTCGATATTCCATGTCGCGATCAGCAGGTTCTCGTTCAGTTTGCGGCTCGGGATCTTGTATGGATGCGTATCCATCACCCGCATAAGCGCCATGCGCTCGGCGGCGATCGTCTCTGCACTTGCCGGCATCGTTTGCCTCCCCCCTTGGCTTCTCTACCGGAAATGATAGCGCATTGTCGCCGCGGGTCGAGATCGGGATTGACAGGCAAAAACATCAGAAAGATAATTTAGTTATCTATTATGCACCCCTCCGGGAGATTACCCATGCCGCAACCCGCCTCCGGCCATAACCGCCCGCTCGACCGCGATCTGCGCGGATACCTCGACACCAATGCCGACCTGCTGACGGTGATCGAAAAGCCCGTCTCGATCGACGATATAGGCGCGCTGTCGGCCCAGTCCGAAGGACCGATCCTGTTCGAGAACATCACCGAATATCCGGATTTCCGCCTCTGCGATATCCTGGTCAAGCATCGCTGGTCGCAGTGCCGCGCCCTCGGCGTGGCGGAGGAAGACTACCTGCCGACCCTGGCGCACCGGCTGCGCAAGCCGCCGCGGGGCTTTGTCGACGTCGCGACCGGGCCGGTCAAGGAGGTGGTCTATACCGGGGACGATGTGGACTGGCTGAAACTACCGGCGCCCGTGCATTCGGCCGAGGAAGGCCAGCGCTATATCTCGGCGATGAACATCGTGAAGGATCCCGAAACCGGGTTCTACAATTCGTCCCATGCGGGGACGACGCCCGTGGGCCCGCGCCACGGCTTCATGAGCTTCGCCACGCCGCACACCCATATCATCATGCAGAAATACCGCGACATGGGACTGAAAGAGATGCCCATCGCCATCGTCTTCGGCGTGCATCCGGCCTACGAGATCATGGCCAATTTCTCCGGCATGCATATGGACATGTGGGGCGAGATGGAAATGGTCGGCACGATCATGGACCGGGACGTGGAGATGGTGCCGTGCGAGACCATCGACCTGCGCGTGCCCGCCCATGCGGAGATCGTCGTCGAGGGCGTGGTCGACGTCACGCAGACTTATCCTGTGGGCGGGGTCAACGCGCCGACCGGCTATTTCCTGCCGAAGGAACAGAAAATTCCCCGGATCGACCTGACCGCGATCACCATGCGGTCGGGCAAGCCGATCTACCGCAATCACCAGACGGTGCCGGATACCGACCACCAGCCGCTGCCGCGTCTCTGCCACGAGGCCGTGCTGTACAACCGGATCAGCGAGATCGGGCTGAAGGTCCACGATGTGCGCTTTCCGACCTGGGGGGCGGCGGTCAGCTGCGTGATCCAGGTCGATTATCCGCGCCCCGGCTTCGTCAACGATGCGCTGATGCAGACCATGGGCTCGCCCTGGCTCAACACCAAGATGGTCGTCGCCGTCAGCCCCGATACCGATATATCGAGCGCCGAGGCGGTCTACCGCGCCATCGCGACGCGGGTCGATCCGGCGCGGGATATTTTCGTCGTGCCGGGCACGCGCGGCTCGCTCTACGAGCCGTCCGGCGAGCTGATCCCCGGCCACGCGCCGTGGCGCACCGTCGGCAAGATCGGCATCGACGCCACCGTCAAGCCGCATCGCGGCGAGACCGACTTTACCGAGGCGTTTCCCCTGAACTGGGGCAACGTGAAGCTGGAGGACTACCTGTCATGAGCGAAGAACAACCCTTTATCCCCTATGCCGACCGCGAGGCGCTGCCCGAAAACCTGAAAGCGCCGCTCGACGCCTACGAGGCGCGCATGGGATTCATGCCCAATGCGCTGAAGCTTTACATGCACCGCCCCGAACTGCTGGCCTGTCTGATCAAGCTCAACAACACGGTCATGCGGGACCCATCGAGCCATCTGGATGCGGGGCTGAAGCGCCGGATATCGGCGATCTGCAGTTATCTCAACCGGAGCGCCTATTGCGTCGCCCACAACACCAACACCCTGATGACAGAGGCGGGCGGCGAGGGCGAGGGCTGGGATTTCAGGCCGGAGGATATCGCGAAACTGCTCGATCCGGCCTATGCCCCCGACGACCCGGCAGAGAAGGTGGCCATCGAATACGCCCGCGCCGCGACCGTCGATCATGCGAATGTGCCGCGGGAACTGCTTGACCGACTGGCCGACGTCATGACCCCGCCGCAGGTGGTCGAACTCGCCTGCGTGGTCGGATTCTGGAAAATGTACAACTCGGTGCATGAGGCGCTGCACATCCCGGTCGAGGCGGCGCTTCAGGGCAACGTCGCGTTTCTCGACGCATGAGCGACGCGCCCGTCGTGACGACGACGTCGCGGCCCGAATTGCTCGACCCCGACGGCAGCGACCGCACGTTCCGCGCGACCGTCTACGACCTGCTCACCGTCGGCGCGCGCATGCAGGAGGTCCGCGACCGTCTCGCCGCCGGGATCGGGGTGAGCGGGCCGCAATACGCCATCCTGATGGCCATCCTTCACATGCAGGACGAGGCGGGCGTGCGCGCCGTGGGGCGCCGGCTTAACGTCAGCGGGCCCTTCGTGACCGCGCAGGCGAACCGCCTGGTCGAATTCGGCCTTGTCGAAAGGCGCCCGAACCCGTCGGACGGGCGGGGCGTCCTGCTGTGCCTGACGGCGGAGGGCCGCCGGCGGATATCGGAGGCGGGCCCTGCCATCCGGGACGCCAATGACGCGTTCTTCGCGGCGCTCGACAGGGTCGATTTTCTCGTCCTCGGCGATATCGTGGCGCGGCTGGAGAAGAGCTCCGAACGGGCGGTGCGAAAGCTCACGTCCGGCGGATGACAGGCGGGTGAAACTTCGGAATAAAGCCGTGCTTATCGTGTGGTATCCGGGTAACCCGAGATAGACAAACAGGCGACGGTCATGTCATGACACTTCTGTCTTCCACAGGGCGGTCGCAACAGCTTCAGAGTTTCGGAATTTGAACGATCCATCCGCTTCCCGGGCCGATAAACCCGCTTCCCACTGGCCGCTGGTGATCTGTCTCGGCCTTGTCGCGGCGCTGGCGCCGCTGTCGATCGACATGTACCTGCCGAGCTTCCCGACGATCGCCGCCGAGCTTGGGGCGACGGCGGCGCAGATACAGCTGACGCTCAGCGGCTACATGATCGGGTTCACGCTCGGACAGCTCGCCTACGGCCCGCTGTCGGACCGGTTCGGGCGCAAATACGTCCTGTTGTCGGGGATTACCCTCTACGTCGCCATGACCATCCTGTGCGCGACGGCGGGCGATGCCGAAACGCTTGCGATCTTCCGTTTCTTCCAGGCGATCGGCGGCGGCGCGGGGACGGTCCTGTCCCGCGCGATTATCCGCGACCGCTATGACGGCGCGCAGATGGCGAAGGTCATGTCGCTGATGCTGACCATCATCCTGTTCGCGCCGATGATCGCGCCCGTGATCGGCGGCTACGTGCTGGTCTGGTTCGGCTGGCGCGCGGTGTTCTGGACTCTCGTGATCTTCGGCGTCGCGGCGATCCTGGTCATTCTGTTCGGGATCCGGGAATCCCTGCCGCCGGAAAGGCGCACCACGCCCGGGGTCAAACCGGTATTGCGGGGCTATGCGGCGGTTCTCACGCACCGCCAGGCCATCGGCTACGTCCTCGCCGGCGGGATCACCTTCGGCGCGCTGTTCGCGTTCCTGTCGGGCGCGCCGTTCGTGTTTATCGAATATTACGGGGTCGCGCCGGAGCATCTCGGCTTCATCTTCACGCTGAACGTCCTCGGCGTCATGGGGGGCGGATGGCTGAACAGCAAACTGGTCGTGACCCGGGGCGTATTCCAGATGTTCAGCTTCGGCGTCTGGCTGCTGCTTGCAGGCGCCATCGTGCTGTTCGTCCTGATCGCAACGAACGTGTGGGGCCTGTGGGGCGTGATTCTCGGCATCGTATTCTTCACGCTGCCGCTGAACCTGATCAATGCCAATGCCGCCGCCGGCGCGCTCGAGTATTTCCCCCACAGCGCCGGCACGGCATCGGCCGTCGTCGGATCGGTGCGCTATGGCTGCGGCGCCATCTCCGGCATCTGCGTCGGGCTGCTGCATGACGGCACGGCGATGCCCATGGGCTGGGTCATTCTCGGCTGCGCCGGGTTGAGCGCCGTCTTCCTGGTGACGCTGCTGCTCCGGCGCTGAGCGCCGGCGGGAGCATAATCAGGCGCGGGGCCAGACCTGCGGGCATTGATCGCCGAGCAGGCTGAGCGGGTCGCCGTCGCTCAGCGACTTGTCGAAGATCAGCGGCGCTTCCGAGCGGTTTTTCCAGCGGATATCGTCGCCCGCATAGCGCAGGGACAAGGCTCGGCGGCTGGTTTCGGTACTGCTGTTGCCCGACGACGAATGCAGCGTGAGGCCGTGGAAGACGATGATGTCGCCCGGATCGGTTTCCATCAGCACCGTCGGATAGTCGTCCGGGTTGTTGTCGATATCCGGCACCGTGGCAACCAGGTCGTCCCGGTTGAAGCTCTCCACGGGCACGTTCTCGCCGATCTTGACCGGCTGATACAGCTTGCCCCATTTGTGCGATCCCTTCGCGAAGCGCAGGGCGCCGGTGTCCTCGCGCGTCGGGTCGAGGGCGAACCAGATGCTCGCCAGCTGATATCCCTCGATCGAGAAATAGGGCAGGTCGTGGTGCCAGTAGGTCGGCGCCGGCGCGCCCGCCTCCTTGATCAGGAGATGCTCGTCGTACAAATCGAGCCGCGCGGTGTCGAAAATCTCCGCCGCGACCTGCGCCGTCGGTCCCTCGTAGAGGAACTTGCGGAACGGTTCGAACCGGTTGAACAGGCGATGGTCGGTGTAATAGCGGGGCGCGCCTTCCGGGCCGTAGCTCTTGGAAAACGGGCCGGGCGATGCGACGGCCTGCTCGAAGCCCTCTGCCAGAATATCCAGCCACTCGCGGGACAGGATGCCGCGCAGGCATACCGCGCCCTCTTCATGGAATGTACGGATATCGTCTTCGCTGACCACGCGCTCACGGGTTTCGGCCAATTGTGTCCTCCATCGGTGTTTTCATCATATTGCCCAAGCTGTTGCGATTGCGCAATTACCGGAAAACGGACGGGGGCGGGCGAACGCCCCGGCAAGCGCGAATATTCGCGGCGGTCTGTTGGCCCTGCCGGTTTTTGTGTCATGATGAGCGATGAGTCCCGCCCGCCTTACTGTTCTTTCCTGCACGTTTCTTGTCCTGAACCTGCTGGCCTTCATGACCGTCGCCGCCGTGCTGCCGACGCTGATCGCCGAATGGGGGATGAGCAATTCGCGCGCCGGCTGGCTGGGCGGCATCTTTTTTGCCGGATATCTTGTCGCCGTGCCGGTGCTGGTGCCGCTGACCGACCGCATGCCGCCCAAGCGGATTTGCCTGGCCGCTACCGTCCTCGGCGCGGCGGTGTCGCTGGGCTTCGCGGTGCTCGCCAACGGATTCTGGTCCGGCATGCTGCTCCGCTTCCTCGCGGGCGTCGCGATGGCGGGCGCCTATATGCCGGCGCTCAAGATACTCGCCGACAGCCTGGAAGAGCCCTGGCGCAGCCGCGCCTCGAGCTACTACACCTCGGTTTTCGGGATCGGTACGGCGATCTCGATCCTCGCCGGCGGGGCCATCGCCGATGTCTACGGCTGGCGCTGGGCTTTTGCCGCGGCGGGTACCGGCAATGCCGCATCGCTGATCATTGCGTACCTGTGGCTGCCGACGGGGAAATCCGATCCGTCCGTGCGGCGCGGGCTGCTGGTTGATTTCAGGCCGGTGTTCAGGAACCGCGCGGCGATGGGCTATATCCTCGCCTATGCCGGACACCTGTGGGAAGGCTTCACCAACCGCATCTGGATGGTCGCCTTCCTCAGCTGGTATGTCCTGCAGCAGCCCGGCTCGCCGATGTTCGGCACGCCGGTCGTGGTCGCTACGCTGGTCGCCCTTTGCGGGGTCCCGGTGTCGATGTTCGCAGGCGAACTTGCCGCCCGCCGCAACCGCAACCGGGTGCTGTATGCCATTTATGCTGCTGCCCTGATCCTAGGACTATTGCTGGCATCGACACCACTGACCGGGATGCCGCCGACCCTCGTCGCGGTCATCGCCATCGTCTACGGCATGGCGCTCTACGCCGATACGGGGACGGTGACGGCCGGCACCGTGTCCTCGGCCGATCCCGCCCTGCGCGGCGCGACAATGGCCGTTCATGCCATGCTCGGATTCGTCGGGGCGACGCTGGGGCCGGCAACCGCCGGTATCGTGCTCGACCTCGCCGGCGGGCGCGACGATCCCGTAGCATGGGGCTCGGCATGGCTTGTCGGGGTGGCCGGCGGCGTCTTCGCCGCCTTTGCGCTCCGCTTCTTCGGGCGGGCGCGGGTCGAGTAACGCGGTATCAGATCGCGCGGTTCCCGGCATGGGACGAGGTGATCTTCAGCCTGTGACCGGACGGCGCCTCTATATAGAACGATGTATGGATCTCCCCGGATGTCATCTCGGAGGGGGCCAGACCCTTTTTGCCGAAATCCCTGTGCGCCGTTTTGATATTGTCGACCATGATGTCGAACGGCACGTCCGTGCCCTTGGCGACCGGCGTGTCGCGCTTCGAGACTAGCAAATGCGTGCCGCCGCGCAGTTCCAGCACGCCGTAATTCTCGTTGCGGAAAATATGACGCAGTCCGATGGATCGGAAAAAATCGATGGTCTCGACAACGGCATGGGTGTCGATCTGTACATGCCCGATCGCGACCGCGGGGCGGTCTTCCTTGAGGACATGTTTTGCTTTGGGCATCGTGTTCTGGGTGGTCGCCATGACTACGTCTCGCTCCGTTCCGGTGTTGACGCTAATTTGGGCTCTCCGGACCGTGACCCAAGCTGTGTT
>JAYOMI010000117.1:9260-10744 GCA_038120765.1 Rhodospirillaceae bacterium
AGATGTGTTGGCGAAAAGTTAGCGGCCCGGCGTTATGGCGGTAGGTCGGTCCGTCGGCCAGCGGCGATGTCACCGTGCCGAAACGCCCGGCCTTCCGGTCCCGGAAGGCGAAGACAAGACCTTCGCGAAGCGGCCAGTGTGTTTCGGGGAGGCGCCACCGATCCCCGCCGGTGTATTCAAGCGCGAAGCGGTGTCCGTGAAACTGCCCGACAAGACGGTCTGACCCGGGCTCTGCGGAAAAGGTCAGTCTGCCATATGCCGGATGATCGAATACGCCGGCATAGGTTTCGACAGGGCGGTCGGGGGCGACCGGAGCGGGGGGCGCGGGCGGCGTCGTCGGTGGTTTGTGGCCCCCGCCGAAACGGGCGATCCAGTCGGTCCGCGGGGCGCCTGTCAGGCAATCGAGCGCGTGCTGCGACAGTATCCGTGCAACCGGCGTTTCGCCCGACATATTGGTGAGCACGACGACGCCCGTACGGCTGTCCGGCAGCAGGGACAGCCGCGCGCCGTAGCCGTCGATAAAGCCGGGATGAAAGGCGAGGCGCTGGCCGTGCCATGACGACAGTCTGAGGCCAAGCCCATAGGCGCCCGCTTCCCGCGTGGTCAGCGAGTTGACAGCGGCCGCGGGCAGGACCCGCCTGCCATCGACGATACCGTTACTGGCCAGCGCCTGCGTGTATTTCAGCATGTCACCGATAGGGGCATAAAGACCGGCGGCGGGCGCGACGGGGTCGGTATCCCGCAGCGGCAGCGATATTCTGCCTTCGGCGGCCGGAAAATACGGTGAGGCGCGGTTCCGGGTATCCCGGAACCCGGCAAGCGTGGTGACGGTCTCCGTCATGCCGGTTTTGTCGAGGATTTTGGCCGCTATCCAGTCGTCCCATGTTTCTCCGGTTGCGGCGGATAGCGCGACACCGGCCACCGCGAAGGGGACATTGTTGTACTGAAACGCGTCTCCGCCGGTCGCAAACCGCGGCAGCAGCGCGAGGCGTTTCGGGAGTTCCTGCCGGTCGTAACTGTCGAGATACCAGAGCGCATCGTGGCGCGGCCAGCCCGCGGTATGCGACAGCAGATGACGCAGCGTTACGTCGCCGGGGAAATAGTCGAGCAGCTGGCGGACGGGCCGGTCGATCGACAGGCGGCCTTCTCCTGCGGCGATGGCGATACCGAGGGCGGTGAACGATTTGGTGAGCGATCCTGTCCCGAAAACCGTGCGGGTCGTCACAGGCTGGCGGGTCTCTGTATCGCGGACGCCGTATGTCCGGCTGAGGACGATTTTACCGTTCGCTACAACGCCGAGCGCCATGCCCGGCACCTGCCAGGCTTCCATCGCGCGACCTGCGTCATCGTTCAGGGCCGGGCAGGTGAAACCGGCGGCTGGACGTGCTGACAGGGCGCAAAATACAAGAAGAAGCGGAGCGATAAGCCGCACGGGGAGGGCGAGTGTCATACTCGAATAATGGCATGAATCGGGGTCGATTAGG
>JAYOMI010000118.1:0-10685 GCA_038120765.1 Rhodospirillaceae bacterium
CACATGGCGATAAGATCGAACACGCCCATCACCTTTTTCATGGACGGACCGGTCTCGGCGTCCGAAATCAGCTGGGCGACAGGTTTCTTTGCGAATAACGACTTTTTCATTGGCATGGATCGTCGGCGCCGGGCGAAGGCATGCCCGATGCAGTGCCTGAACGAGCCCGTCCGGTACTCATAAGGGCTTGCCGCCGCCCCGGAATTGACCTCGATCAAGGCGAGGCGCGCCCCGCTGTCGTCGTTTCGGGAGGATTCCGGGTGCCGCAACAGCCACCTGAACCCACAGCCGCCTCCGGCTTGAACCGGACACGGCCATTGCGTGTACACTCGGGCACCAACGATTCACACCCCCGAACAAGGATGCCCGATATGACCAGCGACCCCGAAACCGTCGTCCAGCGCCAATTCGATGCCTATAACGGAAAGGATATGGAGGCGTTTCTCGCGACCTACGCGCCGACCGTCGAGATGCGCGACCTGCCGTCCAACGACCTGCTGCGCAGCGGGCATGACGAGCTGCGCGCGTTTTACGGGACGCGGTTTTCGAACGTGAACCTGCGGGCCGAGCTGGTCGCGCGCAGCGTGCTGGGCAACATGGTGGTGGACACCGAACGGCTGACGGGGTTCGACGACGGACGGGTGCTCGACATCGTCGCGATCAACGAGGTGCGCGACGGGCTGATCCAGCGCTGCTGGTTCGTCCACGCCTGACGCCTGATGCGGGACGGCTGATGCGGGGACCCTGCTCGGCGGCTATTCCCCCGCGTCGATCCGCGACAGCATTTCCGCCTTTGCCAGCGCGCGGTCGATCTTGCCCGCGCCGTTGAACGGCATCCGGTCCACCACGAATACCCGGCGCGGATGGGCGTAGGCCGGGCCGTGATCCAGGGTGAACTGCTTCACCGCGGCCTCGTCCGGGCCGGGGGCATTGCGCACCGTGATCAGGGCGGCCGGCGCCAGGCCCTTGACGTCGTGCGGGATGGGGGCGACCACCGCATCGACCACGTCCGGATGCTGGACCAGCAGCAGTTCGACCTCTTTCGGGTTGATGTTTTCGCCGCCGCAGGAAAACTGGTCGTCGGTGCGGCCCATGAAAAAGAAATGCCCGTCTTCGTCGCAGCGGAAGATATCGCCCGTGCGCAGGAAGCCATCGACGATGCGCTCCGCCGTCAGGTCGGGGCGGTTGTTATAGCCGCTCAGCACCGCGGGGGAGCGCACCCACAGCTCGCCTTCGGACGGATGCTCCGCGCCGTCCGCCCCGATCATTTTGACCTCCACCTCTGGCGCGACGATGCCGCAGCTGCCGCGCGGGACGGGGCCGTGATCGCCCGTCTTCGGGGACGGCTCGCGCAGCGGCCCGCCGCCTTCGGTCAGCCCGTAGGCCTCGATCACCGGGGTGTCGAACGCGGATTCCACCGCGGCGATCAGGTCCGCGCCGACCACGGCGGAGCCCATTTCCAGGCATTTCAGTTTCGGGAACGACAGACCGGAAAGCAGGTCCCGCTCGGCCAGCGCCATGCGGTACATCGCCGGCACGCCGCCCGAATGGGAGCAGTCGTATTCGGCCAGGGCGGTCAGGAACAGTTTCGGTTCGAACTGCGGCAGGATGACCACCGACGCGCCGACCCGCAGCATCGGTTTCACCGACACGCGCATGGCGTTCTTGTGGAACAGCGGGCCGGCGATCAGGGCGCGGTCGTCCGGCACGTGGGGCCAGTATTCCTGCGCCGCGCGGATCGCCCACAGCATGCCGTCATGGGGCAGCAGCACGCCCTTCGGCACCCCGGTCGAGCCCGACGTATAGGGCAGGAACGCGGTCTCGCGGGCGGCCGGGGTATGCGGCGCGACCGCACCCGGATCGGCGGCGGCGAGCACGTCCTCATAGGCTTCCCAGCCCGCAGCCGGATCGGACGTGGATATTTTCGGCGAGAGGGTCGCCGCATCGACCAGCGCCGTGATTTCCCCGTGGCATTCGGGCGAGACGATCGCCGCGCGCGCATCGGCATCCGATATCACGAAGCGGATGGTGTCCGCGCCGAGCTTGTGGTTCAGCGGGATCGGCACGATGCCGGCGCGCATGGCGCCGAAGAACACCTCGATGAATTCGAACCGGTTGCCCGTCGCCAGCAGCAGCCGGTCGCCCGGCGTCAGCCCGCGGGCCTGCAGCGCCGCGGCGATCCGGTTCATCCGGTCGTCCAGCGCGGCATGGGTGAGGGTGAAGGGGGCGGGGCGCGACAGGTCGATAATGGCGGTGCGCGCACCGTGTTCCGCCGCCGCGCGGGCGTTGAAATAGCCGAGATTGGCGCCGGAATATGTCCCGGCAGAAGTGTCGGTCGAGGTCATGCGCGCTCCGCGTTTCGCGATGGGACGATGCGCGGAAGTCTAGACCATGCGCGTCGCGGGAAACAGGGCCGCCCGCCGTCTCACGCGCCATATCATGCGCCGTCTCACCGCCCCCGCATCAGTCCGAGAGATGCGCGTGGAAGAACCGCGCCAGTGGCTCATACGCGCCGGCGGCGGTGGAGGCGTCCTTCTTGTCCACATACAGCATTTCGATCGCCCCGCCGGCGGCGCGGTAGGCGGCGGCGAACCGTTCGGGCTCGTTCGCGTCCCCGCCGCTTTCGGGGTCGTGATAGTCGTGCACGATATCGGGCCGTCCCTGGATCCAGAAGGCGGGCGGGGTGGCCGCCGCCTCGCCGCGCTCCAGCGCCAGCAGCGGGTTGCCTTCTTCCATCGCGGCCTCGTCGCCCCAGTAACGGTCGTGGCTTTCGGGGATGTCGTTCACCCACGCCGCGCCCGCCGCGCGTTCGCGCAGCGCATGGCGGTAGCGCGACAGCGGGTTGATCACCGCCCACTGCACGCCGACACAGCGCACCGTTGCATCGATATCGGGGGCATCCACCCCGCTGTTGCCGGAAAGCGGGATGGCGGTATAGCGCGCATCAAACGGGCGCATGGCGGCGAGCATGGCAAGGTGGCCGCCCGACGACTGGCCGCACAGCCCGACCCGCGCCGCGTCGAGCCCGAGCTCCCCGGCCTCCCCCTTCAGCCAGCGGATGGCATAGTTGATATCGACGAGGGAGGAGGGATAGCGCTCCGCCCCGTGGCGGAAATCGATCGCCGCCACCGCAAGGCCCGACGCCGCCAGCACCTCGTCCCGCGGCGCGCAGGACGTGAGGTCGTTCTTGTTCCACGCCCCGCCGTGCAGGTCGACCACCACGGGCAGGGGCGCGCCGGCTGCCGCCGCCCCGGACGCCGCGCCGGCAGGCCGGTACAGCCGCATCCGCAGCGCATCATTGCCGTGACGGAGATAGTCGATATCGTCGGTGGTGAATGTCAGCGTTTCGGTGGTCATGAAAGTACTCCCCGCAGGAACCGGTTATGGGCGGAAGTCTAGGCGGGGGCGTGGGGGGAGTCTATCTGGGGGATGTGAGAATACGGAGACTAGGGAGAAGGGCGACTATTCTGCTGCCATTTAGGCGTTAATGAAAGCCTCTCGATGCATTTCGAGGTAACGATGATTGGGCCAGTGTGCCGTTGCCGATAGCGCTATTCCGTTTTGTCCGATGTCAGGTCCTCCGTCTTTAACGGGAAGAATATGAGCCGCCTGAACTTCTGCGCGACCGCCATCGTTTATTATTCGCAGCCCTGTAAACGCGCAGGGGTTATCGTAGGCAGAACACACAGCACCCCGAAATCTCGCGTCGCGTATCTTCCTATTCATCAGGATTTGTGAAACTCGCCGCTCATGTAGTGATCGTGCGTCGTCCAACAATGATCTCGATTCTTCATCGAGCGAGTCGCGATCGAGCCCCAATTGGATCGCATTTTCTTCTGAAAAGGTTCCGGAGAGTCCGCGCATCACTATTTCGTTGAAATCACTTTCCCTTAACCGGCGGACCGAGTTACCGCGCAGTCGCGCGCCTACTTGCCATGGTTCTTGCACCTCGCGAAGCGCGCCTTCAGCGTATCTGCCGCGGTCATTCCAAGGTGTAGGTGAATCGAAGGTAAGATAATTGCAAATCTTCGCGTAGTGCAGACCGGTGTTCTGTGCGTCCGGCACGATCTCTTCAATCTGTCCGACGGCAAAATAAGATAGATCGCCGCCCGATGCTCTAGTCCGCCGGAAAACAACCCAATCGCCAACACAATCTTGTAAAGTTTTAAGGTAGCGAGACGGAAAGTGATATTTCTCCGCGCTATCGTCGTAGCCCGATCCGGGTTTGGTATCGAGAACTGCTTTCATGCCAATAAATGACACAAATGCGCAGTTTGGAAAACATCGATTAATGATTTTAGAAGATCGGTAAAACCGGGATTGTGGCCCAAATCGGGATTGTGGACCAAATAGAGTCAGGAGTTGTTGTCTCTAACTCGCCGTCTCCATCATCTCCACGAACCGTGCGAACAGGTAGTGGCTGTCCTGCGGGCCAGGGCTGGCTTCGGGGTGGTACTGCACCGAAAAGACCGGCTTGCCGGTCAGGCGGATGCCTTCCAGCGTGCCGTCGAACAGCGATGTGTGGCTCGGCTCCACGCCGTCGGGCAGGGCGTCGCCGTTCACCACGAAGCCGTGGTTCTGGCTGGTGATCTCCACCTTGCCGGTCGCGAGGTCCTTCACCGGGTGGTTGCCGCCGCGGTGGCCGAGATGCATCTTTTTCGTGGTCGCCCCCAGCGCCAGCGCGAGGAGCTGGTGGCCGAGGCAGATGCCGAACATCGGCAGGCCGAACTTGATCAGCTGCTTTATCACCGGCACGGCATATACGCCGGTCGCCGCCGGGTCGCCCGGCCCGTTGGACAGGAAAATGCCGTCCGGCCTGTGGCGCAGCACCTCTTCGGCGCTCGCCGTGGCGGGCACCACGGTGACTTTGCAGCCGGCGGAGGCGAGCGCGCGGAGGATGTTGCGCTTGGCGCCGAAATCCATCGCGACCACGTGGAACCGGGGGTTTTCCTGCCTGCCATAGCCTGCGTGCAGCGCCCACAGGCTTTCGTCCCAGGTATAGGTCTGGCGGCAGGTGACCTCTTTGGCGAGGTCCATGCCCTCCAGCCCCGGCCAGGCGGCGGCGGCGGCTTCGAGCGCGTCTAGATCGAACGTGTCGTCCCACCGGCCGTCGGGCGCGTGATGGATCACGCCGGTCGGCGCGCCGCCGTCGCGGATCAGCCGGGTCAGGCGGCGCGTATCCGCCCCGGCGAGGCCGATCAGGTTGTTGGATTTCAGCCACGCGTCGAGATGCTGGGCGGCGCGCCAGTTCGACGGGTGCGTGATGTCGGCGCGGACGATCAGCCCGCGGGCGGCCGGGGTGGTGGTCTCGATGTCTTCCGCGTTGGCGCCGACATTGCCGATATGGGGGAACGTGAAGGTGACTATCTGGCCGGCATAGGACGGGTCGGTCAGGATTTCCTGATAGCCGGTCAGCGAGGTGTTGAAGCAGACCTCGCCCGTGGTCGTGCCGGTCGCGCCGATGCCGCGGCCCCATATGACCCGGCCGGCGGTCCCGCCGCCGCCGAGGACCAGCACCGCGGTCGCGCCGGGTGGCGGGGTCCGGCTGTCTGCCGGGCTTGCCGGCGTGCGGGTCTGTGTGTCTGTGTCGGCCATCGGGCGGGTTCCCATAGAGCTGTTTCCGTCGCGCGGGTTCGTCGCGCTGTTTCCGTCGGGCGGTTTCGTCGCGCTGTTTCGTCGGGCGGATTCCGGGACGGATTCCGGCGGCGGGCGTTGCCGGCGCGTAACGGTCCCCGCGCGCGGGCCTCCGGTTAGATACGGGATCGCGGGAGACTCGTCAACCGAAAGGAAATTTTGAAAGGTCTTGGAAATTCAAAGGGTTAGTTCCATTCAGAAGGTTTGCGCGTGCCGGGGAATTGGGTTAACGTCCGCCGCCTCGCAACAGCCAAGATGAGATCCATGCTCAGAGAACGGCTCAACGAAACGCTCAAGTCATCGATGAAGGACAAGAACCCGGTCGCGGTGTCGACCCTGCGTCTGATCCTCACCGCCATCAAGGACCGCGATATCGCGGCGCGCTCCAAGGGCGTGGATGACGGGATCGGCGATGCGGAGATCCTGCAGGTGCTCCAGACCATGGTGCGCCAGCGTCACGATTCGATCGAGATGTACAAGCAGGGCAACCGGCCGGAGCTTGCCGAGCGCGAGGCCGAGGAAATCAAGGTCATCGAGAGCTTCATGCCGCGCCAGCTCGACAATGCCGAGATCGAGGCGGCGATCGCCGCCGTGATCGAGGAGACCGGGGCGAGCTCGGTCAAGGATATGGGCAAGGCGATGGGCAGCCTGCGCGAACGCTATGCCGGCCAGATGGATTTCGGCAAGGCGAGCGCGATGCTGAAGGCGAAGCTCTCGGGCTAGCAGGCCCGGCGGCGTCTGCCGCCGCTGCGACTGCCGGTCGGGATTTTCCCTGATTTCCCGCGGGGGGATTTTGCGGGCGGCCGATGCTGTCCTATACTTGATCCGGTCCCGCTACTTGATCCGGTCCCGCTGCCGCCGATAACCGCTGCGAAAGGCATCCATGGCGTTTTCGCCCCAGTTCCTAGACGAGATCCGCGCCAGGCTGACCCTGTCCGACGTCGTCTCGCGCCGGGTCAAGCTCCAGCTCCGCGGCCGCGAACACACCGGCCTCTGCCCCTTCCACAACGAAAAAAGCCCGTCCTTTACCGTCTCAAATGATAAGGCCTTCTATCACTGCTTCGGCTGTGGTGCCCATGGGGATGTGATTGGGTATTTGATGCAGGCGGAGGGGATTTCGTTTCCGGAGGCGGTGGAGCGGCTGGCGGCGGAGGCGGGGCTGGAGGTGCCGGTATCGAGCCCCGAGGAGCGCGCACAGGCGCAGCGCCGCGCCGGGCTGCTGGAGGTGATGGAAGCCGCCTGCGCCCATTACGAGAAAACCCTGCGCTCCCCCGCGGGCAGGACGGCGCTCGCCTACCTGAAGGGCCGCGGGCTGTCGGACGAGACGATCCGCCGCTTCCGCCTCGGCTTCGCGCCGCCCGGCAACACGATCAAGACCGCGATCATGTCGGAGGCGATGCCCGAATCCCTGCTCGCCGAAGGCGGCCTGATCCGCATCCCCGATGACGGCCGTCCTCCTTACGACTTTTTCCGCGACCGGGTGCTGTTCCCCATATCGGACGCGCGCGGGCGCATCATCGCCTTCGGCGGCCGCACCCTGGGCGACGGCGAGCCCAAATACCTGAATTCGCCGGACACGCCCCTGTTCGACAAGCGGCGCACGCTCTACGGCCTCGCCCAGGCGCGGCGCGCGGCCCATGACAAAAAGCGCATCCTCGTGACCGAGGGCTACATGGACGTCATCGCCCTGTCGCAGCACGGCATCAAAGAGGCGGTCGCCCCCCTCGGCACGGCGCTGTCGGAAAGCCACCTCGCGCTTCTGTGGAAGGTCGCCGACGAGCCGTATCTCTGTTTCGACGGCGATGCCGCCGGCCAGCGCGCCCAGGCCCGGTCCGCCGAGCGCGCCCTGCCGCTGCTTGCCCCCGAACGCAGCCTCCGCTTCATCACGCTGCCCCCCGGCGACGATCCCGACAGCCTGGTGAGCACCCAGGGGCCGGAGGCGATGGAAGAGCTGATCGCCAAATCCACCTCGCTCGATTCCGTGATCTGGCATCTCGAAACCGCCGGGCGCGCGTTCGACACGCCCGAGCGCATCGCCGGGCTGGAAAAACGCCTCGAGGACCGCGCGCTCTCCATCGCCGACCGCAAGGTCCAGTTCCAGTACCAGTCCCTGTTCCGCCGGAAACTGCGCGACATGATCGATGCGACCCGCGATGCGGGGAGAAGCGCCGGCGGCGGCTATGGCGGCAGTTACGGGGGCAGTTACGGGGGGCGGACCCAGGGCGGCTACGGCGGCGGCAATTTCAACCGCAGCGGCAGGGCAGGCGGCGGCGGTTTCGGCGGCGGGCGCAAGACCCCCCGGGGCGGCGGGGGCTGGGAAGACCGCCGCGCCGGCCCCGGCCCCGGGTCCCTGCCCGACCAGGCGGGCCGGTCGGGCCCCGATATCCTCAAAAAACGGCACGAACAGGTGCTTCTCGCGGTGATTCTGAACCACCCGGAGCTGCTCGACATGTTCGCCGAGGATTTAGCAATGGTTAACGTTTCGAACCCTAAGCTTGACAACCTCCGGCAGGAAATCCTAAAGGTCTACGCCCTCACGGAAAATCTTGACTCCGAGGGCCTGAAGACCCAGTTAGTTAACCAGGGAAACAGCGTAATTTTGCAGTCCGTTCTCGCCTCCGATGTATACGTCCATGCCGGGTTCGCCCGGCAGGATGCGGCTGAAGACGCGGTCCGGGCGGGTTTCCTCCAGGTCCTCGCCAGCCACCTCGCCCCGGCGCGCCGGGCCGAGCTGGAAGATGCAAGGCGACTGTATGTGAACGAACCGACGGACGAGAACTGGGAAAGATTTGAAAAGCTGAAAATGGATGGACCCGGATCCCCGGGAACGGAAACACAGGCCCGGTAGCAATCCCCGCAGAAACCCCGGTAGAAGGTTCGTTAATTGCCGGACCGTTAAAAGCCGTGTTTCAGGCCGCTGCCAGCGCCGCCATTGAAGCAGAGTTACCGCCCCAAAGGGGCGCAGGGTTACCGCCCGAAAGGGGCGCAGAAATACCGCCCCAAAGGGGCGTAATAAGATGAGAGCCCGAAACGGGCCGGGGTGCTCCCGATGAGGGGGGAGGTGACGCGACAGCCGCTTTTTCGGACTCCGGTTAGCCGGATCGCGGGGCGGCAGAAGAGAGAGACGCGGAAGAGAGACGCAGAAGAGATACGGAGAGACAAGCCGATGCGCGCAGCACAGGCGCGTAACAGGAGTGTTGAGTTGAGAATGTTGAGCGCGCCCGCCGGCGCCGGTGTCCGGGAACTCCCGGGGACAGGCGGCCACAGCCGGGTCCATTTGGTAATTTTGGGGGACTGAGTCCGCATGGCGACAAAGATCAAAAAGCAGCCTGAAGCCAAACCGCAGCAGGCCGACGAGAGCAACGACGCCCCGGTGATCGATTCCGTCGATTCCGCCGTCAAGAAGCTTTTGGAGACCGGCAAGGAACGCGGTTTCGTCACCTATGACGACCTGAACAAGGCGCTGCCGCCGGACGATGTCTCGTCCGAGCAGATCGAAGACACCATGACCCAGCTCTCCGAGCTCGGGATCAACGTCGTCGAAAGCGACGAGGACGCCGACGACGACAGCGACACCGATACCGACCAGGACATCGAAGCCGAGGGCGGCACCGAGGTCGAAAAGGCCAAGCCCGCCAATGACGACAGCCAGGATCTTGGCCGCACCGACGATCCGGTGCGCATGTACCTGCGCGAAATGGGCTCGGTCGAGCTGCTCTCGCGCGAGGGCGAAATCGCCATCGCCAAGCGCATTGAGGCCGGCCGCGAGAAAATGATCTCGGCCATCTGCGAATCGCCGCTCACCTTCCGGGCGCTTTTGTCCTGGCGCGAAGGCCTGCGGAACGAGGAAATGCTGCTGCGCGACGTCGTCGACCTTGACGCGGCCTATGGCGGCGCCCCGCCCAAGGTGAACCCCAACAACCCGAACCCCAACAACAACGTGCCGGCGAACGATTCCGGCCCGATCCGCCCGGCGAAACCGACCGGCGCGCCCACCGGCGAAGCCGAGGGAGAGCCCGACGAGGACGAGGACGAGGATGACGCCGTCAGCGTCTCCATGTCGGCGATGGAAGAAGCGCTGACCCCGAAGGCGCTGAAAAACTTCGACAAGATCGCCAACACCTATCCGAAGGTCGCGAAGCTCCGCCAGAAGCGCGCCGACGCGCTCGCCGGCAAGGGCAGCTTCGGCGCCGTGTCGGAAAAGAACCTGGAAAAGCTGACCGTGGAACTGGTCGGCTACGTCAAGCAGGTGCGGATGAACAATTTCCGCATCGAGCAACTGGTGCAGGAGCTTTACACCTATAACAAGACGCTGCTGCAGCTCGAAGGCCGGCTGCTGCGCATGGCGACCAAGTCCAAGGTGTCGCGCGAAAGCTTCCTCGAGGAATATCTCGGCAACGAGACCGACACCAAGTGGCTGAACCGCATTTCCCGCCTGTCCGGCAAGGGCTGGAAGCCGTTCGTCCAGCGCTACAAGGACGACATCAAGGACGTGCGCGACCAGGTGATCGCGCTTTCCGAGGAAATCGAAATGCCGGTGGACGAGTTCCGCCGTCTCGTCAACGAGGTCCAGCGCGGCGAACGCGAAGCCAGCCGCGCGAAGAAGGAAATGGTGGAAGCCAACCTCCGCCTCGTGATCTCGATCGCGAAGAAATACACCAATCGCGGCCTGCAGTTCCTCGACCTCATCCAGGAAGGCAATATCGGCCTGATGAAGGCGGTCGATAAGTTCGAATACCGCCGCGGTTACAAGTTCTCCACCTATGCGACCTGGTGGATCCGCCAGGCGATCACGCGCTCCATCGCCGACCAGGCGCGCACCATCCGTATACCGGTGCACATGATCGAGACGATCAACAAGCTGGTGCGCACGTCGCGCCAGATCCTCCACGAAATCGGCCGCGAGCCGACGCCGGAAGAACTGGCCGAACGCCTCGGCATGCCGCTCGAGAAAGTGCGCAAGGTGCTGAAAATCGCGAAGGAGCCGATCTCCCTCGAAACGCCGATCGGCGACGAGGAAGACAGCCATCTCGGCGATTTCATCGAAGACA
>JAYOMI010000119.1:0-10378 GCA_038120765.1 Rhodospirillaceae bacterium
GCATCGAGGGACCGCCGGCGGAAGCGCCGGGTCTCGGCCTGCTGGATGTCGCGACCACGCTGACCGCGGCCAAGAAACTGGTCGAGGTGTCCGGCACGGAGTGCCGGACGGGGGCGCCGGTGTCAGGCTACGAGATGCATGTGGGTGTCACGTCCGGCCCCGATACGGCGCGGCCCCTGCTGGATCTCTCCACCGGCGCGGACGGGGCGATGACGCCGGACGGCAGGATATCGGGCTGTTACGTCCACGGCCTGTTTTCGTCGGATTCCTACCGCACCGCCTTCCTGCAGCAGCTGCGCCCGGCGGCGCGGGCGGCGATGGCCTACGAGGCCGGAATCGACGCGACGCTGGAGGCGCTGGCCGATCATCTCGAAGAACATCTCGATCTTGAGGCGATGATCGATGGATAACTTCGGGGCACTCCGGTCAGGCGAAGGCCATGCCGATCAGCAGCAGCGCCGCCAGCCCGGCGCCTGCCTTGCGGTACAGGCTGAGCGCGCGGTGAATATCCTCCGCCGTGGCATCGGCGCGCCCGCTTTCGTTCATCCACGCATCGTCGACGATGAAATCCCGGTACTGGCGCGGCCCGGCCAGGGCAAGACCCAGCGCGCCCGCCATCGCCGCTTCGGGCCAGCCGGCATTGACCGAGCGGTGCTTTTCCGCGTCGTCGATCACCGCCGACCACGCCGCGCCGCCGCGCGTGCCGATGCCGATGGCCGCCGTGATCACGATCAGCAGGCCGGCGATGCGCGCCGGCACGGCCATCACGGCATCGTCCAGCCGGGCGGCGAACTTGCCGAAATGCTCGTAAGTGCTGTCATGGTGCCCGATCATGCTGTCCAGCGTGTTGACCGCCTTGCAGAAAAACAGCCCCGGCAGGCCGAGGACCGCGAACCAGAGGACCGGCGCGACCACGCCGTCCGAGAAATTCTCCGCCGCCGATTCGATGGCTGCGCGCGACACGCCGTGTTCGTCCAGCGAGTCCGGATCGCGGCCGACGATGTGGGACACCGCGGCGCGCCCGTCGGCGAGCGACACCGCAAGGGCGCGCGCCACATCGCGCACATGGTTGAACAGGCTGCGATAGGCGATGAACACGCTGGCGATGGCCGCGCCCGCGATCCAGCCGTATTTCACCTGGGACAGCAGCCACTGGATGCCGTACCCGGCGGCGGCAGCCAGCGAGACCAGGAACAGCGTCGTCAGCGTGCCGCGCCAGAACCGCGCCCGGTCGGACCGTTGTTCGCGGTTCAGCTTTTTGTCGAAAAACGCAATCAGGCTGCCGAAGACGGCAACCGGGTGGGGGATACGGGCGTAAACCCCTGGCGGGTCGCCGAGGGCGACGTCGATGGCGAAGGCCAGCATCACCACCAGCAGGGGGTGGACGGCTGCAGCGTCCGCGGAGTACCACTGAAACATCATCCGGCGACAATCGCCCGTCACGCGTCGGGAATCAATTGCCGCCGGAAAAGGAGAGAAAATTGACCACAGGAATCATGGTTTGCGGCCATGGCAGCCGCGACGAAGGTGCGGTTGCCGAGTTCGAGAAACTGTCCATCGCGATCCGCGCACGGGCGGGCGATATCCCGGTCGAATACGGTTTTCTCGAATTCGCGACCCCGGTGATCAAGGACGGCCTTGCGAAGCTCGCCGACCAGGGCGTCACCGACGTGCTCGCCGTCCCGGGCATGCTGTTCGCGGCGGGCCACGCGAAGAACGACATCCCGTCCGTCCTCAACACCTGGGCGTCGGGACACAAAGGCGTCGATATCCGCTACGGGCGCGAACTTGCGATCGATCTGAAAATGCTGCGCGCTGCCGCCGACCGTATCGAGGAGGCGCTGGATGCCGCCGGCCGCGACGTGCCGATGGAAGAAACGCTGCTGGTCGTCGTCGGGCGCGGCGCGTCCGACCCGGATGCGAATTCCAATGTGGCGAAGGTCATGCGCATGTTGTGGGAAGGTCTCGGCTTCGGCTGGGGCGAAACCGCCTATTCCGGCGTAACGTTTCCGCTGGTCGAGCCCGGCCTCGAACACGCGGCGAAGCTCGGCTACAGGCGCATCGTCGTATTCCCCTATTTCCTGTTCACCGGCGTGCTGGTGCGGCGCATTTACGACTACACCGACCTGGTCGCGGCGCGGCACCCCGATATCGAATTCATCAAGGCGCCCTACCTGAACGACCATCCGATGGTGATCGAGACTTTCATGGAGCGCATCGACGAGATCCGCCGCGGCGAGAACAACATGAACTGCCAGCTCTGCAAGTATCGCGAACAGGTGCTCGGTTTCGAGGCCGAGGTCGGCCTCGCGCAGGAAAGCCATCATCACCATGTCGAAGGCATCGGCACGGGTCCGGCGAAGGCGCATGACCACGACCATTCCCACGATCATGGGCATGGCCACAGCCACGGCCATAGCCACGGGGACGGCCACGGACATGATCACGGGCACGACCACGCCCATAATCCCTATCCCCATGCGGATCATCCGCTCGGCCCGAAGACCCTGAGAAAAGAGATCGGCTGAATTTTCGATGGACTACGTGCGCGACCCCGATGAAATCTACCGCCAGTCCTTTGCGATCGTGCGGGCGGAGACCGATCTTTCCGGCGTCCCCGACGACATGGCCGATGTGGTCATCCGGCTGGTCCATGCCTGCGGCATGCCGGAAATCGTCGGCGATCTCCGCTGGTCGGACGGGGTGGCCGCCGCCGCCCGGACGGCCCTTGCCGCGGGCGCGCCGGTGATCTGCGACGCCCAGATGGTCGCCGACGGGGTGATCGCCGCCCGGCTGCCGGCGGGCAACCAGGTCGTCAGCATGATCCGCCTGCCGAACCTCGCCCGGCTGGCACAGGAACAGGGCACGACGCGGTCGGCCGCCCAGGTCGAATTGTGGAAGCCGTTCCTGCCGGGCAGCATCGTCGCCATCGGCAATGCGCCGACGGCCCTGTTCCGCCTGCTTGAAATCATCGCCGAGGATCCGACGCGCAAGCCGGCGGCCATTCTCGGCTTCCCGGTCGGTTTCGTCGGCGCCGCCGAATCGAAGGACGCCCTGCATGACGGGGCCGATAACGGGGTCCACGATGTGCCCTACGTGACCATCCTCGGCCGCCGTGGCGGCAGTGCCATGGCCGCGGCCGCCGTCAACGCGCTGGCCGGGCGCTACCAGGCATGACGGACCGCTGGCTCAGTGTCGTCGGGATCGGCGAGGACGGGCTGGAGGGTCTGAGCCCGCGCGCGCGGATGCTGGTTGACGGCGCGCAGACGCTGATCGGCGGCGGGCGTCATCTTGCCATGCTGCCCGAAGACGGGCGCGATCGTCTGACCTGGCCGAGCCCGCTGACCGACCTGATGCCGCAGATTGCCGAGCGCCGCTGCACGCCGGTCTGCGTCCTGGCGACGGGCGATCCGATGTTCTTCGGTATCGGCGTTACCCTCGCGAAGTATTTCGATGCCGATGAAATGGATGTGGTGCCGTCCCTGTCGGCGTTCTCGCTGGCCGCGTCCCGTCTGGGATGGCCGCTGGCCGATGTCGAACAGCTCACCCTGCACGGCCGTCCGGCATCGCTGGTCGTCCCCTTCATCCTGCCCGGCGCCCGGCTGATGATCCTGTCGGACGGCGCCGATACCCCGGCGCAGGTCGCGGACATCCTGTGCGAGCGCGGCTACGGCGACAGCAGGATTTACGTGCTTGAACACATGGGTGGTGCGCAGGAGCGCGGGCTGGAAGGCACGGCGGCCGATTGGCCGCACAGGAACATCGCGCCCTTCAACACCGTCGGCGTCGACTGCGTGGCCGGGCCGGATGCGATCGTCCTGCCGCGCATTCCCGGCCTGCCGGACGATGCCTATATCAGCGACGGCAATATGACCAAGCGCGAAGTCCGCGCGGCGACGCTGGCCGCGCTCGCCCCGATCCCGGGCCAGCATTTGTGGGATATCGGCGCCGGCTGCGGCGCGATTTCCATCGAATGGATGCGCACCCACCCCTCCTGCCGGGCGACCGCAATCGAAAACCGGGCCGACCGGATCGGGCTGATCGCGCGCAACGCCATCGCGCTCGGCGTGCCGCGGCTCGGCATGATCGAAGGGCAGGCGACCGACGTGCTGGCGGGTCTCGACGCGCCGGATGCGATTTTCATCGGCGGCGGCGCCTCCACCCCCGGCCTGATCGGGCTGTGCTGGGACGCGTTGCCGTCGCGCGGCCGGCTGGTCGCCAATGTGGTGACGCTGGAAGGGGAAATCGCGCTGTCCGAATTCCGCGCGGATCACGGTGGCGACCTGACGCGCATTGCGGTGTCCCGGGCCGAACCGGTCGGGCCGTTTACCGGGTGGAAACCGCTGATGGCCGTCACCCAGCTGATCGCGGTGAAACCCTGATGGCGGCTAAAATTTCCGGCACCCTGTACGGTGTGGGCATCGGGCCGGGCGATCCGGAGCTGATCACGCTGAAGGCGCTGCGCATTCTGCAGTCGGTGCCGGTACTGGCTTGGCCCGCCCCCGAGGAAGGACCGAGCCTCGCGCGCGAAATCGTCGCCGGACACCTGCCCGGCACCCAGCGCGAAATTCCCATCCGCATGCCGCTGCTGCCGGCGCGTTTCCCCGCCGCCGACGTCTATGACAGGGCGGCGGCCGAGATCGGCGCCGCGCTGGATGCGGGAGACGACGTCGCAGTCATCTGCGAGGGCGATCCGTTTTTCTACGGCTCCTTCATGTATCTCTACGGACGTCTGGCGGGCGATTACCCGGTGGAGGTCGTCCCCGGCGTCTCCTCGCTGACCGCCTGCGCCGCCGCACTCGGCGCGCCGCTTTCCGCGAAGAACGACGTGCTGACGGTCATCCCGGGGCCGCTCGATACCGGGTCGATGAAACAGCGCCTGACCGATGCGGACGCGGCGGCGATCATCAAGGTCGGGCGGCATTTCGACCGGATCCGCAGCGTGATCGACGATCTCGGCCTCACCGCCCATGCCCGCTACATCGAACGCGCCACCATGGGCGAACAGCGTATCCTGCCGATCGACGATGTCGGCGACGGCAACGCGCCGTATTTTTCCATGATCCTTGTCCACAAGCGCGGCGAGGTCTGGAAATGATGGGCACGATGGCGCGGCCCGCGATCGTTGTTCTCGGCCCCGGCGGGCTCGACCTTGCGCACAGGATTCTGGGCGTCGTGCCGGAGGCGGAGGTCCACGGCCTTGCGCGCCGCGTGGACTCGGCGCAGGTCCTGTTCGACGATACCGGCGTCCATCTGCGCGCCCTGTTCGATGCCGGAAGGCCGATCATCGGTATCTGCGCCGCGGGGATCCTGATCCGCCTGCTGGCCGCCGCCCTGTCCGACAAGACGGCGGAGCCGCCGGTGATCGCGGTCGCCGAAGACGGCTCCGCCGTCGTGCCGCTGCTCGGCGGGCATCACGGCGCGAACGGTCTGGCGCAGGAAATCGCCGCGGCGCTGGGCGCGATCGCTGCCGTGACGACGGCGGGCGACGTGCGTTTCGGCGTCGCGCTCGACAGCTCGCCCGCCGGATGGACGCTTGCCAATCCCGACGACGTGAAATCCTTCGCCGCCGACCTGCTGGCAGGGGAGACCGTCGGCGCGCAGGCCGCGCTGCCGCCCTTTCTGGCAGGTTCCGATATTCCCCGCGATCTGGGCGGCACCCTCCGGATCAGCGCGACGCCGCATCGCGTCATCGGCGATGCCCGTCATCTCGTCTATCATCCAAGAAACGTTGCCGTCGGCGTCGGCTGCGAGCGGGGCACGGACCCGGCGGAACTGATCGCGCTGGTGCGTGCGGCGCTCGATGCGGGCGATATCGCGCCGGAATCGGTTGCCGGACTTTATTCGCTGGACCTCAAAGCGGATGAGCCTGCGGTCCATGCCGCCGCCGCCATGCTCGGTGTCAATGCGCGGTTTTTCGACGCCGCCACGCTGGAGGCGGAGACGCCGCGCCTGAAAAATCCGTCCGACGTCGTCTTCCGCGAAGTGGGCTGTCATGGCGTGTCGGAGGGCGCGGCCCTTGCCGCCGCCGGGGCGGATGCCGACCTCGCGGTGGAAAAACAGAAATCCGCCCGCGCGACCTGTGCCATCGCGGTCGCGCCCGGTCCCATCGCCGATGACCCCGGACAGGGCCGGGGCCGCCTGCTGATCGTCGGCACCGGTCCGGGCAGCGACGGCTGGATGACGGCGGAGGCCGAGGATGCCGTCGCGCAGGCAACCGATCTGGTCGGCTACACGCTGTATCTCGATATTCTGGCGGACCGGGCGGCGGGCAAGACCCGCCACGACTTTCCGCTGGGCGAAGAGACCGACCGGGTCCGCGCAGCCCTAGAACTGGCGGCGACCGGCAGGACGGTCGCGCTGGTTTCGTCCGGCGATCCCGGCATCTACGCCATGGCGACGCTTGCCTTCGAATTGCTGGAAACCGGCGGGCGGGCCGACTGGGGCAGGGTCGCCATTCAGGTCTGTCCCGGTATTTCGGCGCTGCAGGCGGCGGCGGCACGGTCCGGCGCGCCTTTGGGGCATGATTTCTGCACCATATCGCTGTCCGACCTGCTGACCCCGTGGGAGGCCATAGAACGCCGGCTGCACGCGGCCGCCGCCGGCGATTTCGTCGTCGCGTTCTACAATCCGGTATCGCGCCGCCGCACCTGGCAGCTCGGCAGGGCGCGGGAAATCCTGCTGACGGGCAGGCCGGAGACAACCCCTGTCGTGCTGGCCCGCAATCTGGGGCGCGACGGCGAACAGGTGCGCGTCGTCACGCTGGGCACGCTCGATCCCGCCGATGTCGACATGCTGACCGTGGTGCTGGTCGGCTCGTCCGAGAGCCGCACGGTCGCCCGCGGCGACGGGCGCCACTGGGTCTACACGCCGCGCGGCTATGCCGGCAAACAGGCCGGAACGCAAAACGACGACATGAAGGGGACGGGATGACAGTCTGGTTTATCGGCGCAGGCCCGGGGGATCCCGACCTGCTCACCATTCGCGGGCGCGACGTGATCGCGCGCTGTCCGGTCTGTCTCTATGCGGGCTCGCTGGTGCCGGAAGCCGTGGTCGCCCATGCGCCGGAAGGCGCCGTCGTCATCGACACCGCACCGATGACCCTCGACGAGATCATCGCCGAGATGGAAAAGGCCCATGCGGCGGGCCACGACGTCGCGCGGGTCCATTCTGGCGATCCGTCCCTGTATGGCGCCATCGGCGAACAGATTCGCCGGCTGGATGCGCTCGGGATCGCCTTCGAGATCGTGCCCGGCGTGCCCGCCTATGCCGCCGCCGCCGCCCTGCTGCGGCGCGAACTCACCCTGCCGGATGTCTCCCAGACCGTGATCCTGACACGCACCGCGATGAAGGCATCCGCCATGCCCAATGCCGAGGATCTCGACACGCTCGGCAAATCGGGTGCGACGCTGGCGATCCACCTATCGGTACGAAACCTGAAACACGTGTGCGAGACGCTGATCCCCCATTACGGCGCGGATTGCCCGGTTGCCGTCGTCTACCGCGCAAGCTGGCCCGACCAGCAGGTGGTGGAAGGCACGCTGAGCGATATCCGCCAGAAGGTCGGCGCGGCGAAAATCACCCGCACCGCGCTTATCCTGGTCGGCCAGGTGCTGGCCCCGGAAGGGTTCACGGATTCGGCGCTGTATGACGCCGATCACGTGCATGTCCTGCGCCCGCGCCGCAAGGGTGGGGGAAAAATCTAGAGCTTCAGCCGGTCCAGCCAGGCGACCGCCGCCATCACGTCGGAGACGATCGGCGGCGGCGGCGGGGAGGGGCGGTCGATCATGATGACGGGAATACCGGCTGCCCGGGCGGCCGCGATTTTCGGATAGGTCGCTGCCCCGCCGGCGTTCCGGCTCACTAGCACATCGATATCGTGGTCCCGCAGCAGGGCGGATTCCTGGGCGGTCGTGAACGGGCCCCGTCCCGCGATGTAGACGGCGTCCGGATGACGGTCGGCATCGTCCGGCGGGTCGATGGAGCGAACAATCTGCCGGACGTTCTCCACCCCGGCAAACGCCGCGAGGTCCTGCCGGCCGACCGACAGGAACGCGCGCCTGCCCAGCTTCGGCACCAGCGCCGCCGCCGCCGGGATATCCGGCACACGGCGCCAGTCGTCCCCCGCCGTCCGTTCCCAGGCGGCGCGCAGAAGTTTCAGCCGCGGTATACCGGCGCGGTCGCAGGTCTGCACCGCCTGGGCGGTCATCCGGTCGGCGAAGGGATGGGTCGCGTCGATGACGGCGGCGATATCGTTCTCGCCGAGCCACGCGGCCAGCGCGTCGGCGCCGCCGAACCCGCCGCTGCGGACGGTCACGCCGTCCGGCAGGGACGGGTTCCGGGTGCGGCCTGCCAGCGAATAGACGATCGCGAACCGCGCCGCCGTCTCGGCCGTCAATGCTGTGGCTTCTCCCGTCCCGCCGAGGATCAGGATACGGGGACGCCTAGCCATCGGAGCGCCCGACGAGGTTGCCTGCGCGGTCATAGACGAACACATCGATTTCGATCGCCGCCCCGGCGACGGTATAGCGGGCGACGCCCTGCGCGCGCCGGGCAATCTCGGGGGCAAGGGCGATCCCCGCCGCGTCGGCGATGGACAGGGCTTCGGCCGCCGTGTTCGCGCCTTCGATTGCCGCGGTGGTTTCGACCGATGCCCCGAGATCATGGGCGACGTCTCCCATCCAGGTCAGGTCGACCTGGCTGCGTCCCGAATGAAGATCGAGATTCCCCTCGGCAAGCTTGCTGATCTTGGCGAACCCGCCGCCGATCACGACGCGGGGCACGGGATGGGCGCGCAGGTATTTCAGCATGCCGCCCGCGAAATCGCCCATGTCGATCATCGCATGGTCGGGCAGGCCCAGCAGTGCCTGGGTTTCTTCCTCGGATGTCTTGCCGGTACACCCGGCGATCAGCGGCAGCGAGGCCGCTCGGGCCACATCGATGCCGCGATGGATCGATTCGATCCACGCCGCGCAGGAATAGGGAACGACGATACCGGTCGTCCCCAGAATGGAAATCCCGCCGAGAATGCCGAGGCGCGGGTTCCAGGTTTTTTCCGCCAGCGCCGCGCCGTCCTCGACCGACACGGTCACCGTCACATCGCCGGAGGCACCATGGGCCGCGGCGGTCTCGGCGATGGCGTCGCGGATCATGCTGCGCGGCACCGGGTTGATCGCCGGTTCGCCGACCGGCAGCGGCAGGCCTTCGCGGGTCACCGTGCCGACGCCGTCCCCGGCGACGAAAACCACGCCGGCCCCCGCAGCGGCTTCCTCGATATCGACCCGGATCAGCGCGCCGTGGGTGACGTCCGGATCGTCCCCGGCATCCTTGATAATGGTGGCAAACGCCCCGTTTACGGTTTTTCCTTCGCGCGCCAGGGCAAATGACGGGGTTTCGCCCTTGGGCAGGGTGATCTGCACCGGATCGGGGAAGGCGCCGGTCAGCAGCGCGGTATAGGCGGCCTTGGCCGCCGCCGTCGCGCAGGCGCCGGTGGTCCATCCGCGCCGTAATTCTCCCTCGGGCTTGCGTGCCATCCGACCGTTATATGTGGTAAATACTCTCCATGGAACGGCTCACATTCGATATGCCCGAACTGCAACCCGGATGGGTCTGGCTGGCGGGCGCAGGCCCCGGCGATCCCGGTCTGTTGACGCTGCATGCCCTGAACGGGCTGCGCCAGGCGGATGTGATCGTGCACGATGCGCTGGTCGATGAGTGCACGCTGACCCTGGCCGGTCCCGATTGCGAAATCGTCTATGCCGGCAAGCGCGGCGGCAAGCCGTCGCCGAAGCAGCATGATATCTCGGCCCGGCTGGTGAAGTTCGCGCGCGACGGCAGGCGGGTGCTGCGCCTCAAGGGCGGCGATCCGTTTGTTTTCGGGCGCGGCGGCGAGGAAGCGCTGGCGCTGGTCGCCGCCGGTATCCCGTTCCGGGTGATCCCCGGTATTTCCGCCGGCGTCGGCGGGCTCGCCCATGCGGGCATTCCGCTGACCCACCGCGAAACCAATTCCGCCGTCACCTTCGTGACCGGGCATGGCGCCTCCGGCGATATCCCGGACGGGCTCGACTGGCCCGCGCTCGCCGCCGGTTCCCCGGTTCTGGTGATCTACATGGCGATCAAGCATCTCGGCACTATCCGCGCCCGGCTGATGGCCGGCGGAAGGCGCGGCGACGAGCCCGTCGCGGTTGTCTCCCGCGCGACCCAGCCGGATGAGCGCGTTCTCGAGACGACCCTCGGCGCCTGCGTCGAGGATGTCGCCGCGCAGGCCATGGAGCCGCCGGCGATGGTCGTGATCGGCGAGGTCGTGCGCCTGCGCGCCGGGCTCGACTGGGCCGGGGCGATGGCGGGCAGGATACTCGACCCCGATCCGCTGGACACG
>JAYOMI010000120.1:0-10326 GCA_038120765.1 Rhodospirillaceae bacterium
AATGACGGCTTGCCGAACGCGAACGTCGGATCAGTTCTCCGACGGCATTTCCGTTCCGGAGTCCGGCGCCGGCTTCTGGTCTTCGGTCTGGGGGTCCGAGGACTGTGCATAGGCGATGGAGGTCATGGACGGGGCTGCGAACGCGAGGACGAGTGCAACGAGGGGATAGGCGAAAATCTTGCTCATCGTAATGACTTTCATGTCAGAGGGGGTCAGCGTTTTTTCTTCGCGATGGGTCCGGCCGCTTTTGCGGGGGTTCCTGCGCCAGATTTCGCGGCCGGTTTGGCCGCGGAAGCTTTCTGGGAAGGCTTCGATCCTTTTTTAAGCATCTGTATCTCCATCATGTCGGAGATCATTCTTCCGACGCTGTTAAGATGATGGAGTCCATGAAATCTTACAAACGAATATAATAATTCGTTCCCATCGAAAACTCCGATATAAAAGCACCTGCGGGCCGGTCCCCGCAGTTCAGGACGGGTGATGCCAAATGGATGTCGAGCATGCGAGAACCTTTGTCGCGGTCATGGAAACCGCCAGTTTCAGCCACGCGGCAGAGCGGCTGTTCGTCACCCAGTCCACAGTGAGCGCGCGTATCAGGACGCTTGAAGACCGCCTGGGATGCCGTCTGTTCGATCGGAGCAAAGCGGGCGTATTTCTTACCCCCGCCGGAAACCAGTTCACCCGTCACGCGCGCAGGATGGTCCAGGTCTGGGGGCAGGCACGGCAGGAACTGGCTTTGCCGGAAGCGTATTCGGCGCGTCTGAATATCGGCGCCCAGATCAGTCACTGGGACGATATTATGGTCAGCTGGGTATGCTGGCTTCGCGAGCACCATCCGGATCTTGCCGTACGGGCCGAAATCGGCTCGAACGAGAGCCTGATGCGACAGATTGCCGACGGCCTGCTCGATCTTGCGGTGATCTATACGCCCCAGATTGTTCCCGGACTGAAGATCGAAAAACTGTTTGACGAAAACATCGTGCTTGTGAGCACCCGGCGCATAAAGCGCGGCAAACTGGCTGCGGATACGTGGCAGAGCGACTACGTGTTTGTCGACTGGGGTCCGGAATATCGTGTCGAACATGGCCTGGCGTGGCCGGATATGGAAACGCCGGCCGTCCATTTTGGCGTCGGGACCGTGGCGCTTGAATTCATCCTGCGTCAGGGCGGTGCCGGATATTTTCCGCACCGTATGGTGCGCGGACTGATCGATGAAAAGCGTCTGTTCGCCATTTCCGGCGCGCCGTCTTTCCGGCGTTCCGTCTATCTGGTCATGGCCCCGGCCGCGCTGGAGCCGCAACTTGATGAGGTGATCAGCGGCCTGCGGAGCATCGCTGTGGCCGCCTAGGCGGGTCAGGAAACTCTGGTGGGCGCGTCCTCTGATCGATCCGCCGGATTATTCGAATTCGTCCACTGCGACGACCTGGCCGCGTTCACGGAGGTATGTCACCAGCGGCCGCAGGTGGTCGGCGATCGGCATGTCGTCCAGCGTGATCAGAACGTCTTCCACGCGTTCCGGATAGATATAGGCGGTGGTCCCGGCGGGGAACAGTCGTCCCAGACCTTCCATGATGCCGCCTTCCAGTCCTTCGTAGAATTTCTCGTGCATGATCCGCGAGAACCCGTCGACGCCGAGCACGAAGGCGACCGGTTCCTGGCTGTGCCGCGCGAGATACTGGCGGACGCGGAAATAGCGGAAAAATTCGGATATCAGCACGTGAAAGCCGAGACCGGTCAACGCGTTGACCCGTTCGAGGAAATCCGCCGTATCGATCCCGTCTTCATTGACGATGGCGGACATGGTCATTTCCGCCATCAGGATGGCCGGTTTGCCGGCCGCGCATTTCTCCGCGAACAGGTTGCGGGCATGGTCGAACCGCTTCATGCCTTCGCCGACGACGGGACGAAAGTCGCCGCGCATGCCGAGCACGCTGCGCTTGTACAGCGCTTCCGATGGAATAGCGACCCGCCCGGAGGGATCGAACAGGACTGCCGGCGTCAGACTTGCCTTCACCAGTTCCAGCGCCATCAGCCGGTTGTCGATTTTGCCCAGGGTCGGCCCGCGGAACTCGATCAGGTCGACCTCTACCCGGCCCCATTTCAGATTGTCGGTCAGGCCCTTCAACAGGCGTTCCGGTTCGTGGGCGTGGAAATACGCGCCGTGGATCAGGTTCACACCGAGAATACCGAGAGCGTCCTGCTGTTCGACGTTCGTATCGTCGAACATCCTCACATGCAGGATGATGTCTTCGGGCGGCAGGGTGGGATCGATCTGGAAACGGACGCCCATCCACCCGTGGCATTCGTCCCGTTTCTTGAAACCCTGCGCCGCGACGGTGTTGGCGAAGGTGAAGAAGGTCGAATCCGGGGGGCGGTGATCCCTGACACGGGATACCAGCAGGTCGAATTCCCGTTCCAGCATGCGTTCCAGCCGGGGGCGGGAGACATAGCGCCGATCTGTGGATTCGCCGTAGATCTCGTCGCTGAACTTCATGTCGTAGGCCGACATGGTCTTTGCCACCGTGCCGGCGGCGGCGCCGGCCTGGAAGAACCAGCGGGCAACTTCCTGGCCCGCGCCGATTTCCACGATCGTGCCGTATTTCAGGGGATCGAGATTGATCGCCAGTGCTTTTTCGATCGTGCCGGAGACCTCGTCCGCCATGGTCTGTTCCATCTGCTCTGTTCAACTTGTCACGGCCGCAACGGCCGCGACGTCACTTCTGTTTATCTGAGGTATGTAACAGAATTTCTCCTGTGTAGGGGATGCGACAGTTCGCCTGCAGAAGCGGAAAAGCGGATCAGCCTTCGAACCCCGACATCGCGATAACTTCTTCCGCCGTATAGCCGGATTCGCGCAGTGCGCGGATGCTCATATCCTGATCGCGTTTCGCCAGCCGCCGGCCGGTCGTATCCTTTATCAGGCGGTGATGATGATAGGCGGGCGGGGTATAGCTCAGCAGCCCCTGCAACAGGCGATGGATATCCGTCGACGGCGCAAGGTCGGCGCCGCGGGTCACGAGCGTGATACCCTGCAGGTAGTCGTCGACCGTGACCGCCAGATGATAGCTGGTCGGCACGTCCTTCCGCGCCAGGACCACATCGCCGAATTTTTCCGGCTGGGCCTTGTTCATACCCATCCCGATATCCTTCCAGGCCAGTGGGCCGGCGATCGAGGTCGCGCCTTTCATGTCGATTCGGCGGACAAATGCCTCGCCGGCATCGATGCGATCTTCGCGTTTTTCGTCCGACAGATTACTGCAGGTGCCCGGATACACGGGACCGTCGGGACCGTGCGGCGCGTGTGCGGAACGAGAAATCTCTGATTTGATTTCCGTCCGGGTACAAAAACACGGATAAAGCAGACCTTTCAGCGCGAGTTTTTTCAGCGCCGTTTCGTAATCCGACATATGCTCCGACTGCTTGCGTACCGGCGTTTCCCAATCGAGCCCGAGCCATTTCAGGTCTTCCAGTATCGCGTCGGTATATTCGTCCTTGCACCTTACCGGATCGATATCCTCTATCCGCAGGTGGAATTCGCCGCCCTTGCCGCGCGCGTGATAGGCGGTCAGCGCCGAAAACGCGTGGCCGATATGGAGATAGCCGGTCGGACTGGGTGCGAACCGTGTTACTTCTGCTGCTGTCTTGATTTTTGCCATGTTGTCATTTCTGTGAGATCGATTTCACGTCGTTGGGACAGGGCGGCGCGATCCACCAGTAGCCGGATTATTCCGATGAACAGCCGACTTACCCTTGAGACGTTTAACAAAGCGTTCACCATACTAGCACACCGGGACGCCGATCTGGGCGCGGTCATCGAGAAATTCGGGAAACCGCCCATCTGGCGGCGGCCCCGGGGGTTCGCGACGCTGGTTCTGCTGATCCTGGAACAACAGGTTTCGCTCGCCTCGGCGCGGGCGGCGTATGACCGGCTGGCGGCGACGGCGGTCGACCTTCGACCTGAAAAGATGCTGACGCTTGGCGACGACGAGTTCCGCGCCGCCGGAGTCAGCCGCCAGAAGACCCGATATATCCGCCATTTGTCGGAATGCGTGCTGGACCGGTCGCTGCGCATGGACCGGCTGGGGCGGATGGATGAAGATGACGTGCGCGCGCAGCTGATGCAGGTAAAGGGGATCGGGTTCTGGACCGCCGACGTTTATTTGCTCATGTCCCTGATGCGTCCCGACGTCTGGCCCGTCGGCGATATCGCCCTTCAGGCCGCGGTCCACGATATAAAGGGTCTCGGTGCGCGTCCGGATCCGGCGGCGCTCATGGACATCGGCGAACAATGGCGGCCCTGGCGCAGCGTCGCCGCGCGTATTCTGTGGCACCATTATCTGAGCGCGCCCCGACGAACTGGAAAAGGGCAAAGATGACCTATATCCTGCCGCTTCATAAACAGTGGACCTTCAGATGAGCGATCTACCCGAACTCTCCGGCCCCGAAGTGGCACCCGCTTCCGGCGGTCCGGCCAAACAGCTGGTGATTTTCGTCCATGGCTATGGCGCGAACGGCCAGGACCTGATTTCGCTGGCGCAGTATTTCGGCCAGGTGGCGCCGGATGCGGCCTTTATCTCTCCCGATGCGCCCTATCGCTGCGACGGGGCACCGTTCGGTTTTCAGTGGTACGACGTCTGGATGCAGGACCCCGCCGAACGGCTGGCGGCGATCCGCTCGACCGGAAAAATTTTCGACAATTTCGTGACCGGCCAGCTCGCACTGCACGGGCTCACCGAGGACAAGCTTGTCCTGATCGGGTTTTCGCAGGGCACCATGATGTCCCTGTTTACGGCGCCGCGCCGCGAAAAAGCCATTGCCGGCATCGTCGGCTATTCGGGGCGGATGGAATCGCCTGCGACGCTCAAGGATGAGATCCGTTCCCGGCCGCCGGTGATCATGGTGCATGGCGATTCGGACGAGCTGCTGGCGGTCTCCGAGATGGAGACAGCCGCCGCCACGCTGCGCGATTGCGGCGTCGAAATCGAGACACATGTACGTCCCGGTCTCGGTCACGGTATCGACGAAGAAGGTATTCGGCTCGGGCTCGCCTTTGTTCACAAAGTTCTCGGATAACGAAGCTGTCCCCCTACATGCACTAGACTGTGGATAGAATTTCACAAAATCTTCACGTCTGTGGAGTTGCCCTCTTCAGTGGTCCCGGCTAGTCTTCGCGTGTAATGAGCATTTCAAGGCACGAATTCCGGCCTGACAGGCCATGCAGATGAGGGGCGATTCCCCCGCTTTGGTCCTTAATGCCGATTTTCGGCCGCTCAGCTATTTCCCGTTATCCGTCTGGTCCTGGCAGGACGCCGTCAAGGCGGTTTTCCTCGACCGCGTGAATATCGTTTCGGAATACGACGACGAGGTCCACTCGCCGACGTGTTCGATGCGGCTGCCCAGCGTGATAGCGCTCAAACAATATGTGCCTTTGTCGCGGAAGCCCGCTTTCACCCGGTTCAACGTTTTCCTGCGGGACAGGTTTGCCTGCCAGTATTGCGGCGATACGCCGGGGACGTCGGAACTGACCTTCGATCATGTGATCCCGCGCTCGCGCGGCGGCCATACCAGCTGGGACAACGTCGTTGCTGCCTGCTCTGACTGCAACCTGATCAAGGGTAACCGGTTGCCGGAGGTCTGCGGGATGATCCCCGCCTCGCAGCCGGTGGAGCCGACGAACCATCGCCTGCAGAGCAACGGGCGCGCGTTCCCGCCGAACTTCCTGCATGAAAGCTGGCGGGATTTCCTGTACTGGGACAGCGAGCTCGAGCAGGGCTGAAATCCCTGCGTTTCAGCGTATTTCCGAACATTAAAAATTTGTAATTCGCCGGACAGGCCGCCGTAAGGCAGCGGTCTCCATATTCGGGGTCGAGAGAAACCTCAGTATGTGGAGAAACAGATGTCCAAAGACAGAATTGCAAAATCAGCTATCGCCGTCGCCGCCCTTGGCGCGGTTGCGGCGCTCGGCGCCGCCGGCGGGGTGCTGTCGAGCAAGAATCTCGCCGCATCCTCCGTGATCACGATTCCGGAAACCGCGCTGGAGAACCGCACCCTGCCGTCCAGCTTTTCCGGTATTGTGGATCGCGTCGCGCCCGCGGTCGTATCGATCCGCGTGACGGGCACGGCCCCGCAGCGCCATTCCGGCGCCATTCCCGAGATTCCCGAGCCGTTCAAAAGGTTTTTCGGCGAGGAATTCGGCCAGGGCTTCAATTTCGAACGCGGCAAACCCCAGGCCCAGCCCCGCCGTGCGCCGAAGGCTATGGGTATGGGCTCCGGTTTTTTCATCGATGCCGATGGACATATCGTGACCAACAACCATGTCGTTGCGAACGCCGAAAAAATCGAGGTCGTACTGAAGGATGGTGACGTATTTCGGGCCGAACTTGTCGGTCGCGATCCCAAAACCGACCTCGCACTGCTGAAGGTACAGTCAGACGAGAAATTCCCGTATGTCCGCTTCGGCAGTTCCGCTAAGGCCAAGGTGGGCGACTGGGTCATCGCGCTCGGCAGCCCGTTCGGGCTTGGCCAGACTGCCACGACCGGCATCGTCTCGGCGCTGGGCCGCGACATCGGGGCCGGCCCCTATGACGATTTTCTGCAGATCGACGCGCCGATCAACCGTGGTAACTCGGGCGGGCCGACATTCAACGTGCGCGGCGAGGTCATCGGCGTGAATACCGCCATCATCTCGCCGACGGGCGTGAGCGCAGGTATCGGCTTCGCGGTGCCGTCCGACATGGCGAAGAACGTTATCGCCCAGTTGATTGAAAACGGCTTGGTCTCGCGCGGCTGGCTGGGCGTCAATATCCAGGACGTCACGAAAGACCTCGCCGCAGGTCTCGGCATGGAAAAACCCGAAGGGGCCCTTGTGTCCAGCGTGACCGACGGCAGTCCTGCAGCCCGGGGCGGGCTGCAGCCCGGGGACGTAATTGTCGCGGTAAACGGCGAGCGTATCGAAAAAATGCGCGAACTGCCGCGCCTGATCGCCCGTATCGCAGCCGGCAGCGACACCAAGATGACGGTGATCCGCGGCGGCAAGGAACGCGGGCTTACGGTGACCATCGGTGCGATGCCGGAAGAAGACAAGGTAGCGGCCGTAAGCCCCGATAATGCCGGGAAGCCGCGTTTCGGTATGACGCTCGCGGCATTGAACGACGGGACCCGTGCCCAGCTTGGCCTGGGCAAAAACTCGGTCGGCGTCCTGGTGACCGACGTCGACCCGAACGGCATTGCCGCCGAAAAGGGCCTTCGTCCGGGCGACGTCATCCGGCGGGTCTCCGGGCAGGAAGTGGCGGCCCCCGCAGATGTTGTCCGTATCGTCGAGAAAGCGCTCGAAAATGCAAAATCCGACGAACGGAAAGCATTGCTGGTTCTCGTGAATCGGAATGGCAACGACCGTTATGTCGCCCTGCCGCTGCGCGACGCGTAACCCGCGTCGGCGGCGCGCAGTAAGGGAGTCGGCGTCCTGTGCCCCCGGGACGCCGGCTCTTTTTTGTGTCTGCGATATGGCGGTGCGTGAACAGAACCGGTGGCAGGGATGGCCCGCCGGGCGCTGTCCGGCTAATCTCGGCTCCGAAAACAAACGGAGGTCGTCATGACGATTAAAACGGTTGCACTCCTGAGTCCGGGAGACATGGGTGAGGGCGTTGCCGCCTCGATTATCGGGCAGGGGATAGACGTTATCACCGTTCTTGCCGGACGGAGCGGCGAGACCAGAATGCGTGCGGAGCGCGCCGGTATCCGTGACGTGCCGGATCTCGAGACCCTCGTGAGCGAGGCCGATCTCGTGCTGTCGATCATGCCGCCCGAGCGCGCGGAAGCGATCGCCGCGGAAGTTGCGGCGGCAATGAAGAAGACGGGCAATGCCCCCGCCTTCGCCGACATGAATGCCATCGCACCGACGACCGCGAAGCGCATTGCAGCCGTGATCGCAGATGCCGGCGCCGAATTCATCGACGGCGGCATCATCGGCTCGGCGCCGTTGAAATCGAAAGCGGATACCAAGATTTACGTCTCCGGTCCGAAGGCGGGCTTGATGGACGCGCTGGACGGCAACGGCAAGAAAATCATCCGGCTTGGCGACGAGATCGGTCGCGCCTCCGCCGTGAAAATGATCTACGCCTCGGTCACCAAGGGAACGGATTCGCTGCTGACGGCGGCCTATACTGCGGCTGAGGCGCTCGGTATCCGCGACGTGCTGGAAGCCGAATGGGCGAACAGCCAGCCGGACGCACTGGCGCGGATGGAACGACGGGTGTCGGCCCTGCCGGCCGATGCCGGCCGCTGGATCGGCGAGATGGAACAGATCGCCGAGACCTATGCCTCGGTCGGGGTGACCGCGAATTATCACAAGGGCGCGGCCGACATGTATCGCCTGCTGAATGCGACGCCTTTTGCCGCCGAAAGCCGCGAGACCATGGACAAGAGCCGCACAATGCAGGAGTCGGTCAAGGTCTATGTCCAGCACCTCAATCCCCCAAAGGCGGCGGAACAGGATTGACCGGGAACAGCATCCGCGGATAACCGCCGTTCGTACACCGTTAAAACGCAAGCCCGGGATGTATGCGCATATGCCGTGCGGGAGTTAAAGCCGAAGCGATGACCATGCCAGACACACGCCCTTCACATCCCGGCGCCGCCCGCGCCGCGCCGGGGTCGCTGTATGTCGGGGAGGTCATGCACCGGCGGTCGCGGCCAAAGGCGTATGAATTCGTCTATCGTGTCTTCAACATCGTGCTGGATATCGACCGGTTGGCCGATCCGCCCGCGCGCTGCCGGCTGTTTTCCCATAACAGGTTCAACCTGTTTTCGTTCCACGATCGCGATCACGGACCGCGCGACGGCTCCCCGCTCAGGCCGTGGATCGATAAACAGCTCGGCGCGGCCGGGTTGGGTCATGCCGGCGCCGACGTCCGCCTGCTCTGTATGCCGCGGGTGCTCGGCTATGGATTCGATCCGCTGTCGATCTGGTACTGCCACGATTCAAACGGCGACCTGCGGGCAGTGCTCTACCAGGTGAAGAACACCTTCGGCGACCAGCACGGGTATCTGCTGCCGGCGGGCGATGAACCCTCCGGGCCGTCGGATCATGAATTCGACAAGATATTCCATGTCTCTCCGCTGATTGCGATGGATGCCCGCTATCGCATTCGAACGACGTCCCCGGACGAGACACTCGCCGTGCTTATCCGCGAGTCCGACGATGAAGGCGAATTCCTGGTCGCCACGCTGACCGGCGAACGCCGGGAAATGACCGACGCTGCCCTGATCCGCCAGTTTCTGCGGGTGCCGTTCATGTCGCTGAAGGTGATTGTCGCCATTCACTGGCAGGCGATCCGTCTGATGCTGCGTGGCGTTAAATATACCAACCGGCCCGAACCGCCTGACCAAGACGTCTCCACACCGCCGCATCCCGCGCGAAAGAATGCGGCGTGAGCGGGCTGACGCAGGAGACCCCGCGGTCCGGGCTATTGCACCGCCGCCTGCGCGCGGGAAACCTGGAGATCACGCTCCCCAATGGGCATACCCTGACTCTTTCCGGCCGGGAGCCCGGGCCGTCCGCCGTGCTCAGGCTCAATCGCTGGCGGGCGTTGCGGCGGTTTGCTGGCGGCGGGACGGTCGGTTTCGGCGAGTCCTTCATGGATGGCGACTGGGATTCTCCCGACCTTCCCAAGGTGATCGAACTCGCCGCGCGTAATCTGCCGAAACGCCCGATGGCATTCCGCCGGCTCTCGCCCTGGCGATTCGCCGACCGGATGCGGCATGTGTTGCGGCCCAACACGCAGGACGGGTCGCGGGAAAACATCGCGGCGCATTACGATCTCGGCAACGATTTCTATGCCCTCTGGCTTGATCCTTCGATGACCTACTCATCGGCGGTGTTTGCCGACGGCGCGACCGGTCTTGAAGAGGCGCAGGCGGTCAAGAACCGCCGTCTGATGGACCTCGCCGGTGTGCAGCCGGGAGACCGCATTCTGGAAATCGGCTGCGGCTGGGGCGGGTTTGCCGTCCAGGCCGCGCGCGAGCGCGACGTCCATATCACAGCGGTCACGGTAAGCCGCGCGCAGCACGACGAAGCGCGCAGACGCGTCGATGCTGCGGGCCTGAACGCCCGAGTGGATGTTCAGTTGTGCGATTACCGCGATCTCGACGGTCAGTGGGATCATGCCGTGTCGGTCGAAATGATCGAGGCCGTGGGCGAGAAATACTGGCCCGTGTATTTCGAACGCGTCGCGGCCAGTATTCGCCCCGGCGGCACCTTCGCGCTTCAGGCCATCGTCATCGAAAACGAGCGCTTCGATGCCTATCGCCGCAGCGCCGATTTTATCC
>JAYOMI010000121.1:0-10037 GCA_038120765.1 Rhodospirillaceae bacterium
CGGCTGACGACCTCAAAGGCCTCAAGATGCGTATTCCCGGCCTCGGCGGCGACGTGATGGCCAAGCTCGGCGCATCCCCGGTCTCGCTTCCCGGCGGCCAGATCTATGAAAACCTTGTTTCCGGCGCGATCGATGCCACGGAATGGGTCGGTCCCTGGAACGACAGCTTCATGAAGTTCTACGAGGCCGCCAAGTACTACTACTATCCGGGCATGCACGAACCGGCGGCGATGCTGTCGCTCGGCATGAACGCGTCCTGGTGGGGCAAGCTGACGAAATCCGACCAGCTTCTGATCGAGGCGGCAGCGTCGATGGAAAACGACGTCATGATGTCCGAATACAATGCCAAGAACGGCGCGTCGCTGAACAAGCTGGTAACGGAGAACGGCGTCCAGCTTCGCCGGTTCAATGACGACATCTACGACGCGTTCGGTGATGCTTCGCAGGAGGTTTTCGAAACCGTGCAGCAACACAGCCCGCTCGCGAAGAAAATCCATGACAGCTTTATCGGTGCGCGGAAAGAACTGGGCGCCTGGACCAAGATTTCGGACCAGGCCTACGTCCAGCAGCGCAACCGCGTTCTCGGCGTCTGATAGCAATCCGGAAACTGACGTGAAGGCGGGGCATCCATGCTCCGCCTTCCGTGCCGCCCGGAAATGACGCGCGGCATCAGACTTCCTGAAACCACGAACGCCGATGGTATCCGTCTCCCCAGTCGCTGAACGCAACGGTTCTTCCGTCAGCAATATTCTGCGCATCGTCGCGGTATCCACCGGTATGGTGGCGCTTGTCTTTACACTGAACAATTATCTGATTTTCTGGCAGGGCTGGCCGGGGCTGACCAGCCTGATGTCTCACCTTGGCTGGTTCGGCGCGGAACCCCTGCGGCAGGCGCTCGCGCCATCGGCGGTGACGCTTGGCTTCCTGCAACTTGCTTCCTACGCGCTGGCCATCCTGATCGTGATCGGCATGACACTCCGCCGCACCGGGCGGACAATGATGAACGACGCGGACATGCTGATATCCATTGCCGCCTATATCGCCCGCGCCGCCTTTTGGGCCGTGCTGCTGGTCGGACTGGCGGATATGATCATCTCGTTCCTGCGGGTAGAAGACTCGCTCACGGCCCTGCTCGGTGAAAGCCTGTCGACCCAGCTCGGGCGCGCGATCTACCGGGGCACGTATATCCATTATCCCCTGATCGGGCTCTCGCTTGTCATCGCCTGGTTCAGCCGTTCGCTCGGCTTCACCTGGCTCGCCCTGCTGATTGTCCTGGCCGAGTTCCAGATCGTCCTGGCCCGCTTTATCTTTTCCTACGAACAGGCCTTTATGGGCGATCTCGTGCGGTTCTGGTATGCGGCGCTGTTCCTGTTCGCCAGCGCCTATACGCTGATCGAAGAAGGCCACGTGCGGGTGGATATTCTTTATGCCGGTATGGGCGAACGGAAAAAAGCATGGACCAACGTTCTGGGTTCCCTGTTTCTCGGCGCGCCGCTGTGCTGGATCATTCTCGTTTCCGGCATGTGGGACAAGTCCAACCTGATCAATGCCCCGCTCCTGAGTTTCGAAGTGACCCAAAGCGGCTACGGCCTGTACGTGAAATACCTGATGGCGGGCTTCCTGCTGGTCTATGCGCTGACAATGCTTATGGCGTTCCTCGGATATCTGTTGCGCAATGCGGCCGTCCTGAACCGCGACCCTGACGCCCGCCCGGTCGGCGCACCCCACGGCGCCCCCTAGGACCGCGGGAGAGAGTACGGAAGCAAATGGAAGTCATCTTTCTCCTCATCCTGGTCATCACGATGGCGGTCGCCCTCGCGTCGGGTTATCCCGTCGCCTTTGCCCTGCCAGGTTCTGCGATCATCTCCATCGGCCTCGCAGCGCTCTGCGGCTATCTGTTCGTCGACAATCCGGACGCGTATTTCCTGCATGGCGGGCCGCGCCAATGGCTCGACGCCGGCGTCACGAATTTCAGGGGCGTATACTGGGAGCCTGAACGCGACACCCTGATCGCGATTCCGCTTTTCATCTTCATGGGCATCATGCTCGAGCGGTCGAAAGTCGCGGAAGACCTGCTCGTCACCATGGCGCAACTGTTCGGCCCGATCCCGGGCGGACTCGGGATCGCCGTCGTATTCGTCGGTGCCCTGCTGGCCGCAACAACCGGAATCGTGGGCGCCACCGTGGTCGCGATGGGCCTCATATCGCTGCCGGTCATGCTGCGCGCCAACTATTCGAAGGCGCTCGCAACCGGCACGATCGCCGCCTCGGGCACCCTCGGTCAGATTATCCCGCCGTCGATCGTCCTCATCATTCTGGCGGACCAGCTCTCCAGTGCGACCGACCAGGCAAGCACGCTGCGCCAGGTCGATTACAAACAGGCGACGGGGCAGTTCTCGATGCCGTCCGAGTTCGGCCTCACATCGACCAGCGCCGGCGACATGTTCCTGGGCGCGCTGATCCCCGGCCTGATCCTTGTCCTGCTGTATATGTCCTACATTCTGATCGTGGCACTGGTCCGGCCGAAAATGGCCCCGCCGGTCCGGTTCGACAGCAAATACGACGCCAAGTTCCTGATCCAGGTCACCCTTGCGCTGGTGCCGCCGCTCGCGCTGATTTTTGCCGTTCTGGGCTCGATCATCATGGGTGTCGCGACCGTGAACCAGGCCGGCGCAATCGGCGCAATCGGGGCTGCGATCATGGCGGGCTATCGGCTGATGGATGGCAGGAAAGGCGCCTACGCACCGGCGACGCTCGCCCTGTTGGCCATCGCCGCCATCCTGATCCTTGTGAACATCTACGACATCAATATCAAGAACACCCGCACGCAGAGCGAATGGATCGGCGTTGTCCTCGCCGCGATCGCGGTCGTCGCTCTGCTCGTCGCCGTCTGCTGGAGCTTCTGGCGCGCCTACAAGATCGACGACACGCTGACCGGCGTCATGGTGGAAACCGCGAAGACAACCTCGCTGGTCTTCATAATCCTGCTGGGTGCGGCGATGCTGACGGCCGCCTTCCGCGCATTCGGCGGCGAAGACATCGTGCGCGACTTCCTGCAGGGCCTGCCGGGCGGGTTCATCACGAAGTTTATCGTCGTGATGGCCGTCATCTTCATCCTCGGGTTCTTTCTCGACTTCATCGAGATCGCGGTCGTGGTCGTGCCGATCATTGCGCCGATCCTGCTTGCCGATACGACCGCAAACATCACAGCCGTCTGGCTCGGCGTGATGATCGGCGTGAACATGCAGACCTCGTTTCTGACCCCGCCCTTCGGATTTGCGCTCTTTTATCTGCGCGGCGTCGCCCCACCTTCCGTCAAAACCATCCAGATGTATGCGGGGGTCGTGCCGTTTCTCCTGCAGCTCACGGGACTCGCGATCGTGGGTCTCTGGCCGTCCCTGGTGAACTACCTGCCCAACCGTGTCTACCTGACATCCGAGACTGCCCCGCCGCCAAAGAACCCGCGCCTGTCGTTTTGCATCGAGGACATGCTTTTCGAAACCTATGCCGCGCAGGGATCATCACTGCGCAGCGCGATCTCCGCCGGAAAAGCCCTCGACATCAGCTATGTGCCGAGCAACCAGCGCCGGAAACTGGAAAGCGGGCTGGCAAACGCTGAAGCTACTTTCGCGCGTGTCGAGGACGTCAAGAAAACCGACACCGCATTGGCGGAATTCACCCCGGGCTATGCGCCGGTCCATCACCGCGCACGCCAGATTGAAGCGGAGATCAGACGAATCGGGGCGCTGGCGGCAAAGCGCGACGACGACCTGCGACGGGCGGCCCGCGACAGCAGCGGTGATGACGCCGATATACGCCGGATTCGAGACGATATCGCCGAGTTGAACCAGGAGGCCGATGCGCTGCGCGCGACCCTGCCCGCCGACTGGGCGGAACAACGCAAACAATACGTCGCCCTGTCCGCCGCGGCGAAGAAGGCACGGACGCAGTATCGCCGGACGGTCGACGAAGCCTATGAGCCGGTTGCGGAGACGTTCCAGATCATCCGGGATACCGATGCGTTGGCCGCAATCGGCGACCAGTTGAAAAGCCTGGAGACGACGCTTGCATCGAAGCCCCTGGAAGAAGCCGTCATGGCGTTCCGCGATGCCGAAAAGCTGTTCAACGGCATCGCGGGCGCGGGCCATGTAAAATCCCGGTTCTCCCGCGCGCGGCGCGATCTTACCCGGAACGAACCCAACATAGACCGCGCCCGGCAATCGCTTGCCCAGGGGCTTGAACGCTACGCGGCAGAACTGTCATGGCGCCAGCGTGCCAGGAAAGATCTCCTGCCCGGTCTCGAAACCTACGAGGCGGCGATCCGCGATAATATCGGATTACGGTCCCAGCCCCGCCTAAAAAGCGATCAGGCGGTCGATGTCGCCAGGTGCCTGTCTATCCACCGGGACATCTCGCTCAACTTCTAGGCTGCCGAGAAGCCCGCTGCCGGCGACTTATTCGTAGTGACCGAAGCGGCCGTTTCTCGGAAAGCCCCGCATCGCGACGCGACCGGACTGGGACCGTTTGCCGATATAGGTCTTGATATCGGTCTCGGTCCGAACGCCGGCCCCTGTCTTCCAGGAAAGCCCGTCCTTGAGCGTGAAGGTCGATACGTCGCAGAGCCCGCCATCCTTGTAGCTTTGAAGCTTCACACCACGCCCGCGGGTCATTTCCGGCAGTTCCTCGAGCGGGAACAGAATGATCTTCCGGTTCTCGCCGATGACGGCCACCATGTCTCCCGACACGGGCGCGCAGGCCTGTGCTTCGACACCCTTGCCGACATTCAGCGCCTGCTTGCCGTTCTTGGTCTGAGCGATGACGGCATCTTCCGGCACAATGAAGCCGCGTCCGTCGGATGATGCGACGAGAACCTTTTCGCCAGGCCGGTGAACGAACAGGGCGACGATGTCCTGGTCGTTCGGCAGATCGATCATAAGACGCACCGGGTCGCCATGGCCGCGGCCGCTGGGTAGACGGTCGCCGCCGAGGGTATAGAACCGGCCGTTCGTGGCGAACATCAGGATCTTGTCGGTCGTCTGCGCATGGAAGACGAAACGCCCGCGGTCGCCATCCTTGTATTTGAGGTCGCCGAAATCGGTAAGATGGCCTTTTGCGGCGCGAATCCAGCCTTTCTGCGAGCAGATCACGGTAATCGGCTCTTTATCGATCAGGATATCGACCGGCACGACAATATCATCCGGCGCGTCGCCGATTTCGGTCCGACGGGCGCCGAGCGCGGTCTTCTTGCCGAAGCGCGCCCGGATATCCTTTATCTGGTCGGCGATGACCTCTTCGCGTTTTTTCTTGTTCTTCAGAAGCGCTTTGAGCTCTTTCTGTTCCGACGTCAGCGACGCGTGCTCGTCGCGGATCGCGAATTCCTCCAGCCGCCGGAGGGCGCGAAGGCGCATATTGAGGATCGCCTCGGCCTGAACGTCGGTCAGTTTCCACTTTTTCATCATGACCGGCTTCGGCTCGTCTTCCTCGCGGATGATCCTGATCACCTCGTCAATGTTGAGATACGCGATCAGATAGCCCTCGAGAACCTCCAGCCGGTGCTCGATCTTGCCGAGCCGGTGCGTCGTCCGCCGGACGAGAACAACTTCGCGGTGCTCGAGAAACGCCCGGAGGACGTCACGCAGGTTCATCACCTGCGGCACCATGTTCGCATCAAGCACGTTCATGTTCAGACCGACCCGGGTTTCCAGATCCGTCGCCCGGAACATCTGCTCCATCAGGACTTCGGGCTCGATGGTCCGGTTGCGCGGCTCGAGAATCAGCCGCACGTCCTCCGCGCTTTCGTCGCGCAGATCGCCGAGAAGCGGTAGTTTCTTTTCGTTGAGAAGGTCGGCCAGCTTTTCGACAAGGCGGCCCTTCTGAATCTGATAGGGAATTTCCGTAATGACGATCTGGTACTGGCCGTGGCTCAGCTTCTCCACTTCCCACCGCGCCCGCAGGCGGAAAGAGCCGCGCCCCGTGGCATAGGCCTCGGCAACCGCGTCGCGACCCTCGACAAGCACGCCGCCGGTCGGGAAATCGGGACCCGGGACCAGTTCGACAAGCTTCGTATTCGTCGCATTGGGGTATTTCAGAAGATGGAGCAATGCCGCGCTTACTTCATCCAGGTTATGCGGCGGAATATTGGTCGCCATGCCGACCGCGATGCCGGCGGAGCCGTTACACAACAGGTTGGGAACGCTTGCCGGCAGCAACACCGGCTCCTCCTCCGAGCCGTCGTAATTTTCGCGGAAACCGATCGCGTCCTCGTCGATTCCCTCGAGCATCGCGATTGCATAGTCGGTCAGGCGCGCCTCGGTGTATCGCATGGCGGCGGCATTGTCGCCGTCGATATTGCCGAAATTCCCCTGCCCTTCGACGAGCGGATACCGCACGGCAAAGTCCTGGGCGAGCCGGACCATCGCATCGTAAACGGCAACGTCGCCATGCGGATGGTATTTGCCGATCACATCGCCGACGACGCGCGCGCATTTCTTGAAACCCGACTGGGGCTCAAGCCGCAGCTGGCGCATGGCGAATAACAGCCGCCGGTGCACGGGTTTCAGGCCGTCGCGCACATCTGGCAGCGACCGGGATGTAATCGTGGACAGCGCATAGGCGAGATAGCGCTCGCCGAGCGCATCGGAAAAGTTCACCTCCTCCACGCGGGAGACGACGGTCGTGTCGGTCATAGATAGAGTACTCTGCTGTCAGGAATTGCCAGATATAGTAGCGTCACGTCGCAAACGGTCAACAAATTGCGCACGGGCAGACGGCAATTCGCCGGCATCGGCATCCCTGGCGCAACGTGCGAGGAAATGTCCGGTGACGCGCAGGCCGTCACGAATTCCGTCCACGGTACTACGCCGGGCGCTACCTGAAAGAAAATCAGGCAGTTTCAATAGCTTATCGGCATATGGCGCGCCTGCCGCCGCCGATACCGCACACCCGGTGCGGGGCGAAACATAGATCAGATCTTCGGTCGTGCCCGTCGCGGCACACGCCGTCAGGTCCAGACCGTAGCCGAGATCGTCTAGTAGTCCCCGCTCCCAGTGCACATAACCCGCCACCCAGTCCGGACCGTCGCCCAGCGATTCGATCAGCGCCTGAAATCTGTCGAATGTTTCGGGATGCGGTTCGCGCTCCGGCAGGAGGCGTTCTAGGAGCGCGCCTGCCGAGATCAGGGCCAGGAGCGGCAGTCTTTCGGTCATAAGGGCAGCAGAATAGGGCCTGAGCAATTCGCAACTCATGGTCCCGAGATGCTCACTGAGCCTTGCACGCCAGTCGGCGCTGACGAGGTTTCCGGTCTGGTAAATGCCCCGCGCCCGCGATCCGGAACCGCCATGCACAAGACCGGAATAGCGCCCGTTATTCCGCGTCAAAATCGTCACAATCGCTGCGCTTTCGCCGTGCTTGCGCGCGGATAGAACGATGCCCTCGTCCGACCAGTTCATGATCCCGTTTCTTGCGCTATGTGCTGAAGTCCAGTCCCCAGTCGCGATAACGATCAGGGTCCTCGCCCCAGTTCTCTCTCACCTTGACGAACAGGAAGAGATGAACATCCCGTCCCAGAAGCTCCTTCAGGTCCTCCTGCGCCAGCATCCTGACGCGCTTGATCCGTTCGCCGGCCTTGCCGAGAACGATCCCCTTCTGGCTCGCACGTTCGACGTAGATCACCTGTTCCACCTTCACCGCGCCGTTATCGAACGGCTCCCAGGTTTCGGTCTCCACGGTCAATGCATAGGGCAGTTCCTGATGCAGGTTCAGGAACAGCTTCTCACGCGTGATCTCCGCGGAAAAAAGACGGTCGTTCATATCCGACAGCTGGTCTTCGGGAAAATGCCAGGGGCCTTCCGGCAACTGCCCGGCGAAGAACTCTTTCAGTTCCTCTACGCCCTCGCCTTTGAGGGCCGATATCATGAAAAAGTCCGTAAACAGGTCTTCAGCGCTCAACTCGTCGATCAGCGCCAGCAGATTCTCGCGCGGCACCGTGTCGATCTTGTTCAGGACACATACCGCGCGCGCATGATTCTGCTTCAGCCCGTCGATAATGCGCCTTGTATCGCCCTCCAGCCGCATGCCGGCATCGATAAGCAGCGCGACAACGTCGGCATCCGCAGCGCCGCTCCAGGCGGCCGCGACCATGGCCCGGTCGAGCCGGCGGCGCGGTTTGAAAATGCCGGGCGTATCGACAAAAACGAGCTGCGTTTCGCCAAGGGCGGTGACGCCCAGAATGCGGGTGCGGGTTGTCTGAACTTTCTGCGTGACGATCGACACCTTGGCACCGACCATACTGTTCATCAGCGTCGACTTGCCGGCATTGGGCGCGCCCAACAGGGCTATAAAGCCGCAACGTGTCGAATCCGAACTTTCTGTCATTCCGCGCCTTTACCGATCAGTTGCAGCATTTCGCCCGCTGCCCGAAGTTCTGCCGCCCGTTTGGACGGGCCGGTCGCCCGTACCGGGTCCTGACCGCTGACGGTCAGTTCTACCGTGAAGACGGGCTTGTGGGACGGGCCTGTGGACTCGACCACCTTGTATTCAGGCAGCGGCAGACCGCGGCCCTGGAGCCATTCCTGCAATTCGGACTTCGCGACTCGGGGCTCGACCTCCTGAACCAGCGGTTCCCACACACGCCGAATAAAGTCCCGGGCTGCGTCGAGCCCGCCGTCGATGTACAGTGCGCCAATTACCGCCTCACAGCAATCCGCGAGAACCGAAGCCCTCGTATTCGTGCCGGCGGCCGCTTCCCCATCGGTCATCAGGATATACGCGCCGAGATCGATAGAGCGCGCAACGTCCGCAAGGGTGGCGCCGCTGACAAGAGCCGCAAGCCGGGGCGCGAGCTTGCCTTCCGCAGCGCCGGGGAATTTCTCCAGCATCAGTTCCGCAATCACGAGCCCCAGAACCCTGTCGCCGAGGAATTCCAGCCGTTCGTAACTCGGATCATGCCTGGATTGTTTCAGGCTCGAATGCGTCAATGCCAGGTGAAGCCGGCTTTTGTCCGCGAAGCCGTACTGAAGAATTTTTTCCAGTTCCGCGACAGGATCGGAAACCGGCGTCATCGCTGGACCGACAATATCAGCGGATTGCCTGAAAGAGGCGTGACCAGCGAACTGTCAAAGGCCATGACGCCCCCTCCGGGTCGTATGAGAAGAAAACGAACTCGGCGCGGCCGACCAAGTTTTCAATCGGGATATATCCGACTTCGCTCAGCACGCGGCTGTCCAGAGAATCGTCGCGGTTATCGCCCATGCCGAAAACGTGGCCCGGCGGCACTGTATAAACCGACGTGTTATCGAGCTGGCCCCGGTCGGTTTTCTCCAGAATGAGATGCTTTACGCCGTTGGGCAGCGTTTCCTCGAACATCGGAATGGTCATGTTCGAACCGAAAGGCCCGCGCGCCACATAACCGGGCAGCGGCTTTCTCTCGACGAGCGTGCCATTCAGATAGAGACGGCCTTCGCGGACCTGTATTTTGTCGCCAGGGAGACCGATGATACGTTTGATGTAATCCGTCTTGTTATCCTTCGGCAGCTTGAACACCGCCACATCGCCGCGTTCCGGCAACGAACCGAACACCCGTCCGGGGATCAGCGGCAGGCTCAACGGCAGGGAGTGACGGCTGTAGCCGTAAGAGTATTTCGAGACGAAAAGGTAATCTCCGATCAGCAGGGACGGAATCATCGAACCGGACGGGATATTGAACGGCTCGAACGCGAATGTACGGATAAAAAGGGCGATCACGATTGCATAGATAATCGTCTTGACCGTATCCCAGAGTCCGCCCGCTTTTTTGGTTGCCATTAATATCTTACTTCGGGTTATGGAATTTTGTCAGACAGCCGAACCACACCGCCGCCGGACAAGTCTCCGGGTTTAAGGACGCGGGCCGCCGGGTGTCAAGCCGAAGCCTTTGGTATCGCAGATATAATCACCATGGCCTCCGCAATCGGCGGCTCGTCGGTGATCGTAAGATCGATCTGAATTTCCATGCCTTCGGGCGTCATGGATTCGAGCCTTTTCAGAGCCCCTCCGGTCAA
>JAYOMI010000122.1:0-9606 GCA_038120765.1 Rhodospirillaceae bacterium
AAGTGTGGTCATATCTGACCAAAGGACCCAGCGAGCAGTGACATGATGAAGACCGCAAGACCATCTACGTTTCGTCATGCGATGTTCACGACCATGACGGCAACCTGCTGGCGACGGGCGAGGTCGTCTGCCGGTACGCACGCGGCAGTCATCTGCCGGACGGCATTGCCGCGCCCGGCGAAAGTGCCGACGGCCCCGGCGGGCAATCATAAATTCGTGTTTGGCCAACGGTTTAGCAACGGTTTAACCATTGCATAAGCTAAAGTGTGGTCATATCTGACCAAAGGACCCAGCGAGCAGTGACATGATGAAGACCGATCGACGCCTATTCTGCGCCACCGTCGCAGCGACCGCCGCATTTGCAGTGTTGCCGGGCGGGGTGCGCGCCGACGCGAAAGCGTCCATGAAACCTGCTGCAAAAGCAGCCGCGGAGGTCTCCCGACCGGTCTATCCGTCAATAATCGGCGAGGTCCGGTCGCATACCACGGTTTACGAGGATTCGCTGGTCGATCTCGCCCGCAAATACGGGCTCGGCTATACGGAAATCGTTTCCGCCAATCCCGGACTGGATCCCTGGGTGCCCGGTGCCGACAAGAAAGTCGTGCTGCCGACCGCGCATATCCTACCCGCCGCGCCGCGCGAGGGTATCGTCATCAATCTCGCCGATCAGCGGCTGTATTTTTTCCGCGAAGACGGCAAAACCGTCGATACCGCGCCGCTCGGCATCGGAAATGACGGCTGGGATACGCCGAAAGGCACGACAAAGGTCGTTCGCAAGAAAAAGAACCCGACCTGGTACGTGCCCCAGTCGGTCCGCGAGCAGAACCCCGAGCTGCCGGCCGTCGTGCGGCCCGGGCCGGACAATCCGCTCGGCTCCCATGCGGTCTATCTCGGCTGGCCGGCCTATCTGTTCCACGGCACCAACAAGCCCTATGGCGTCGGCCGCCGTGTAAGCCATGGCTGTGTGCGGCTGTATCCGGAAGATATCGCCCGGCTGTTCGGCGACATAAAGATCGGCATGATGGTGACGGTTGTCGATCAGCCGATGAAGGTGACGAAGATGGACGGCCAGCTCTGGCTTGAAATTCACCCGACCCAGGAACAGGCGGACGAGGTCGAACAGACCGGCATGCACACCCCGGCAAAACCCGCGGAGTTCGAATACCTGCTGACATCGGCCGCAGGCGAGGATGCGGACCGGATTGACTGGGAAAAAGCAAAAAGCGCCGCGATGGAGCGGCGCGGCATTCCGATCCCCGTTCTCCGGGAAAGAGAACAGGCTTCGGCCGACTGACAAATCTTTGAAAGTGTCCGGTACGGATAAAGTCCGCACCGAATAGAAAACGGCGTTCCCTTGAAGACAGGAAACGCCGTTTCTAATTCCGGGAGCCTACTTGCGCAGGCCTTTCTGGAAAACGCGGTCAGCCTTGTCGCTGGCTGCCTTTGCTTCCGCGGCGGCACGATTGGCCGCATCGGCCGCAGCACGCGCTGCCGCAGCAGCAGCCTGGGCGTCAGCAGAAGCCTTCATCGAAGCGGCTTTCGCTTCCGCCGCATTCGTGTTGGCCTGTTCGAGCATGGCTTTGTCGCTCTGGCCCATTGTTTCGCAGCCTGCGGCAAACAGGAGCGGTACGGCGATAACGGTAACAAGTTTAAGATGCTTCATTTATTTTACCTCCTAGCGGTACTCTAAGTAAAAATTCTGCCAATCCCGGACGAACGCGCAAAGGCTTACATTAAAATTGGTTAACACGCCAGACTTTCTGCGGGATTCACGCGAAATCGACACAAAAAGATTCATTTGACCGTTTATAGCAACGTATGCACATCGCACGACGCGCGGAGACTATGCTTCCAAATCCTTAACAAGAGGTAGCCGTGGCGCGGACTTCGCATTTTGCCGCCCTGGTGTCCTTCCCGACATGGATTCCCGTTGATTTCCCAGGAGGATGTCCCCTTGCCCAGCGCTTGAATGCCGCCTGACACAAAATTTCGAATCACCCGACATCGCCAAATACTAATCCTGCCTGTCACCGATCGTCTGCAAAACCGTTCGAATCCTCTCCGGGAGGCCAATTTAACAACATGGTTGTCTCAGGCAGGGAATATACTGCGGCTGACGGCGCCGGCGACGCATTTGATTGGCAATGTCGTGATTGGCAATGTCGGCGGAGTGCGCTAGCAAAGCGCCAATAGTTTCGGGGAGACGAGATATGGCGGCGAACATTTATCCGGTGATCCTGTCCGGCGGGTCAGGGACACGGCTGTGGCCCCAATCCCGGACATCTTATCCCAAGCAGTTCCTGCCGCTTGTTTCCGACCAGAGCCTGCTGCAGGAAACCGCACGCCGGGTCTCGGACCCGGCGACCTTTGCCGCGCCGCTGATGGTCTGCAACGAAGAACACCGGTTTCTCGTCGCGGAGCAACTGCGCGAGATCGGCATCCAGCCCAGTCATATCCTACTGGAGCCCGTCGCCCGCAATACGGCGCCGGCCGTCGCGGTTGCGGCCTTCCTGCTGGCCGCCAGGGATCCGGACGCGCTCATGCTGGTGCTCCCCTCCGATCATATGATCGGCGATACGGGCGCGTTCCTCGCCGCGATACAAACCGCCGCCGACGCGGCAAGGGACGGCGCGCTCGCGACATTCGGCATCAAGCCGACACGCCCCGAGACCGGCTACGGCTACATCGCCGCCGGCGGCCCGCTGGACAGCACGCAGGGCTGCCTGAAGGTCGAGAGTTTCGTCGAAAAACCGGATCTCGCAACGGCGGAGGGATACCTGAAGGACGGGAGCTATTTCTGGAACAGCGGGATGTTCCTTTTTGCCGCGTCGGTGTTTCTCGAGGAATGCGGCCTGTTCGAGCCCGATATCCTCAAAGGCGCCGAAGCGGCGGTCGCCGGCGCGGAAACCGACCTCGACTTTCTGCGGCTGGCGATGGCGCCGTTTGCGGCGGTGCCGTCCAAATCGATCGACTACGCCGTCATGGAACGCACAATGCGCGCAACCGTCGTTCCGGCCGACATCGGCTGGAACGATGTCGGCTCGTGGGCCTCTTTGTGGGAGATCGGCGACAAGGATGCGGACGGCAACGTGATCAAGGGGGACTCCCTCGCGACCGATACCCGGAACTCCTTCATATCGACGGACGGCCCGCTTGTCACCGTGCTGGGGGTAGAGGATCTTGCCGTCGTCGCCACGATGGATGCTGTGCTCGTCCTGCCGCTCAACCGCACGCAGGACGTAAAATCGATCATCGACCGGCTGAAGGCCGAGAAACGCGACGAATCTTCGCTCCATCCGCGCGTCTACCGGCCCTGGGGATTCTATCAGACCGTCCATGACGGCGACCGGTTCCAGGTCAAGCGCATTACCGTCAACGCGGGCGCCTCCCTCTCCCTGCAACGACATCATCACCGGGCGGAGCACTGGGTGGTGGTCAACGGCGTGGCCGAAGTGACCAAGGACGACGCCACGTTCATTCTTCATGAAAATGAATCCGTCTATCTGCCGCCGCTATGTATTCACCGCCTGGTCAATCCCGGCAAGGTTCCGCTCAATCTGATCGAAGTCCAGTCCGGCAGTTATCTCGGCGAAGACGACATCGAGCGGTATGAAGATATTTACGGGCGGAATTGACAAACGCCGCTAGCGCCTTGAATTTTTTGACTTTCCCCCTGAGGATAAGTTTGGAAAAAAAAACCGGTATATTTCCGGTCGCGAAACGTTGAATTCTTTTTGCAATATGTTTCAATATGTTAGCGAACGCCCGATAACCTTTTCCGGAAACGCGCCATGTGCATGGCTTCGCCCTGCAATATTCATGTGCGACACCTTGTGATCCAAATATTCCATCCCTTTCTGGTCTGGTGGAACCTTTAAAATGCATCCGTTAACTATCGCCACAGGCGCATACACGGGACCGTTGTCACCGGATAATTAATCTTGGTTAATAATGATCCGGGAATCCTTGGTGGCTGCTGGTGTCGAAAATGAACTTTATTGACGAGTGCCGATATTTACGTCCCGTACAACTGCACTTCCTGCGAGGCGCAAACATTTCCTGCATTTGTATAGATGCTTTGACCGGCACATTTCGCACTCTTCGTCCGAAATAATGTCGAACGGATTTGTCATTTCAGGCAGTCCTGTTTTATTCTTGTCAGGATAACGAGCACGTCCTGAGCGAAAGGGCGCAGGATGTGGATCAGCATGAGGGATGAGACATGCTGTTTACGTCGCTGTTGAAGAGAACGTTTCGGACACAGGCAATCCGTCTGATCGACCACAAGGGGCGCACGACCGAGATCGGCGACGGTTCCGCCCCAAGGTGTACGCTCCGCCTCAAAAAGGCACACCTCAACTATACCCTGGTGCTGAACCCCGGCTTGTCCGTGGCGGAGGCCTTCATGGACGGCGACCTCGTCGTCGAAGACGGGACTTTGTTCGACTTCATGGAAGTCGCCGCGATCAACTACTGCCATGTCGAGCGTTTTCCGCTGGTCAGGATTCTGCAATGGATCGGCATCGGCAGCAAAAAGCTGAAGCAATACAACCCGATCGGGGTCGCACAGAAGAACGTCGCGCATCACTATGATCTCTCGTCGGATCTGTATGCGCTTTTCCTGGACAGCGACCGGCAGTATTCCTGCGCGTATTTCACCGACCCGGACCAGAGCCTCGAGAGCGCTCAGCTCGCCAAGAAAAGGCACATTGCGTCCAAGCTGTTGCTTGACGGGGATGACCGCGACAACCTGAACGTTCTCGATATCGGGTCCGGCTGGGGTGGGCTTGGCCTCTATATCGCCGGCGTTTCCGGTGCCGACGTCACAGGCGTTACGCTATCGACCGAGCAGCACAAACTGTCGAATGAACGGGCACGGGACGCCAACCTGGACGGGCGCGTCCGTTTCTGCCTCCAGGACTACCGCGAAATGCCCGAAAAATTCGACCGGGTCGTTTCGGTCGGCATGTTCGAACATGTCGGCAAGAAGAATTATCCGGAATTCTTCGGCAAACTGGGAGATCTGATGACCGATGACGGCGTTGCCGTCATTCATTCAATCGGCCGTCTCGACACACCGTCTGCCATCAATCCCTTTATCAGGAAGTATATTTTCCCGGGCGCGGATGTCCCGTCCCTGTCAGAGGTACTGCCGATCATCGAACGCTCCGGACTGGTCTGTACGGATATTGAAATACTGCGCATCCACTACGCCGAAACCCTGCGCCACTGGCGCGAGGCCTTCGAAGCGAGACGCGACGAGGTCGCGGCAATCTATGACGAACGTTTCTGCCGCATGTGGGAACTTTATTTGGTGATCTGCGAGATGGGCTTCCGCTACGAGAACCTGATGGTTTTTCAGATCCAGCTTTCCAAGTCGCTGGAAACGGTGCCGCTGACGCGCGATTACACGGTGGACTGGGAACGGGATCGGGCAGAGAAAGACGCCGCAGCGGATCAGGGCCGTCATAAAGCGGCGTGACCCGGCGTTCAGACGGGCCCCGAATAGCGGCGGCGGGTGATCCGCCGATAGCGGTTCAGACGGGAACCGCCATGATGTCCACGGGACGGTCTTCCGGGAATTTCTGCGTCTCGGAAAATCTGAGCAGGGTCAGAAACGGCATTCTTGGCGAGGCGATGTAGAACCTGTATTCGCCGCTCAGGCAATCCCGCAAGGTACTGGATATCGATGCGCCTGCCGGACGTCGTCGCGCTGATCTCGATCCATAACATCGGCCGGCACCTTTCAAGAAAACGCCGCAATCCGCCGATAACGTCCTTTTCGAAGCCTTCGACATCTATCTTGATGAGGTCTGCCGCAACGATCCCCTGCGCATCCAGATAGTCCGACGCGGCGCTGACCCTGATCTCGACCCGCTCGCCGCCCCAGTTATAGGGCTGGTGCTCGAACGAGCCGGTCCCCTGATTGACGCCCGCCGGGAGCATGAACGACTTCGTTTCGTCGGCGGCGCCCATGGCCGTCCGATGAAGGGATATGGAGCCCGTCAGTCCCGGGATGGCGCTTTTGCGCTCTATCTTCGGCCAGAGGACGGCATTGGGCTCGAACGTATGGACGGTGCAGCCATGGGCCGCGAACCAGAGCGCGTGATGGCCGATATTGCCGCCGATATCGAGAACCGTCGCTTCACCGGGATTTCCCAGATGGGAAAGACAGTATTCAAGCCAGGGCTTTTCATAGGCCCCGTTGAAAAAGGCGCTCCAGTCGACGAGATAGGCCGTCGACCCGGGATAGGATATGCCCGCGAAGTCGAAGTTCAGCGGCGCTTTGGTCTGGCGATCGGGATTGAAGAAAAACCGCAGCACCCGGTCCCACCCGCGAAACACGCGCAGAAAGCGCAAAGCCCGAAAACAGCGGGCAAGCGGCAGGCAGGCCGTGATCTGCATTGTCTTGTATTCCTCGAACGCGAAACCAGATTATCAGGAACCGTTATAGCATCTATCCGGGAAATCATGCGGCGGGGTCATTAAACGGGCATCAGAGCGGGAGGTCCTGAAATGTTGTCCCCAGATTTCGCCTTATTTTCCCCATGTTCCACAGGCAGCATGCGCTGACGGCAACCGTCCACCGGAAAAACGGGTGATCCGACTTAAGGGACTCACCTGATAGACGATTCGGGCTTAGGGTCCGAATACTTCAGGATCGGAGAAAGTATCGTGGCAACAACGCTGCACCCACACGACGACGACATGCTCGACATCGACGACCGCCCGCATGACGGCGGGAGCGATGACGTCCCGGGCTACCGGCAGCCGCCGAACAACCTCGAGGCGGAAATGGGCCTGCTCGGCGCCATTCTCGAGAACAATCGCGCGTATGAACGGATTTCCGAATTCATGCGCCCCGAACATTTTTACGACCCGCTGCATGGCCGGATCTACGATGCCTGCAGCAAGCTGATCGAGCGCGGTCAGCAGGCGAACCCGACAACGCTGAAACATGTCTTCGACACCGAAGAATTCGAGAGCATCGGCGGCCACCGTTATCTCGCGGAACTGGCCGGAGCAACCTTCGCGATCATCAATGCCGAGGATTACGGCAGGCTGATTTACGACCTGTTCCTGCGCCGCCAGCTGATCGAGCTTGGAACCGATGTCGTCAATCACGCCTTTTCGCATGACCCGGAAGACAGCGCGATGCGCCAGGTCGAGGGCGCGGAACAGTATCTCTATGACCTCGCCACAAACGGAAACTATGAAGGCGGCTTTCAGAGCTTCGCGGAATCCATCAAGGACGCGGTCGATATGGCCGCCATCGCCTTCAACCGCGACGGGGCGCTCGGCGGCGTTCCGACCAAGTTCCGGCAGCTCGATCTGCTGCTTGGCGGGTTGCACAAATCCGACCTGATCATCCTTGCCGGCCGGCCCGCCATGGGTAAAACGGCCCTCGCCACCAATATCGCGTTCAACGTCGCCAACCTGACCGACACGATCGTCGATGAAGAGGGCAACGAAACCCCGGTGGACGACCCGGTCGTCGGCTTCTTTTCGCTCGAAATGTCGGCGGAACAGCTGGCGGCGCGTATTCTCGCGGAAGGCGCGCAGATTGCGTCCGACAAGATCAGAAAGGGCGAGCTGAACCAGACCGAGTTCGACCGCCTGGTGCAGACCAGCCAGCGCCTGCAGAAAGCGCCGCTGTACATCGACGACACCCCTGCCCTGACGGTATCGGCCCTGCGCACCCGGGCGCGGCGCCTGAAACGCCAGCACGGGCTTGGCCTGATCGTGGTCGATTACCTGCAGCTCCTGCAGGGCAGCGGCGGCGGCCGGGAACAGAACCGGGTGCAGGAAATTTCCGAAATCACGCGGGGACTGAAAACTCTCGCCAAGGAGCTGGAGGTGCCGGTGATCGCGCTCTCGCAGCTCAGCCGTGCGGTGGAACAGCGCGAAGACAAGCGCCCGCAGCTTGCCGATCTTCGCGAATCGGGGTCGATCGAGCAGGATGCCGATGTCGTGATGTTCATCTATCGCGATGAATACTACATGCATCGCCAGGAACCGTCCCGGAAGGCGACCGACACGGCTGAATCGTTCAATCAGGCCTACATGCTGTGGGAAGAGAACATGAGCAACGTGCGCGGCCGCGCCGAGGTGATTATCGCGAAACAGCGTCACGGACCGACAGGTACCGTACATCTCCGCTTCTATCCGGAAGCGACGAAATTCGACAATCTGGAAGATGACGACGATTTCGGCGATCCGCGCGATGCGGGGGGCGCGCCGCCACCGGGAGACGTTCCGTTCTGACGGCTGAAACAATCCGCCATCCCGGCGCCGTCCTGACCATCGATCTGGACGCTATCGCAGAGAACTGGCGCGCATTGTCAGAGATGACCGGCCCCGGCAAATGCGGCGCCGTCGTCAAGGCGGATGGCTACGGACTGGGGCTTACCGAAGTCAGCCGGGCCCTGGGCGCTGCCGGATGCGACCGGTTCTTCGTCGCGACGATCGACGAGGGCATCGCGCTTCGAAAGGCGATCGGGGATCGGCCTGTCGTATATATCCTCAACGGCGTTATGGCCGCCGATGCCGTCGGCGAATTCGCCGCCCACGGGCTGACGCCGGTCCTGAACTCGCCCGGCGATATTGCGCTCTGGGGCAGTCATTGCCGGGAGTCCGGCGGCGGAACCGCCATTCTGGCGCTCGATACCGGCATGCACCGCCTCGGCCTGACGCTGGCAGAGGTCCGGGACCTGGCGGGAGACCTCGGGGCGCTGGACGGGATCTCGCTTGACTATGTCATGAGCCATCTCGCCTGCGCCGAAGACCCGGGACACCCGATGAACGAAGAACAGCGCCGGCGCTTCGATGCGCTGCGGGGGAATCTGGCCCCTGCCCCGGCATCCCTCGCCAATTCCGGGGGCATCTTCCTGGGCCCGGCATACCACTACGATCTCGCCCGTCCGGGTGCCGCGCTCTACGGGGTTTCGCGCGCCACCGGAGCTCCGAAGAAAATGAAACAAGCAGTTGGTTTAAAAGGAAAAATCCTGCAGATCCGTGTCGTTGACAGCGAATCGACCGTTGGCTACGGTGCGTCCGGTTCGGTACCGGCGGGCAGCCGTCTGGCGACCGTCGCAGTCGGGTATGCGGACGGATACCTCAGATCGCTGGGCAATAGCGGACATGGTTACGCCGCAGGCGTAAAAATCCCGGTTGTAGGACGTATTTCCATGGACCTGATCACCTTCGACATCACCGCGATTCCCGCCGGTGCGCTTGCGCAGGGCGACGAGATCGAGATGATCGGCGAGAACCAGACGGTCGACGACGTCGCCGACGAAGCGGGCACCATCGGATACGAGATTCTCACGTCGCTCGGCAGACGCTATGCGCGCCGTTATACCGGCAGCACGTCATGAACTATGTGGCCTCTATCGGGCGCGTATTCCTGAGCTTTCTGGAATCGACCGGAAGGCTCGCGATCTTCGCGGGGGTAAGTATCAGTCACATTGTCCGGCCGCCCTTCTATCCCCGGCTGCTGCTGCGTCAGGTCATCGAAATCGGGTATTACTCGCTGCCGGTCATCGGCCTGACCAACTCCTTCTGGAAAATGCACGTCCTGCGCAATCTCGACCTCGCAATCGGGGA
>JAYOMI010000122.1:9616-9870 GCA_038120765.1 Rhodospirillaceae bacterium
GCGCCGTGGCGACGGTGGTCGTGCTGTCGATCACGCGCGAACTGGCGCCAGTGCTGACCGGCCTGATGGTCGCGGGCCGCATCGGTGCTGCGATGGCGGCCGAAATCGGCACCATGCGCGTTACCGAGCAGATCGACGCCCTGTCGACGCTGTCGACGAACCCCTACAAGTACCTGATCGCGCCGCGGCTGCTGGCGGGACTGGTCATGCTGCCCTGCTGCGTTCTGATCGCCGATATCATCGGCGTGTTCGGT
>JAYOMI010000123.1:0-9752 GCA_038120765.1 Rhodospirillaceae bacterium
ATGTGGCCCTGAACCGGGTTCTTCGCGCCAAACGGCCGGTCAAGGTGCGCGACATCATGATCGACGAGTTCGTGTCCGTTCCGGTGAAGATGGACCAGGAAGAAGTCGCCTATGTCTTTGCGCAGCAGGACCTGGTCTCTGCGCCGGTCGTCGACGAGTCGGAACGTCTCATCGGTGTGATCACGATCGACGATATCGTCGACGTTATTCATCAGGAAGCCGAGGAAGACATCATGCGTCTCGGCGGCGTGCAGGAAGACGATCTTTATGCGGCGGTTATCGATACCGGCAGGGCGCGTTTTATGTGGCTCTTCGTCAATCTGGTCACGGCGGTTCTCGCGTCGGTGGTCATTGGTTTGTTCCAGGGAACGCTGGAACAGGTCGTGATGCTTGCCGTCCTGATGCCGATTGCGGCGTCCATGGGCGGCAATGCCGGCACGCAGACGCTGACGGTTGCCGTCCGCGCCATCGCCATGAAGGAACTGACGACTGCCAATGCCTTTCGGGTTATGTCAAAGGAAGTACTGGTCGGGACCTTCAACGGATTGCTGTTCGCGCTGATAATCGGTGTGATCGCATTTATCTGGTCGGGCAGTGTGGGAATCGGCGCGGTAATGGCGGCGGCAATGATTATTACCATGATTATTGCGGGCCTCGCCGGCGCCGCAATACCGCTCGGCCTGTCGCGGACCCGGTTCGATCCGGCAATCGCCTCCGGCGTCTTTCTGACGACGGTCACCGACGTCGTCGCGTTTCTCGCGTTTCTGGGACTGGGAACCTGGTTCCTGATCTGAAACCGTCCTTCTCGCGATGAAAAGTGGCGCTTTTCCCGCCCCTAGGGCCACCGATTAACCCGGATTTAAGACCTGCCGTGTACTACGCAAGTACGACGTTCGCCGGATTCGGCGGAGCAGTCCCATCCCATCTGACGGGCGGGAAAGAAAATGGCATTGGTGCCCGAAAGTTTTGCGCAGCTCGGTGTGATGGTCGTCGATGACAACCGTCACATGCGGACGTTGCTGACTTCCATCCTGCGCTCGCTCCGCATCAAGAAATTGAAGGAAGTGGGGGATGGCGAAGCCGCTCTTGCGGAGATAGGCGCGTTTGAGCCCGATATTCTGATTACTGACTGGCACATGGAACCCATGGATGGGACGACCCTGGTCAAAACGCTTCGTCATTCTTCGGTCGACACAATTCGGTATCTGCCCATTATCATGCTGTCGGGACATTCAGACTCGACCCTGGTGCGGGAAGCCCGGGACTGCGGCGTCAACGATTTCCTGACGAAGCCGGTATCTGCCAAATCGCTGCTGGCCCGGCTGATCACGATTACCGAGCATCCCCGGCCGTTTATCAAAAATGAAAACTATTTCGGGCCCGACCGGCGGAGGCAGGATTTGGGGCCGCCAGATGGTATCAGCGAACGGCGTTCAGACGTTGCGGTAGCCGCTGCAAAGGCTGCTGCCGAAATGTCGCCTGAAGAGGCGCTGGCAAGATGACGGCCCTGGTCTGAGAGAAAGCAATTCCATCGCCAATACCTTCTGGGAAGGGGTGATCCGGATGAGCGGCGGGAGATCCGGGTCCTCGTCTTTATCGTCGGGCAGTGTCTGTTTTCCACAGATTTATCGCCCTTTGCGCTGGTCCGGGCGCGCCCGATCGACAATATTGCAAGGATGACTGTTCATCTGATCAAACTGGCTGTCGGCATAGACAGCCTTTCGCATTTGTCCGACCGTCAGGCACAGAGGATCACAGAGGCTGTTGCTACGGGGGAAGCGCCCGTTCTGCGTATCCTGACGCGGTCGGCACCGCGCCGCCGCGAGGAGGTGCTGGACGGTGGCTCCATCTATTGGGTCATCAAGGGCGCCGTGCGTGCACGACAGCGAATCATCGACATCGATACGGCGGTCAATCATCAGGGCCTGCCGCGCTGTGCGCTGATACTGGATGCGGGACTGGTGCCCGTGCGCGCGCGTCCCCAGCGGGCCTTTCAGGGGTGGCGCTATCTTGAACCCGGGGATGCGCCTGACGACGCCATAGGCGGGCTGGATCAGTCCGACGACATGCCCGCCGAAATGGCGGAAGAACTCCGCGCCCTCGGATTGCTCTAGGGTGAGCTAGCCCTTGAGGAGTTTCTGGAGCTTGATTTCGGGATCCGCGAGCGAAGCGGCATCGAACTTCTTGCCGGATGTCATCATGCGCCGGGTGAAGCGCAGGTCCCTCGGGTTGTTGATGGCGGCAGCCCCCTGAATCTCACCGTCTTTCAGATAAAATTCGATGAATTCGCCGGCGTCGCGATCTCCGCGGATAACGGTTTCGTCCCAGTCCTCGGGTAGCCCCATCATCTGGATATTCGCATCGTACTGATCGGACCAGAACCAGGGAATTTCGGCATATGGCTGCATCGTGCCGAGCATCGCTTTCGCAGCGTTGATGGCCTGATTCTGAGCGTTCTCCCACGATTCAAGGCGGACCCGGCGGCCGAGGAGGGGATTGGGGTGATTGGTCACGTCGCCAGCGGCAAATATATCGGGATGTGAGGTCTGCCCGTATTCGTCGACGACGATTCCGTTATCGACGGCGAGCCCGGCCTGCTGGGCGAGTTTGGTATTCGGAACGAGGCCGATGCCAATGACGGCAACATCGCAGGGAATGACTGTCCCGTCGCCAAGAATTGCCCGTTCGAGCCTGCCGTCGCCCTCGAACCGTTCGAAAGCCGCTGACAGGCGGATGTCCACGCCGTGTCTCACATGCAACGCATGCACCCAGGCCGACATCTCCGGCGTCAGCGCTCGCGCGCAGACACGGTCGGCAAGTTCGATCACGGTGGCGCTGGCGCCTCTCTTGCGCGCGGCAGCCGCGACTTCAAGGCCGATCCAGCCGGCACCCACGACCAGCACGTTCGCGCCGCTTACAAGGCGCGCGCGGATGCCCTCTGCGTCCGCGATCGTCCGCAGCGTGTAGACACCGTCCAGATCCGCTCCGTCCACCGGCAGCGGGCGTGCCCGCCCGCCCGTCGCGATCATCAGCTTGTTCCAGCCGATGGTCTCGCCGCTCTCGAGCGTCAGGGTGTGTCCATCGGCATCGATCGCGGTAACGGATTCGCCAAGCCGCAGTTCGATGTCCGCTTCTTCCAGCGTACCCGGCGGCCAGAGCAGACAGACGTCCTTTTCAGCATCGCCCAGCAGGACTTCCTTGGATAGCGGCGGGCGTTCATGCGGCGCGAAATCCTCGTCGCCGATGACGACGATGCGGCCTTCGAACCCCTCGTCGCGCAGGGTCTTCGCGGTCCAGCCGCCGGCCTGGCCGGCGCCGATAATGACGAATGTCTGGTCAGTGGTCATGGGGCGGGCCCGGATCAGCCGTTGGGCAGGCCTACGAGGATATCGTCGCCTTCGATTTTGACTTCATAGGTCGCAAGATCGACCGTGGCGGGGGGCGTTTCCGCCTTGCCGGTTTTGATGTTGAACTGCGCGCCATGCAGGGGGCATTCAATGCAGTCGCCTTCAATGTAGCCGTCTGACATGGAGGCATAGGCGTGGCTGCAGATGTCGTCCATGGCGTAGAATTCGCCGCCGAGATTGATGATCGAGACTTCCTTGCCTTCGACAATGACCTGCATGGCCTCGTCTTCGTCAAGCTGACCGGTTTTTGCAACTGTGTGAAACGTTACGTCACTCATGATTTATTCCGTTTTCGGTTGATTGCTGTGGCACGCGAATTTGCGCAAAAGACGGGCGGAGTTTACTCAAGCGTTGAGCGGCCCTCAACCGCTATCGGGCATTTCTATACGCGAAAAAAGATCGTGAAGCCGCGAAAGGTGATCTTTCATTTCGGCTGCCGCGGCTGTTGACTGCCGACTGCGAAGCAACATCATGAAGCGCCGCCGGGACCTGATGATATCGACCGTGTCTTCGGCGGTAATCGGGCGGTGAACCGACCGGAGCAGGTCCATAAGGGTGCGCATCATCAGAACGAGAACGGGGTTCCCCGTCGCTTCCGCCAGTAATACGTGGAATTCCATGTTCAGGGCGGCTTTCGCGTCCATATCCCGCGCCTGGGTAAGTTCCTCTACCTTGTCGATATTCCGGTCCAGAGCGTCAAAAGCCGCTGTCGTTCCCTTGGCGGCGGCTATCTCCACGATGGCAGTCTCGATAGAGAGCCGTGCTTCGGTGACATTGGCAAGATTTATCCCGCCGAGATGCATCAGGTCTTCCATCGACTGGGCAACCGCGCTGGGGTTGCCATCCGTGATAAAAGCCCCGCCGCGGGCGCCTTTATGGAGGGATATCAATCCGGCATGTTCGAGGGATCTCAACGCTTCGCGCAGCGCATTTCGGCTGGTGCCGAGTTGCTGCGCCATTTCCCGCTCGGGCGGGAGCTTGTCGCCCGTGCGGAGTTTGCCGTCCCGTATCTGGTCGCGCACCTTGTTGGCGATAATCTCGAACGTCCGTTCAGTGCGGACGGGGGCGAAATCATCCATGGTGAGATACCGTTAGCATGGGGCGGGTGTTGACCTGATCCTTCATAATGGTCTAATGGTAGTACCAATAAAAGGCCCGGGCAAGATTATTGTCGGAAGACGGCAGATGGCCCCGTGCTAACATCACCGTCGGGCTGCCAGACGATACACAGCCCGCAGCAGACCGAAAAGGCGGATAAAATGGCGACGGACATCAAGACTCTCGTGACCTGGCCCAATGACGGTGTCAGCCGGATACCGATCCGGATTTATACCGACCCCGACATATATGCCGAAGAACAGCAGCGCATATTCCGTGGGCCGATCTGGAGCTTTGTCGGCATGGCCGACGAGATCGCGAAACCCGGCGATTATCAGACAACCTATATCGGCGACACCCCGGTTATCGTCCTGCGCGACCTTGAGGGAGAGATTCAGGTTATCGTCAACCGGTGTGCCCATCGCGGCAATCTGGTTTGTATCGCCAAGGAAGGCCACGCCGAAGAGCTGACCTGCGTCTATCACAACTGGCGCTACGACCTGCAGGGCAACCTGAAAAGCGTCGCTTTCGGCAAGGGCGTCGGAAAGCAGGGCGGTATGCCCGAAGATTTCAGGCGCGAAGACAACGGCATGCAGCGCCTGAAATGCGAGGTGTATGCCGGTCTGGTGTTTGCGACTTTCTCGGACGATGTCGCGCCGCTGACCGAATGGCTCGGCGCTGAAATGGTCGAGAATATCGACCGTGTGGTCGGCCGCGGCATGGTCCTGCTGGGCACATACAGCCAGTACATGCCGAATAACTGGAAGCTGTACATGGAGAACGTACGGGATTCATACCACGCCAGTATCCTGCATATGTTCCAGGCGACTTTCCGGATCAACCGGCTGTCGATGAAAGGCGGTATCAAGCTGTCGAACGGCGGATGGCATCATATCAGTTACTCCATCGCCGAGACCGACACCGAGGAAGCGCAGTACGATTCAAAGAAGCTCCGTGCGGTGAAGGACGGCTATACGCTGGCGGACCCGACACTGGTCAAGGGCTGGCGGGAATTCGACTGCGGCACCACGCTGGCAATTCAGTCGGTCTATCCGAATTTCGTCGTCCAGCAGATCAGCAACTCCCTGGCACTGAGATTGTGCCTGCCCAAGGGGCCCGAGGAGTGCGAGTTGCTATGGTGGGTGTTCGGAACGCCGGAGGATACTGAAGAACAAAGAAATATCCGGATCAAGCAATCCAACATGATCGGCCCCGGCGGGGTAATCTCGATGGAGGACGGCGTTGTCGGCGGCTGGATACAGCGCGGCACGAAACGCGATCAGGAGAAATCCACCATTGTCCAGATGGGCGGCCGCGACATCGCGCCAAGTGCCGAAGGTCGCGCGACAGAAGTGTCCATACGCGGGTTCTGGCAGGGCTACCGCGACTGCATGGGAATCTGATCATGGATGGATCCATCAGCGTCTCCGGCGATGCGCGACAGCTTATCAGCGACCTGATCATCGAGTACGCGCATGCGATCGATGACGACCGGCTTGAATCCTGGGCGGATTTTTTCACCGACGATTGCAGCTATCGGATCATCAACCGGGAAAATCACGAGAAGGGCCGCGTTGTCGGCATCATGGATTGTTCGAGCAAGGGGATGCTGCAGGACCGTATCCTTGCACTGCGCGAGGCAAACGTGTTCGAGCCTCATAGCTATCGCCATATCGTATCGGGTACCCGGATCGTCGGCCAGAGCGGCGACATCTTCAACGTCGAGACTTCTTTTCTGGTCGTCAGGATCATGCAGGAGGGCAACATGGCCATATTCTGCACCGGTAAATATATCGATGAGATCGTCATATCGGGAAACGAAGCCCGGTTCCGCAGTCGCCTCGTGGTCTGCGATTCCAACCGGGTCGATACACTTATCGTCATTCCCATCTAGGACACGATCTTGACCACAAAACCGCGTATCGCCATCGCCATCGGCGATCCCGCCGGCATCGGACCGGAAATCGCGCTCAAAGCAGCGCTGAACAGCGGTGTGCGGGAATTCTGCGATCCGGTAATCGTCGGCGATACCGAAGTGCTGGCGCGCTATGCGCATACGTTGCGCAAGAAGCCGCCGGAGAACATCGTCGATCTCGGCGCGATGAACGTGAATTTTCTGACACCGGGCGAGAGCGATGCCGCCTGCGGGCGCGCGATCCTCGAATATGCCGGGCGCGCGATCGATATGGCGACGGCGGGGGAGGTTGACGCGGTCGTTGCCTGTCCGCAGACCCAATCGTCGATCAAATCGGCCGGGATCGAGTTTGACGGATACCCGTCCTACGTCGCGAAACGCACTGGGACGGACCCGGACGACGTTTTCATGATGCTGGTCTCTGACCGTTTGCGGATCGCCCATGTGACGCTCCATGTCGGCGTCCGCCGGGCGCTGGAGATGATCGACCGTGAACGGATCGTCCGGACCCTGAAGGCGGCTGATGCCGCGTTGAAACGGATCGGGATCGCGTCGCCGCGAATCGCGGTATCGGGCATCGATCCCCATGCGGGGGAAGGCGGGCTGTTCGGCAGCGATGATATCGATATCGTCGCACCTGCCATCGCGGACGCCCGAAACGCCGGTATAGACGCCGCCGGGCCGTTCGGCGCCGATACCATGTATCTGGATAAGAGCTTCGACGCCTATACCGTGATGTTTCACGACCAGGGCCATATTCCGGCGAAACTGATCGGTTTTACCGGCACGGCGGCCTTTGCGATCGGCACGCCGATCCTGTTTTCATCGGTGGCGCATGGCAGTGCGCTTGATATCGCGGGCAAGGGCAAAGCCGACCCGTCCGCCCTGATCTGGACGCTGAAGCAGATTTCCGGGGCTGCGGTCAGCCCCGGTTAGCCGGTTCCTATTCCGTGACGGAAAACGCGACCGAGCCCAGGCCCTGAACGCTGTTGCGGACATGGATGCCGGGACGCAGGGCCTCTGCCGCCGTTGCACCGCCTGCCATGACGATCCAGCCCGCCTGAAGGCCTTCGCCTGCCTCCGCAGTCAGACGCGCGGCTGAGACCAGAGAGCGGACCGGCTGGCCCAGAATGGCGGCCGATGAGCCGATCTGGACCGGGCGACCGTTGAATTCCATGATCATGCCCAGATTTTCGAGGTCGGTATCCGGGCGGTGCCAGGGACCGACGACGAAACTGGAGGAGGAGGCGTTATCCGCCACCACGTCTTCGAGCGAAAACTTGAAATTCCGGTAGCGGGAATCGATGATTTCCATCGCCGGGGCGACACCGTCAACGGCCGAGAGAGCTTCCGCGGCCGTGCAGGGGTATCCCAGGGGCCGTTTGAGGAGAAAGGCGATCTCCGGCTCGACACGGGGATGGACGTAGTTCTTGAGCGAGATGGTATCTCCGTCCTCGACCATCATCTTGTCGGTCAGACGGCCCCAGATCATGTCGTTCAGGCCCATCTGGATCATCTTGGCCCGGCTGGTGAAGCCCATTTTCATGCCGTTGCGTTTCTCGCCCCGATCGAGACGCCGCTGGATCGACGCGGCCTGGATGGCATAGGCGTCGTCGAGCGAATATTTCGTCTTTTCCGAAAGCTGCGGGATTGAGCGCGCCTTGTGCGCCGCATCGTCCACCGTCTTCGCGAGTTTGGCGATATCGACCATTTTTATTCTCCCTTGCCGGCGCCAGCGCCGTCCCGTGCCTTGATCATGTCCAGCGCGACATCGACGATCATGTCTTCCTGACCGCCAACCATGCGCCTGTTGCCGAGTTCGATCAGAATATCGCGCGTATCGACGCCATATGTTTCCGATGCCGTTTCTGCATGGCGCAGGAAGCTCGAATACACGCCAGCGTAGCCGAGCGAGAGGGTTTCGCGATCGACACGGACCGGCCGGTCCTGCAGCGGCCGCACCAGCTCTTCGGCGGCATCCATCAGGCCGAAAAGATCGCAGCCGTGATTGAGACCCATCCGGTCGGCGACCGCGATGAAGATTTCAAGCGGTGCATTGCCCGCACCGGCGCCCATGCCGGCGAGCGACGCATCGATGCGCGTCGCGCCGTATTCCAGCGCGGTGATAGAGTTTGCCACGCCGAACGACAGATTGTGATGGGCGTGCATCCCGGTTTCCGTTTCGGGCTTGAGAACGTCATTAAAGGCCTTGAAGCGGTCGGCAACGTCGTTCATCAGCAGCGCGCCGCCGGAATCGGTGACATACACGCAATGGGCACCGTAATCCTCCATTAGCTTTGCCTGTTCGGCGAGTTTCTGCGGCGGATTCATATGCGCCATCATCAGGAAGCCGGCGACATCCATGCCGAGATTGCGGGCATATTCGATGTGCTGCTTCGAGACGTCGGCTTCCGTGCAATGGGTCGCAACGCGCACCGACCGGGCACCGGCTTCGTATGCTTCACGCAGGTCTTCGACGGTGCCGATACCGGGCAGGAGGAGGGTGGCGAGCTTGGAATGCTCCAGAACGCTGGCCGCAGCTTCGATGTAATCGAGATCGGTTTCCTTCGCAAAGCCGTAGTTGAACGACATGCCCGCGAGACCGTCGCCGTGCGAGACTTCGATTGCGTCTACCTTCGCGTCATCCAGCGCCTTGCAGATGGCCTTGATGTGATCGAGCCCGTATTGATGACGGATGGCGTGCATCCCGTCGCGCAGGGTGACGTCCTGGACGTAGATTTTCTTTTCTTTATCGATTGCCATGTCGTGTTCCTTAAGCCGTCGCCATGCGGCGTGCGATCACCCGCTCTGCGGTGCGCAGCGCGGCGGATGTCATGATGTCGAGATTGCCGGCGTATTTGGGCAGATAATGACCGGCGCCTTCCACTTCGAGGAAGATCGAGGATTTGATGCCTTCGAAATCGCCGCGCCCGGGAATGTGGAGCCGATTGTTGGATCCGAACCGCTCGAACTGGACTTCCTGCTTCAGGCGGTACCCTGGTACGTAGCTCTGGACTTCCGCGACCATCTGGTTGACCGAGTCCACGATCTTCTGCTGATCGCAGTCTTCGGACAGGGTATAGACCGTATCGCGCATGACCAGCGGTGGTTCTGCCGGGTTGAGGACGATAATCGCTTTGCCCTGTTCTGCGCCGCCGACGACTTCCAGCCCCTTGGAGGTGGTTTCGGTGAATTCGTCGATATTGGCCCGTGTGCCGGGACCGGCGGATTTCGAAGAGATCGAGGCCACGATTTCGGCATACTGCACGTGGGCGACACGGTCGACCGCATGCACCATCGGGATCGTCGCCTGACCGCCGCAGGTCACCATG
>JAYOMI010000124.1:0-320 GCA_038120765.1 Rhodospirillaceae bacterium
ATGACCGGCCTGGGCGTCGTCATGATTTTCATGACCCTCGATCCGGAAGAACATCATCAGGTCTTCCTGGTGGAGGGCCGGCCCGACGACCTGCCGTCGAACACGATCGTTAAGGGCGGCGGCCCGTCGATCCATCACCTCGCCTTCCGGCTGGAATCGCTGGGCGACCTGCGCAAAATGTACAAGCGCATTTCGGACGATTATGACGCCAAGATATTCACCGGCACCCACGGCAACTGCTGGACGATGTATACGACCGACCCGGAAGGCAACGGTATCGAGTTTTTTGCCGATACGCCGTGGTACGTCACCCAGCCGTT
>JAYOMI010000124.1:356-9470 GCA_038120765.1 Rhodospirillaceae bacterium
GATTTCAACATGGACCAAGACGAACTGATGGAGACGACCGAAAAACTGGTTCGCGAGGCTCCCGGGTTCACGACGCTTCAGGATTTCTACAGGGACCTTCACGAACGCGTGCCGGCGCGCGAGAGCATTCTGAGCTGACCACACCGCAAACCATTTGAAAGGACACGCGCGTGACAGACACCGCCGCAACTTTGCGCGATATCGTTATCGCCAACCGGATTCTCGCCCATGAGGAAGTGGTTGATGCATTCGGTCATATCAGCATCCGCAACCCTGGCGAAGGGATCGATATCGGCGACCGCCGGCCCTATAGCGAACGCATGATTCACGGTGCGATTTACGAAGCCCGCCCGGATGTAAACGTGGTTATCCACAACCATTCCTACGAGGTGATCCCTTTCGCCGTCACCGATGTGGCGATGCGCCCGGTGACCCATACATGCGCGCCGATTGGCGCCGACATCCCGGTGTGGGACATGCGTCACAAATTCGGCGAGACCAACCACCTGGTGGTGACGATGGAACAGGGGCGCGACCTCGCGGCAACGCTGGGCGACCGGTCCATCGCCCTGATGAAGCGTCACGGCTGCGTCGTCACCGGGGCGACCGTGCAGGAAGCCGTCATGAAAGCGATTTACCTGCAGGTGAACGCCCGGCTGCAGCTGCAGGCGATGCAGATCGGCACCCCGGATTACCTGACGGATACCGAGATCGCGGCCTGCACCGAGATGCAGGAATCGCCGATCAGCCTTGATCGCGCCTGGGAGGCATGGTGTCGCCGCGCGGAAAAAGCTAGATAGAACATTCGTAACAAAGGGAGTTTGAATATGTCGGGCATGGGTCCTGAATCCGTAAAGCCGAGGCGGGGCGCAAGCAACGGCGGTCTGTCACTGAGCGTCGGTCTGACGCCGAACCTGCGCACACGACCGATACTTGACAGCATGTTCCATGCCGACGGCGTCGATATGACGTGTCTCGAGCTGCATCCGTCGGAACTGTTCTGGCGCCAGCTTAAATTCGCCGAATTCGACGTCGCCGAGATGTCGATGTCGTCGATGCTGATGGCCATTGCCGGGGGCGACGACCGCTTTATCGGCCTGCCGGTCTTTACCACGCATTATTTCTTCCAGAACTGGATTCTGGTCCGCAAGGATTCGGGCATCGAAAAACCCGAGGATTTCGCCGGGCGCCGCATCGGCGTGCCGGAATACCAGCAGACCGCGGCGTTGTGGTCACGCGGAGTGCTCCAGCATGAATTCGGCGTCGCACCGAAGGACATGGAATTCTGGATGGAACGCACGCCGGATATCAGCCATGGCGGATCTACCGGGTTCGAGCCGCCGGAGGGCGTGACCGTCCACCGTATTCCGGCGGAAACCAATATGGGCGAGATGCTGCTGGCGGGCGAACTGGATGCCACCCTGCTCTACCTGCCCGGCGGCAACCTTGTCGACCGCAGCACGGCAGACCTGTTCAACCACCCGAATTTCGGCCCGCTATTCCCGGACCCCTATGCCGAGGGTAAACGCTACTACGAAAAAACAGGCATGTACCCAATCAACCACGGCATGGTCATCAAACGTGAACTGGCCGAGAAACACCCCTGGGTGGTGCTGAACATCTACAAGGCGTTCGAAGATGCCGCGAACTATTGCGACCAGCAGCGCAAGGCGATGATGATCAACCACATCGAGACCGGCCTGTTGCCGCCCGAAGCCGAGGCGGCAATCGCAACCCCGCTGATCAGGCATGGCGTCGTCGCGAACCGCAAGGAACTCGAAGCGATCACGCTCTATTCCTACGAACAGGGGCTGACCCCGCGTCAGCTCAAGCTGGAGGAAGTTTTCGCCCCCAGCACGCTGGATAAATAACGGGACGACACCGGGGGATGGGACCTAGTAGAGTCCCATCCCCCGGGCTTTCTGTTCCACCAGGGCGAGAACGGCCTCCGATACCGGCATGGGCGTGCCGGTGGCCCGGCCGATTTCCAGGACGGCGCCGACGATGGCATCGATCTCGGGCGGACGGGATTTATCGAAATCCTGCAGCATGGATGTTCTGAAATCGCCGAGCGACGCGCCCATGGTTGTCCGTTCGTCCGCTGTCATGCCCGGTTGCAGCCCGATGCGCCGCCCTGCCTCGGCCGCTTCTTCGAAAAGATCCGCACAGAGTTTTCGCATTCCGGGATCCGCGCCGATTTCGCCATTGGTCGCGCCCGTCAGGGACGAAACCGGCGCGAAATTGAAATTACCCAGCAGTTTCAGCCAGATTTCCTGACGCAGGTCCTCAGTGACCGTCGCGGCGAGGGTCGTACCGGCGAATGCCGACGCAAACGCGGTCAGGCGGTCTGTGACGCCGCCCGTCGCCTCGCCAAGTATCAGCCTGTTATCGGCGACATGGCGGATAACCCCCGGCGCCGGCACCATCGAGCCCATGTGAACCACGCAGCCGATAACCCGCTCGGTGGGGATCGCCGCGGCAAGCGCGCCATCCGGATCGAGCTTCGGTAGCGATACATGCGGTCCGTTTTCCGGGAATCCGTCGAAGAACCACCACGGGATACTGTTCATTACCGGTACGACCGCGGTCTCCGGTCCCAGCAGCGGCGCGATACCGGCTGCAACGGCCGGCATGGCAGGCGCCTTTACGGCGACCACGACGATATCCTGTGGACCGAAATCCGCCGGGGTATAGCTTGCCGCGGGATGCACGTTGATGACCTGCCCGCCGGATTCGACACGGCAGCCATTCGCCCGCAATGCCTGCAGGTGCGCGCCGCGGGCGATCAGGCTGACGTCATGTCCGGCATGGGCGAGAACGCCGCCGATGACCCCGCCGATCGAGCCGGCGCCGAATACACAAATCTTCATTCTTGCAGCGTCACTTTTCGTCGGCGTAGGGACTGATGGTCCGTTCCCTGATTTCCCCGCCGCCGACCGGCGGCGTCGGAATGTAGTGAGCAGGGGTCGCGCCGCCTGCCGCCACGCGGGCGCGGGCCTCATCCGGCGTTTCCAGCACAGTCTTGGCGGCAAGCGCCGCCTTGCGGTTTACCGGGAAAACGCCCGGCTGGTCAGGCGCCGGCATCATGTTGGCATGATAATAGGCGATCTTCTGGCCCTCGATATCGACAGGCTTCCCGGGTTCGATATCGCGCTCGTTCGTGGCCTTGGCATTGGTCGTCACCCCGTCGACGATCTCGTGATCGAACCACCATTTCTTGAGCGGATTGCGCATGCCGTTGCCGAGCTTGTCGTCCATCCAGGCGGCAATCGGCACCATGAGCGGCTTCAGGAACATGGCGTTCACCCCGAGCCAGCTCGCCGCGCGGGTCAGCAGCGCGCCGTCGAGATCGATCACCTTGTTCAGCGGACAGGTCTTCATGCAGCGGCCGCAGGCCGATCCCTTGGAATTCGTCAGGCGGTACCGGGTGCAGCGCTCGACGTCGGGCTTCCATATCTCGTAGCCGTTGAACATCACCTTGTCGCCATGCGGAATCGCGTCGCACGGACATTCGCGGTCGCATTTGTGACAGGAACTGCAGAATTTCTGCAGGCCGAAATCGATCGGCTTGTCGACTTCGAGCGGCATGTCGGTGGTCAGCACGACCGACTTGAACCGGGGGCCGACAAACGGGTTGAGAACCAGTTCGCCGATACGGCTCATCTCGCCGAGCCCGGCCCAGAGTATCAGGGGGATATGCAGCACGTCGCTTGCCGCGTTTGTCTGCGATTGCGCGGGAAAACCGAGACCGCGCAGGGTCTCGCCCATGATCCCGGCTATCTCGGCACCCCGCAGGTAACCGCGCATGGATTGCACGCCCGACATCCAGTCGTCGCCGCTCGCACCTTCCATCGTCTCGTAGCCCTGGTCGATCAGCATCACGACGGCGTACTTGTGATACATCTCGATCGGGGTGCCGTCTGCCTTGTGCGAACTCCACGCGTAGCGCGGGATCTCGCAGATTCCCGTCAGGTCCGACCCGAGAAAATAGGACAGGGCCTTGATGGCCCTGGCATTCGCCGCAGGATCGCCATAGGCGCTCTGGTCGGCTCCCTCGGCGACCTCGCCGCCCTGATGCGGCACCATCGCGCGGATCACCTTGAGCAGGCTCATCCCCAGCGGATGCTTGAACGAGAAGCGCGCGCGTTCCCGCTGTGATTTCTCTCCAAGGTCGCCCTGCAGGGCACGTTCGAAGAACGCCCCGCGCTTCGGCACACGCGGAACCTCGTCATCGAGGATCAGCGTGGTCGGCCGGTCGATCCGTTTGACCTGCTCCATCGGGTACCGGCTGTCATGGGATTTCCGGTGGGCCCGGTGATTGCGCTCGCGGCCCGATGTCGCGCCGTTGATCCCCTTCCAATAGGCCTTGTCGCGGGCATTGGCGGCGGTCGCGGCAAGCGGCCGGTCGCAGGCAAGATCGTAGCTCGTCGACACGACAACCAGCGTGAAACCGCCTTCGATAAACGGGTTCGCAAGGCCTTTTTCGGTGCGGACGCAGAGACCCGCCATTACCGCCAGCCGGTCGCTGTCCAGAAGCTCGTCGCCGGCGATATGGATGCGCGTATCGAAGCCCATCTGGCGGATATGTCCGGAAACGCAGGCCGCGATTTCGAGGGCCCGCATCTCATAAGTCGAATCCACCGCCCCTTCGACCCAGTCGCGCGCCAGGTTTCCCTTATCGGGCAGGCGCGGATGTTCGAGAAGCATGACGACGGCATGGGTGTGGCCGTCCAGGGACTCCACGCCTGCAAGCCAGGCGTTGTCGACAATCCGGCATATGCCGACCTGGCTCGCATCCATGAAATAGGCGCAGCCCTTTACGTCGACGGCCCGCCGTTCAAGGTCGGACGGCACCGGCGCTTCCTTTTCCACCGCCTCGCCTTCAATAAAACGGGTAAAAAGATCGCGGTATTTGACAGCGGCCCGGCCAAGCTCGCCCTTGGCGGGCGCCGCCGCTTTCGGAATAGCGCGGGGTCGTCCGCTCTCGACGGCAAAGACGGCATCGTCGCGATCGAGGGATTCGAGGGGAAACGTGCCGAGATGAAAGGGCCTGTTCCGGGAATCGGGATAAAACAGCATGGATGCGCTCTCCGTTTGGGCGGTTACCCGGCGGCCGCTGTGAGGGTTGCCTCGTCGCGGCCATGGCCGGCGCGCGGGACCGTATGGACGAAGGCGTTGCCGGAATGGCTGTCGGAGATGTGATAGCGGGAGCGAACCTCTCCCCGGACGCGGATGCCGCTCCACGCAAGAACGCCCGTTCCCACGCGTGCCCCGCACAGCTTCGGGCACAGAATACCGGTCCGAAGTTCGTCTTCGATATCGGCCGAATATTCGACGATCATATGCGGCATCGCTTCCTCCCCCGGGCTTTGCGCCCGGTGCCTCCGCCGTTATTGTGCGGATTGATGCCGGTTCACGCGGCATACCGCCAGATTCAGACGGAGAGACAATAAAATGAAAATAGTATCATTCGAGACTGGTGGGAACACTTCATTCGGGATTGAGAAGGACGGCGCGATTGTCGATCTCGGCGGGCGCATCGACGGGGCGACCGTTGCCGAGGATCTGCTGATCCCCGAACTACAGGCGAAAGCCGCCGCCATTGCCGCGACGGCAGACGGCGATCATGCAATGGCGGATGTCACGTTGCAGATTCCGGTGACGAATCCGGAGAAAATCCTGTGCATCGGCATCAACTACGCCAACCGCAACGAGGAATACGGCGACCTGACGCCGCCTCAGGAGTATCCAAGCATGTTCTTCCGCCTGCCGGGATCGTTCGTCGGCCACGACGTACCGGTCGTCCGCCCGCCGGAATCAGAACAGCTCGATTACGAGGGCGAGATCGCCATCGTAATCGGCGAAGGCGGCCGGCGTATTCCGCGCGAGAGCGCGGAAAGCCATATCGCCGCCCTGACCTGCCTGAACGAGGGCACGATCCGCGACTGGCTGCGCCACGGCAAACAAAACGTCACCCAGGGAAAGAACTTCGACCGCACGGGCTCCATCGGTCCCTGGATGGTGACGGCGGACGAATTCAGCGGTTACGGCGACCTGGCGATAGAGACCCGGGTGAACGGCGAGGTCCGCCAGAAGGACACCACCGCGAGCCTGATGTTCGATTTCGCCTATCTGGTCAGCTACGTGTCCACCATCATGACGCTGAAGCGGGGCGATATCATTTCGACCGGCACACCCATCGGGGCCGGTGCGCGGTTCGATCCGCCGATCTGGCTCAGGCCCGGCGACGTGCTGGAAGTCGAGGCATCCGGGATCGGCGTGCTGCGCAACCAGGTCGTCGACGAAGTCGTCTAGAGGCCCGTCAGATCACGTTCATGGTCGCAACCGTGCAGCCGACGGCGAAAATCGGGATCGGCTCGTAGAACCAAATTTCCCCGGTCGCTCCTTCGGTCGCCCCGGCGACGGCGACAAACGTCCGGATTTCAAACCCGCCCTGCCCGCCGTCACGATAGGTTTCCTCATCGGTATAGGACAGCAATTCGCGGCGCCGGTTGTTCACGAAGCGGTCGAGAAATTCCCGGTCCCACGCCTCGTTGATCTTTCCTGAATCGGGCGTTGCCGGCCAGTGCGAAATCCCGCCGGTGCCGACGATCGCGATCTTTTCCGGCGCCGCGTCGCAGGCGACGCGCAATGCCTTGCCGAATTTCCAGGCGCGGTGCAGCGGCGCCAAGGGCGGGCCCTGACAGTTGATGTTCACAGGGATCACCGGCATGTCGTAGCGGGGCGTCAGAAAATGGAGCGGCACCATGATGCCGTGATCGAACTGCCATTCCTCGGCATAGGCGACATCGATCTCGTTCATGATATTTGTGATCAGGCGGCGCGACAGGTCGGGGGCGCCCGGAATCTGCGTGCGATCGATGCCGAGCCATGCCTCGTCTTCTATCGGACCGGTATAGCTTGCGCCCATGCCTATACAGAATGCCGGCATGTTGTTCATGAAGAAATTGGCGAAATGCTCTGCCCCGATGACCACCAGCGCCTCGGCGCCGGAGTCCTCTATCGCCCGGCGCATCCGGTCGAAGGCAGCGTACAGGCCGTCGCGCTGGACGGGATCGGCGCGGTCGGCCCGGCCGGTGATACCCGGCGCATGGCTGCAGGCGCCTGCAAATACAAGCGGCATCGCTATTCTCCGACCATTGCGTAGATACCTTCCCGCACAGGTCCATGCTCGGCGACGCCATCCCGCATGGCCTGCAGGTATTCGTCCCACGCGAACTGCTTCAGCGCGGCATAATGCATCAGCAACTGGCCGTTCACGCCGAGCACGTAAAGCAAGCCGATATCGGGTTTGCGGATCGCGGTGAGCTCCTCTTCCGTCAGGTCGTAGTCGGCAAGAACGCTGTCCATGTCGTCGGCGAAGCGCGCGCGAACGGCTTCGTCGCGGTTCAGGTTGCAGAGCAGTTTCTGCACATAATAGAGGCTCATCTCATCGCTCCAGCAGGCGTTCGGCATTGCCGTGCAGGATCGCCTGACGGTCGGAGTCGTTAATGCCGGCATCGCGGATCGCCGCCAATGTCCAGTCGGTGCTGAATATCGGGCAATCGGTGCCCAGGACGATACGGTCGGCGCCAAATATCGACACCGCCAGTTCGAGCGACCGCGCGCCGAGCGACGAACAATCCACGAGAAGTCTTTTGGTGCGGCTCATAGGCCGGTCGCCCTCGAGGCCCCTTGTCTCTGCGACATGCTCCATACGCTCTATCACCATCGGCAGCGTGCCGCCGAGGTTCGCCATATGAACCGTGATGTTCGAATAATCATCCAGAAAGTCGGAGAACAGCAGCGTCGCCGTCGCATGCGCTACGTTCGCCTGAACGTCGAGCGCCTGGCGCGCAAAGACCAGATCCGCGAACGGCGTTGCGGGCACGGCCGACCCCGCTGCGGGGACCTGATCGGGACGGCGGCCGGGATGAATGAAGAAATGGACCCCCAGTTCGTTGCCGGCCTCGAAGACCGGCCGCAGCTTTTCCGCCTCGGCGATGGTCAGGAAGGCATTGTTCGGCAGGATCGCGCCGGCGAGACCCAGTTCGGTGCATCCCCTGCGCAGTTCGGCGACGGCCCGGTCCATGTCGGCGAAGGGTAGCGCTGCGAGACCGGTAAACCGGTCGGGATGGGCGCGGCTCAACGCCGCGACCTCGTCGTTGAACAGGCTGAGCAACGGGCCGGCTTCGTCCGCCGGCCGGCTGTCCAGTCCGAACAGACCCGGGAACGACAGGACCTGCCGGTCCACGCCGCGCGCATCCATAAAGGCGATGCGTCGCGCCATATCCGAATAATCGTCGCCGAATTCCAGCGCCCCGATCGGCAGGTGAATGCGTTCGGTACCGCCGGGCATAGCCTCGATCCAGGGCGCGTCTCTGCGTTTCCGCAGCGCTTCGGCCATTGGCGCGGGCACAAAATGGGCATGCATGTCTATGGTCACCGGACTTTCCCTCCCGTTGTTTTTCTCAGCGTAGCACCGTGCGGGCCTGCTTGCATTCCCCTGTATGGGCGTCATAGTCGTCGGCAATTAATCCGACAGGGAGCAGAAAAATGGCCGTCACCAATTCACCGAATACGAAGGACATGCTGCAGAAAGACCTCTACGTGATCTTCACCCGGGCGGTCGCGCCGCGCGAGGAAATCATGAAAATGCTGCCGCAGCATCTCGAACGTCAGGTCGAACTGGAAAAGCAGGGAATCCTGTTTGCCGCCGGCCCGATGGAACCGGAAGACAGCGACAAGCCGCGTACCGGCATGATCATTGTCCGCGCCGATTCGTTCGAACACGCCAACGAGATCGCGATGGGCGATCCCTTCCATGCCGCGGGTCTGCGGGAATACGACGTCTGGAACTGGTCGATGAACGAAGGCAGCTTCACCGTCACGATCAACTATTCGGACAAAAGCGCCGACGTGGTTTGAGTTTAAACAACGTCGAACTCTACATGTCACCCCGGCCTTGTGCCGGGGTCCAGAGCTACAGACATATCGCCTTGCGGGCGGACTGGATCCCGGCACAAGGCCGGGATGACAATTTTGCCTCAGGCCCGCCTCAGTCCCCCTGCACCACAGGGTTGAACAGCTTGCCGATACCGCCGATTTCGATAG
>JAYOMI010000125.1:0-9462 GCA_038120765.1 Rhodospirillaceae bacterium
CCGCTTCTCCAGACGGTTCGGGGCGCCGGATACGTGTTACGCGAAACCGGCGCATGAAAACCGCCCGGCTTCTGAAAAGCGCCACGTTCCGGCTGGCGCTTCTATACATGCTGATCTTCGGCGGCTCGGTCGCGGTACTGCTGGGCTTCATCTACTGGGCAACCGTCGGCGTGCTCACCGAACAGGTCGACGAGACGATCCAGGCCGACATCAAGGGCCTTGCCGAACAGTATGAACGCCGCGGCACGCCCGGCATTGCCGCCATCATCGGCGAGCGTATCCGCGAGGATCCGGGCGGGCGGACCGTCTACCTGCTCACCGACCCGCTCCGCCGGCCGCTGGTCGGCAACCTCGACAGCTGGCCGACGGTCGCGCCCGACGCGGATGGCTGGATCGCGTTCGAACTGGTCGACCGGGGCGACCCCGACGGGCGGCCGCATCTTGCCCGGGCCCGGCGCTTCGTGCTGCAGGGCGGGCTGAACCTGCTGGTGGGACGCGAAGTCCGGGAGCTGAACCGGACCCGGGGCATGATCGTGAACGCGATCGTCTGGGGGATCGCGATCACCCTCGCGCTCGCTTTCGCGGGCGGCATCGCGATGAGCCGCAGCACCGCCCGGCGGATCGATGCCATCAACCAGACCAGCCGCGATTTCATGAGCGGCGATCTCGACCGCCGCATTCCGGCGGGCGGCACGGGCGACGAATTCGACCAGCTTGCCGGCAACCTGAACGCCATGCTCGACCGCATTCAGGGCCTGATGGAGGGTCTGCGCCACGTATCAGACAACATCGCCCACGACCTGCGCACGCCGCTGACGCGCCTGCGCGGACGGCTGGAGGATCTGGACGATCCGGACCTGGATCCGGCAGACCGGACGGCGCGCATCGAGGCCGCGATCGCCGAAGCCGACACCCTTTTATCGATGTTCAATGCGCTGCTGCGGATCACCCAGATCGAAGCGGGCGGACGGCGCGATAATTTCGCGCAGGTCGATCTCGCCGCCGTCCTGGCCGACGTTGCCGAACTCTACGAACCCGTTGCCCAGGCGAGGGGATTGACGCTGTCATCCCGAGTCGATGCCGCCGAAAGCGTCACCGCCGACCGGGACCTGCTCTTCCAGGCGATCGCGAACCTCGCCGACAATGCGATCAAGTACACGCCGCCCGGTGGCGCGGTGACCCTGGAGGCCGCGGGAAAATCCGTTACCGTATCCGATACCGGCCCGGGCGTGCCGGAAGACGCCCGCGAGGATGTTTTCCGGCGGTTCCACCGGCTGGAAGAGAGCCGCAGCGCGCCGGGCAGCGGGCTCGGTCTCAGCCTTGTGAAGGCCGTCGCCCAGCTGCATGGCGGCGAGGTCCGTCTCGAGGACAACAACCCCGGCCTGAAGGCTGTGCTGACGGTCGGCTGATCCGGCGGCGGCCGCACCGCGTATCCGACCCAGTAACCTCTCCCGCGTTTTACAGAGTACCCGCCTTGATCCAGAACACCCGAATTCGGAACCTGAACGATAAAGAGCGCCGCGAGGACGGCGCCTACGTGCTCTACTGGATGCAGGAAGCGCAGCGCGCCCGCGGGAATGCCGCGCTCGAAATGGCGATCCGCGGGGCCAACAAATACGGCCTGCCCGTCGTTGTCTGGTTCGGCCGGTGGGACGGCTACCCCGCGCCCACTGCCCGCAACAATGGTGTCTGGCGCGCGGGCCGGGCCGATGGCCCCGCCCACGGGGCGCCGCGCGGCATTGCGTTTGTCGTCCGTCACGGGATGCCGGGAGACGTTGCGCTGTCCCTGTCGCATGAGGCCGCCGCCGTGATCTGCGACCGCAGCTACATGCCGGCCCAGCGGGACTGGCGGGAGTCATTGGCGGAAGCGGCCGCCTGCCCGGTCGTGCAGGTCGAGACAGAGGTCGTGGTGCCGGTCGATGTTGCCTCCGACAAATCCGAATATGCGGCCCGGACGATCCGGCCCCGTATCCACCGGGTGTGGGACGAATACCTCGTGCCGCTGGACGAGACCGAGCCGAATGTGCGGCCGGATGACCTGAAGCTGGAGAGCGATTTCGATCCGGCCGATCCGGCAGGCGTGTTGGCGGCCCTCGATCTCGACCCCAGCGTCAAACCGGTCAAACGGTTTCGTGGCGGTCGGGCAGCGGCGCTCGAAATGCTGAAGCGTTTCGTGGACGACGTGCTGGACGGATACGCCACGGGGCGGAACGAACCGTCGGCGGCGCAGACTTCGTTTCTCAGCCCCTATCTGCATTTCGGCCATATCTCCCCTGTGGAAACAGCGCTCGCGGCGCGTGATTCCGGCCTTGGATCCACCGAAGACCGGGAATCGTTCGTCGAGGAACTGGTTGTCCGCCGGGAACTCGCCATGAATTATGCGAACTTCGCCCCCGGGTTCGAAACCTACGACGCCCTGCCCGACTGGGCGCGCAAGACCCTGTCCGAACATGCGGGCGACGAGCGCGAATACGTCTACGACCGCGCCACGTTGGAGGCCTGCGAGACCCACGATCGACACTGGAACGACGCCATGCGCGAGATGGTCCATACCGGGTTCATGCATAATTACATGCGGATGTACTGGGCGAAGAAGATCCTCGAATGGAGCGCCACGCCCGAAGAGGCCTTCGCGACGACGCTGGCCCTGAACAACAAGTATTTCCTCGACGGGCGCGATCCGAACTCATACGCGAATATCGCCTGGTGCTTCGGGCTGCACGACCGCGCCTGGACCGAACGGCCGGTGTTCGGGAAAATCCGCTACATGAACGCGAACGGCCTGAACCGGAAGTTCGACATGGAAGCCTATACCACCTTTGTCGACGAGGTCGTCCGGGCGGAAGGCTGAACGCAGCGTTAGCGTTCCCAGGGCGGCACCGGCGTCAGCTTTTCAGCCAAAAAATCGACAAAGGCGCGGGTCGAGGGCGGCACCAGCCGGCGGCTTGAATAGACCGCGTGTATGATGTTTTCCTGCGGATCCTGCCAGTCGGGTATGATCTGGACCAGCCTGCCCGCTTTCAGGTCGGCCCCGACCAGGAAGGTCGCAAGACGCGCGATACCGGACCCGCCGAGCGCCAGATCGCGGATCGCCTCTCCCGAATTTGCGGAGAAGTTCGACGAGACTTTCACCGCCCGCGATCCGGACGGCCCCTCGAAACGCCAGGTATCGGAATAGACGGTCGAATAGATCAGGACGTTGTGATCGGCGAGATCTTCGGGTTCCACCGGCGTCCCGTGTTCGCGCAGATATTCCGGCGATGCGCAGATCACGCGCCGGTCCGGTGCGAGGCGGCGGGCGATCAGTGCGGAATCGGCAGGGGCCGACACCCGCACAGCGACATCGATGCCCTCGTCCACGATATTCATCATCCTGTCGGAAAACAGAACATCGACGCGCACATCGGGAAAGCGCGACACGAATTCGGGAATCAGCGGCACGATCTGGCGCTGGCCGAAGGAAATCGAGGCCGTGATCCGCAGCCGCCCGCGCGGCGTGTCTGACGCATCGCCGACCGCGCGTTCGGCCGCATCGATATCGGACAGCACGGCCTGGCTGCGCTCGTAGAATTCCCGGCCGACATCCGTCAGGCTGATGCGCCGCGTGGACCGGTTTAGCAGCCGCGCGCCGAGACGCGCCTCGAGACGGCTGATCTGTTTGGAAACCGCCGATGGCGTGATTCCGAGGATGCGGGCAGCTGCCGAAAAATTGCCGGCATCGACCGCCGCAACAAACACGGTCATCTCCGCGCTCGCGGCCAGCGACACCATCTTCTGTTCCTTCAATTCACAAATAATATGCCGTCAACGCCTATTATCATCTTCTGCGGCATCAATTACAAATAGACCAGGATGCAGGGAATGCGGCCAATAGCAGGAGGAACTCCATGAAGATCGGATTTTTCACGATGCCGGTTCACCGGCTGGAGAAGAACTATACCGAATGCCTGCAGGAAGACCGCGAAGCCATCATTCTGGCGGACAAGCTCGGCTATTCGGAAGCCTATGTCGGCGAGCATGTCACCGATGCGGCGGAGAGCATCACGAATTCGATGCTGTTCCAGGCGAGCCTGATCGCCGAGACCAAGCAGATCAAACTGGGCACCGGGACATCGAACCTGTCGCACAGTCATCCGGTGCTGATCGCGGCCCATGCGGCGATGTTGGATCACCTGCTGGAAGGCCGGTTCATTTTCGGTATCAGCCCGGGTGCGCTGGAATCCGATGCCGAGGCGCTGGGCATTCGCGGCATCGATCGCAATGCGATGTTCGCAGAAGCCATCGACCACATCCTGAATATCTGGACCGGCGATCCCCCCTACGACCTGACAGGCGAGTTCTGGAATATTTCGACGCGCGAAACGCAGTTCGCCGAAATCGGCCTCGGCCCGATCGCGAAGCCCTACCAGAAACCCTACCCGCCAATCGTCGGCACCGTTGTCGCACCCTTCTCGAAGGGCGTGATCGAAATGGGCAAGAAAGGCTTCCTGCCGATCTCCGCCAATTTCCTGCTCGCCAAGTGGGTAGAGACCCATTGGGCCAATTACGCCAAAGGCTGCGAAGAAGGGGGCCGCCCCGCAAATTCGTCCGACTGGCGCGTCGCGCGCTCGATCTTCGTGCATGACGATCACCAGACCGCCGTCGATTACGGCAAGGCGAACGACCGGAGCCCCTACCGGTTCTATTACAAGCAGCTCTATACCAAGCTGCTGAAGGCCGGCCGCCACGAAGTGTTCAAGCCTTCGCGCGATTTCCCGGACGACCAGTTGTCGCTCGACTATATCCTCGACGAACTGGTCATCTGCGGCGACATCAACAGCGTGGTCGATCAGATCCTGGCCTTCCGCGAGGTCACCGGCGATTTCGGCACCCTGCTCTATGCCGGCAAAGACTGGGAAGACAAGGAACTGGGCAAGCGGTCGATGGAACTGATGGCGGAAAAAGTGATGCCCGCGGTCAATGCGGCAATCGGTCAGACAGCAGCGGCGGAGTAAGGTTTCTGCTATACTGCAGGGATGGCACTTACAGACGACAAACCGCTTTCCCTGGTTCATATGCTGTCGAACCGCATCAGCCGCGCGTTCTTTGACGAGGTTGAAACCAGGTACGGCGTGTCCATTGCCGAGTGGCGGGTGATCCTGACGCTGGTATCTGAACCCGGCCTGTCGGGTTCCGACATCACCAATCGCTGGGCGATGGAAAAAATGTCGGTTAACAGGGCCATACAGCGGCTTGTGGATTCCGGAAACGTTGCGCGGTCGCGGGACCCCGAAGACCGGCGCAGCTACCGCCTGACGCTGACGGCAAAGGGCAGAAAGCTCTATGAAAAGATCGCGCCGTCCGCCAACAAGCGCTACGCGGAACTGACATCCGCGATTTCCGGTGAAGAGCTCGAAGCGCTGGTCGCCACCCTGCGCAAGATGATTGCCCGTGCGGAAGACCTGAACTGACCGCAATTGTCGAAATCATCGCGCCTGTCTTCGCGCTGATCCTCGTCGGGTACGGTGTCGGCAGAACGCCGAAATGGACGCCGGACGCCACGAAATATTTCAACAATTTCGTCTTTTACGTCGCCCTGCCGACGCTGCTGTTCGGCGCCCTGACGAGCGGGCGCGCCTTTACCGGGGTGGAGCCCCTCATTGCCGCCGCCTATTTCGGCGGCAGCCTGATCGCGATGGCGCTGATCATCGTCTTTTCGCGCACGGTATTCCGCCTGCCCGGCGAAGAGCTCGCCCTGCTCGGCATGGGCGCCGGTTTTTCCAATACCGTTCTGCTCGGCCTGCCGCTGATCGTGCTGACCTTCGGCGATGCCGCCGTCGGGCCGATCACCGCGATCATCGCCTTCAACACGCTGCTGCTGTTGCCGGTCACGATCCTGATCATCGAAATCTCCCACGGCCGGGCGAGTAAGCGGGGACTGGCCGCCATCGTCACGGCCCCGGTCCGCGCGCTCAGCCGCAATCCGGTCCTGATCGCTATCGTGACCGGCGCGTTGTGGAGCTTCACCGGCATCGGGCTTGCCGTCCCGGTGGAGCGCTATATCGATATGATGTCGGACGCCGCCGGCCCTTGCGCGCTATTCGTCCTGGGCGCCAGCCTCGCCGAATACAGGATCGCGGGCCGGCCTGCCGAGACCGCGACAATGGCGGGTTTCAAGCTGATCATACATCCGGTCATCGTCTGGCTGCTGTGCACGCAGGTCTTCGCGCTGGATGAGCTGACCACCGGGGTTGCGACCATGATGGCCGCCATCCCGGTCGGCGCGACGGTTTTCACGGTCGCCCAGCAATACCGGGTATTCGTCGGGCCGGTGACAAGCGCGATCCTGATATCGACGGGTATTTCAGCCGTAACGCTGGCGGTTGTGATCTCGTTCCTGACCTAGGGAAAAGAACGGCAGCGGGAGTCCAGCCTATGGACCGGCGTAATCGTCACAGCCCTGCGCCAGCGCATAACAGGCAAGACGCACGGTTTTCGGCACCTCGACCCGGTCGCCGTTGCGCTCGCCCTTTTCGTAATACTGGACAATCCGGCGTTTCAGGCCGAGCGCATGGGCCGCTTCCTTCTGGGACAGCTTCAGGGATTTGCGCCAGCGCTTGAAATCGGCGGGCGACATCGCAGTCGCCGCCACGTTGGCGTCTTTATCGCTGCTCATGCTCTCTACACATCTTCATGCGTCCTTTTCGGGCCATTTATAGCGGCCGTCTTCTGCTTGTCATATACCCATCGCCACAAAATGCGCACCCTGTGCGTTTTTCGCTTGAAAGGCGCACAAAGTGCGTCTATATCATGATTCGTTGCGCACTTGGTGCGCATGCCCGGCACCGCCGCCCGGGCGGTTAAACAGGAGAAGGAGACAGGCCATGGATTCCCTGTCGGTATATTTCGACGCCATGTGGCAGGAGGCGCAACGGCCGCTGCCAAAGGTGGAGCGCCCGAGCATGCGCGGCGATATCGCGGCGGTCTTGCGCCGGCTGCGCCTGATGTCGAAACGCACTTATTCCCTGGCGATGCAGCAGTGGCGTCAGACGCGTAACACGCAATAGAACGATGCGGAGACCGGCACGATGCCGGTCTCCGCTCTTCCGGGTCGTCGTCGGATCCGGAGGTTTAAGTCGCGGCGCCCGGCAGTGCCTCGAAACGGCTCTCATCGAGCAGGACGCTCATGGCGATAATCTTGGTGGCGGAACGGTCGCCGACCCCCACCATTTTGACGTGCGGAATGGAGATCGACAGATCGCTGAGCTCGTCGACCTCCCAAAGAAGGCCTTCGCTGGCGCGGAACTGCTGACCGGGACGAATTTCTGCGGATTTACGCATTCTGGCTGTCTCACCTGGACTATACGGAACGGGCGGGAGTATCGCTGGGCTTTTCGAAGAAAGACTTAACGCATCGCGGTTTCAAAGGCCGCCAGCCATTTTTTCTTCGCATCTTCATCCAGGAAAGAGGCTACGACAGAGTTCTTCGCCAGCGTGACGATCTCCGCCTTCGATAAATCCAGCGCATCGCGCACGGCGATGAAATTGTCGAGCACGTAGCCGCCGAAATAGGCCGGATCGTCGGAATTCACCGTCGCGACCAGACCCGCATCCAGCATCGCCCGCAGCGGGTGCTGCGACATGTCGGTCACGCCCTGCAGACGGTAGTTCGACAGAGGGCAGACCGTCAGCGGCATTTTTTCACGAACAAGACGCGCCACCAGATCCGGATCGGTCATCGCGGCATTGCCGTGGTCGATGCGCTCGACATGCAGCAGATCGAGCGTATCGCGGACATATGCCGCCGGGCCTTCCTCGCCGGCATGGGCGACCAGCCTGAACCCGGCCTCGCGCGCCTTTGCGAAGACGCGCTGGTATTTTTGCGGCGGGTGGCCGCGCTCTGACGAATCAAGGCCGATGCCCGTAATCCGGTCGCGATGCGCGATTGCCTGTTCCAGCACGGGAAACGCCTCGTCCTCGTCGAGATGGCGGAGGAAACACATGATGAGGCGCGACGTGATGCCATGCGCCGCCTCGGCATCGCGCAAGGCACGCCAGATATCGTCAAGCGCCACCTCGAACGGCACGCCGCGCACCGTATGCCCCTGAGGATCGAAGAAGATTTCCGCATGGACGACACCGTCGGCGACGGCACGCTTCATATAGGCCGCCGTGAGATCGTAGAAATCCTGTTCGTGGAGCAGTACGCTCATGCCCGCGTAATAGAGATCGAGGAACGCCTGCAGGTCGGCGAAATCATAGGCCGCCTTCAGATCGTCTACCGTGGCATAGGGCAGATCGACCCCGTTGCGCCCGGCGATTTCGAACATCAGGTCGGGTTCCAGACTGCCTTCGATGTGCAGGTGCAGTTCTGCTTTCGGCAGGCGCAGGATGAAATCGTCTGAAACGGACATTCTGAATACCTGCCCTCCGAGACCGTCAGTATGGGGCCTGTTAGGATGCAAATTTCATATGCTATCCTGTGTCAGGATAACAATATCGGCAGTACGGAGACGTCAGAAAAATGAGCAACGGCAAAAGCTATGATTACGTGATCGTGGGTGCAGGATCGGCGGGCTGCACGCTGGCCAACCGGCTGACCGAAGATCCCAACGTCCAGGTGCTGGTGCTCGAGGCAGGCGGCAGCGACCGCAACCCGATCATTACGGTGCCGCTCGGCTGGGGCAAGATCCTGTTCGAGCGCCTCTATGACTGGGGCTATTTCACGGAAGAAGAAAGCGAGTTCAACAACCGCAAGGTCGAATGCGCGCGCGGCAAGGTGCTGGGTGGGTCATCGTCGATCAACGCCATGGCCTATGTCCGCTGCCACCGCGAAGACTACGACCGGTGGAGCCGCAATGGCTGCACCGGCTGGTCCTACGCCGACATCCTGCCCTACTTCATCAAGTCCGAGGACTGGGAGAAAGGCGACCAGCCGCTGCGCGGCACCGGCGGGCCGCTGACCACGATGGAAAACAAGTATCCTGACCCGCTGCTCGAAGCCTGGCTGCAGGCCGGCGAGCAGGCGGGATATTCCCGCACGGCCGATTACAACGGCCACCAGAACGAAGGGCTGGGCACCCTGCAATCGACGATCCGCAACGGCCGCCGCTGCAGCGCCGCGGTCGCCTATCTGCGCCCGGCAATGAAACGCTCGAACCTCACCGTCATCACGAATGCCCTGGCGCACCGGGTGGTCATGGACGGCACCAGGGCCACCGGCGTCGAATATTCGACCGGCAGCGGCAACACGACCGTCGCCCGCGCCGAGCGCGAAGTGATCGTCGCCGGCGGCGTGATCAATTCGCCGCAGCTGCTGATGCTGTCCGGCATCGGCAACAGCGCACACCTTGCCGAGCATGGTATTTCGACCGCCATCGATCTGAAGGGTGTCGGCCAGAACCTGCAGGATCACCTCTCCGTCGGCGTCGAATACGAACGTATCGGCGACGGGCCGTTCGTCGGCCGTCTGCGCTGGGACCG
>JAYOMI010000126.1:0-9154 GCA_038120765.1 Rhodospirillaceae bacterium
CTCCTCCACTGTCGACGCCCGGACATAGTCAAAAGGGGCGGGCTTCAAAGGTCTGGACCGCGCGGATCAGCCGCGCTGGATCGTCTTGTGCAGCAACGCTTCGCCCATGCCTTCGCCAAGGCACCATTCGGCGAAATTTTCCGGCGTGGATTCCCATTCCTGCGCTTCCCAGCCGTCGTCCACGACATCGGAATCGAAATCGTATTCGGCCGCGCCGCCGCAGGGATTCTTGAAATACCAGAAATAGCAGGATGAAATCGGATGCCGGCCCGGACCGATCATCGTGTCCCAGCCGTGGCGGGTCATGTTGTTTCCGCCGCCGAACAGTTCGTGGATCGTGCCGACCTCGAAGGCCAGATGATGAAAACCGCGCTTGCCGATGCCAGGATCGAGCAGGAACAGGTTGTGATGGTTATGCGCTGCGGACCCCCGGGCGAAATATCCCCGTCCCGGATAGGCGTCGGTCAGTTTGAAACCGAGGCGGTCGACATAGAACTCCTTGTGATTTTCCAGATCGTCCGTCATGTAGACGATATGTGATATCTCGAATGGCGATGCCTTCGCCACCTGCTCGGCGCGACGGTTCACCCGTTTGGGCCGGCCGGGGATGTTCACCTCCAGTTCGGGCGCCTGCACGGGCCTCGTCTGTTTCACCCGGAACCCCAGACCGAAGCCGACCGGGTCAACCGTATGGATCGATCCGTCCGCGTCCTTGCGCACGTCGCGATCGGCGGACAGGTTCGCCTCAAGCGCATCGAGATCGGCCTGCGATTCAACGCCAAACATCGCTTCGCGCACCGTCGCATCGACATCCGCGCCAACCGGCGGGGCAAGTTCCGGATCGTCCGCCGGGCGGACTTCAACCGAAGCGCCGTTCTGTGCGGCAAAAGCCATGTGACCGCTACCGCTGTCGACTGGGGTGAGCCCGAAATCGGTCCAGAAGGCTTTTGCCTTGTCGAGATCCGTGACCCCGTAGGTGACTTTCTCAATACCGGTATGATTGGCGATCGTGCTCATTGGCTGTCTCCTGTTGTCCCTGTCCGAAATCTAGCCTGTTTGCGTGCGGAACGAAACGTTCAGACGTTCAAATCCGCATAGGCGCTTTCAACCACTCGGTCGAACAGGTTTTCGACCCACGCCTGTTCGATCCCGCGGACGATAAACACCATGGATGTGCCGTTTGACCCCGCCGGCCAGGCGTCCATCCGGCGGATCGGGTGGATAACGTGCTGGACGCCGTGGACCACCGCCGGACGGGACGGATCGTCCGCAAGCCGCACAAAACCTTTCAGACGCAGCAGGTCGTCGCCCCGCTGGTCGGCCAGCATCTGCATGAAAGCGCTGAGCGCGGCGCGGCTGACGGGTGCGTCCCGCGTCAGGGCATAGGTAAAAATCCCGTCGCCGTGGCGGTTGACGTCCGTCGGATGATTGTGACCGCCGGCCGCGCTTTCCGCGTCCAGCCAGCCTTCGACATCGGCGGATTTGCCGGCTGGGTCGTAGATCCCGCCGGAAAACAGCATGTCCGGGTCCACCGCCCCGTCGACACATCGTGCGCGGACCGCGCTCGGGTTGAGCTGCCCGAGCCGGGATTCCAGCGCGGACAGCGCCGCCGCGTCATTGGCCATATCCGTCTTGGTGATCAGAAGCGCATCCGCCACCGCCGCCTGCTTGATCGCTTCGGGCTGGCGGTCGAACGTCGCCGTCGCGTTGACCGCATCGACCGCCGTCACAACGCGGGCCAGCCGGTAGCGATTGAACACCAGCGGTTCCTGCATCATCGTGTGAATGATCGGCGCCGGATCGGCGAGGCCCGTCGTTTCCACCACCACCCGCTTGAAACGCCTGATCTCGCCCGCTTCGCGGCGCTCATACAGGTCGATCAGGGTGGCCATCAGATCGCCCCGGATGGTGCAGCAGATGCAGCCGCAGGACAGATCGACGATGCTCTCGTCGCTCGATTCAACAAGAAGATGGTCCAGCCCGACCTCCCCGAACTCGTTGACGATCACCGCCGTGTCGGCGAAGGCCGGGTCGCGCAGAATGCGGGACAGGATAGTCGTCTTGCCGCTGCCGAGAAAGCCGGTCAGCACGGTAACGGGGATAAGAGGCTCGGTATTCATGGCCGCCAAGGTGTCCTATTCGCACAGGGTTGTCATCCGGGATTTGTCGCCCGGGAGAATCGGATATAGCGTAGCGCGGACGATGAAAAAAGGGACGGACCATGGCGCGGACACTGATCACGAATATCGGCGAATTCTTCACCGGCGATATCGCCGATCCCGTCGGCGCGGTGACGTCGCTTCTGGTCGAGGACGGCAGGATCGCCGAGTTGAACCCCGCCGCCGACGCCGCGGCCGACCGGACCGTCGATGCCAAAGGCAACGCGGTCATGCCGGGTATCGTGGACGGCCACATCCATCCGGTCTTCGGCGAATGGACCCCGACCCAGGACACCATCGGCTGGATCGGCAATTACGTGCATGGCGGCACCACGTCCATGGTATCGGCGGGAGAGCTGCACCTGCCGGGCCTCGATTACAACAACCTGACGCCGGAGCTGATGACGTCGCTCGCCCTGCTCGCCAAGGCGACCACCGGGCGTATCCGCTGGAGCGGCGCCAAGGTGCACGCCGGCACCCTGCTGATGGTGCCCGGCATGACCGAGGAGGATTTCGACAAGGTCAGCAACGCGGGCACGATCCTGACCAAGTTCCTGTTCTATCCGCTCGCCCCCGAAAACAGGGAAGAGGCGCAGCGCTATGTGCGCTGGTGCCACGAGCGGGGCCTGCGGGTGAAGGTACACACCGGCGGGGTATCGCGGTCCGGCTCCAACGCGGTCTGCGGCTATGAGACCCTGTCCTGGCTACAGCCCGATATCGCGGCGCATATTTCGGGCGGGCCGATCCCGATGCCGGATGAGGACCTCGATTCGCTGGTCGACAATACCGAATTCGCATTGGAAATATGCTCGTCCGGCAACTACCGCTCGGCGATCCGCGCGGTGGAACGGCTCGCCAAGGCAGGCCGACTGGACCGGCTGACCCTCGGCACCGATACGCCCGGCGGCACCGGGGTGCTGGCCCGCGGCATGTTGCGCAACATGATCTTCCTGTCCTCCGTCGTCGGGTTGAGCGCGGGAGAGGTCATTGCGGTCGCCACGGGCAATACCGCGACAGCCCACGGGCTGGACACCGGCATCCTGAAACCCGGCATGCCGGCGGATCTCGTCATCGCCGGGCGGATAGACGGCTCTGCCGGCACCACCCTGACGGAGGCCATCGAGCACGGCGACCTGCCGGGCATCACGGCGGTGATGATCGACGGCGAACTGGTGGTCAAAGGCCGCAGCGAGCAGACCCCGCCGCCGCAGGAACGGGCCAGCGTCGAATTCGCCTATGGCTGCCCGTTCTGCGCCTGACGGGTTCTGCGGCTAACCGCGCGACAGCCTAGACCAGCCGCGCCGGCGCGTCGTCCGGCGGGGTTGCATCGATCGCATTCGCCGTGGTCGCAACCATGCCGAAATAGCCGATCACGCTGACCAGCGCGACGAAATCCTCTTCGCCGAACAGGCTCTCCGCCGCCTGATAGGTCTCTTCGGTCAGGGCGTGATTGTTCAGTAGCTGGGTGGCAAGCTCCACTGCCATTTTCTCGCGGGGATCGGTGAGGCCCGGATCGCGGCGTTCGTTGATCGCGTCGACCTCATCCTGTGTGACCCCGGCGGCGAGCGAGGCGCGCACCTGGACGGCCCAGGGATATTCCGCATCCCAGAAGCGGACCACCGTCAGCACCGCGATCTGGCGCTCCCGCCCGCTGAGGGCCGAATTGCGGAACCAGTTTCCGATGTCCTGGCACAGGCGCATCAGGGACGGATGGCGGATATAGGCCCAGTAGGGTCCGGCCCGCGGGCCGCCTTCTTCGCCGATCTTGTCATAGAGCGCGCCCTGCTCTTCGTTCATGTCTTCTCGCTCGAGAACTCTCAGACGGGTCATGTAGTGTTTTCCTCTCTGGTGTTATTCGGTCAAAATGGCGGACGCGTCCCGGTCAGCTTCCGCCGCCGCCGCGCCCCGACGGAAAGGCGGCGATGCCGAGCGCTTCCCGGAAATCCGCCGTAGGCGCAAGCCGGTCTTCATCGATCGGACAACCGGTCGAATCCGCGACCCGGTCGATCGCGTTGAAAATGGCCGCGACCGCGCTGGCATCGACCAGGGCGTCCGTTCCCATGGCATCGACCAGGGCCGCGCGCGCACGGGCCAGTGCGTCCCCGTCATCGCCGACAACGGCCTCTGCAAAGGCCGCGAGCAACGCGCCCTGCGGAATACCGCCGCCGTCGCTGGCCGTACCGATGATGACGTTAAGATCGATGACCGTTCCTGTGTGCTGGCTGCTCGCACGGAGCAGTGCCGTATGGCTGGTCATTCAATAGGCGCACTGGTTGATGGCGGAGACCCGCCCGGCCACCAGTTCGATCTGCATGCGGCTGATGGCGCGGTAGTCGGTCGAAAAATCGCGCATCTGCTCGCCATTGAGGTACTGCGCCTCGTTCATCGCCATGAACCCGTGCGCTTCCGCCGGCACCAGGCTGAGCGCCCGGCGGACGTTCGATCCGGGCGGGCCGAAACGCGGGATATCGTCCCCCTCGGCGTCGGCGGCGGCGATCCACGGCACCCAGGCATCGCCCGGCTTCGCATTATGCGGCCGTATCCGGCTGGGCTCGCCCGGCGTCGGGGACGGCAGGTCGCGCAGCGCGAGGCCGGCGGTGCGGGCAAAGGTGTCGACCGAAACCGTCGAACAGACGACGCCGATGATCTCGACATATTCCTCTTCCGTCAGCCCGCTGGCGAGGCAGTCCTCATACCATTTCTTCATCAGCCGGGCGGGGTCAGAGACCACGCGGTGGATGACCTCGACCATGTTTTCCGGCAGGTCGCCGAGGCTGTCATGCACCCCGTCCATGCCATAGGGCGACAGCGCCGCCTTGCGCGCGGCGCACAGCGCGCAGCCCGGCGCGTTCCGCACTTCGGCCATGATCGCGACACGGGTATCTGCGGCAAGCCATGTCCCCGGCGCGGACAGCCGGTTCCAGGCGTCCCGGTGCGCGTCCGTGAGGTCGCGACGGACGGCAAACGGCGCGTCGTCGTAATCAAGTTCCGTCATCGTCTTCTCCCGAATGAGCAGCGGTCAATGACACGGGAAACCGTGCGATCTGTCAACGCCATGCGCCGGTCGCCGCGCCATCGATTTTCCGTCGTCTCCCCATCGCGCCGGCGCCCGCGACCCCCTATTATGCGCAAAACACGGGAGGATATAATGGGCACCAGCATCAGACGCGTCGTCACCGGCCACGACGCAAGCGGCACCGCCATCATCGCGCGGGACGGGATCGCCGAAAACGTCCGCGTCCGCGCCGCTAACGGGCTGACATCGACATTGTTGTGGGTCGAGGACACAACGCCCGGCGACAATACCGGCGACCTGGACAAGGCCGACCGCGAGATCGGCGTCGCCCCGCCGGATGGCGGCTCGGTCTTCCGCATCGTCGAGTTCGTGCCGGACGATACCTCCGTCAGCAACGAGGACATGAAGAAGGAGCTCGGCCTCGCCCCCGACAGCGGCGGGCCGGTACGCCATCCCGGCATGCACAAGACCCGTAGCGTCGATTACGGCATCGTCATCTCGGGCGAGATCGACATGCTGGTCGACGAGGACGAGGTCCACCTGAAAGCGGGCGACGTCGTCGTCCAGCGCGGTACCAACCACGCCTGGGCCAATCGCGGCACCGAGCCCTGCCGCATCGCCTTCGTGCTGATCGACGCGCAACCTCTGTAGCCCCTAGTCCCCCGTCGGCTTGCGCAGGCCGACCAGTTTCTCGCCCGTTTCGAAATACCGGCCTGTGATGGCGAGCAGCGCCTCCTCGGCGTTCTCGTCGGTCCAGGCGGACAGCGGGTAGCCGTGCCACGGGGTTTTCAGGTCGAGGTCGGGCAGGCCCATTTTCGCCCAGCGGTCCTTTGCCGCCTGCATGAAATCCTCGCGCGGCAGGGACACCGGCAAATAGGGGTGTTCGCGCACCGCGTTGATCAGGATGGCTGATGCCCCCTGCCCGTCCGGGTAGGCGAACTGGGCGGCGTTGTCCGACGGGGTGATGGACGGGTCGAGCCTCGGCACCTTGCCGCGGACGATCTCGGCGTCGCGGTGCGGCTGCATGCTGTAGCTCAGCGCCCATAGCACGGCGTCCATCGATTCCGGATCGACATCGGCATCGACCGCGATGAACATCTTGCCGAGCGAGGCATCGAACGCGGCCGCGGCGCGCAGCGCCTGCCACGGCTGGCCGAGCTCCGGCCGGTCGAGCTGGATGACGAACAGCATGTTGCAGCTCGCCATCTCGTGACAGGCGACCTGGGTCACCGACGGGATGTTGCAGGCATCGCGCAGGTGCCGCAGGTAGATCGCATCGAACGCGGCCTTGCGCATCACCGTGCTTTCGCTCGGCGGGTATTCGCTGATGATACCCTGATAGACCGGGTCGGCGCGGTGGGTAATCGCCGTGACCTCGAATACTTTCTCCATCTTGCGCGGGCCGAGATAGCCGCTGGCCTCGCCGAAGGGCGCTTCGGGTTCCAGGATATCGGTGCGGATGATGCCTTCCATCACGATCTCGGCCTCGGCCGGGACCATGCAGTCGAAGGTTTCCGCCGGCACCACCGCGATGGCCTCGCCGTTGAGCGCCCCGGCAACGCCGTATTCCTCGACGCCGTAGGGCACCTTGCTGGCGGCCGCCAGCAGCAGCGCCGGCGGCCCGCCGAGGAACACCGCGCATTCGAGATGTTTGCCCATGCGCCGCGCCTTTTCCCACTGGATGGCGAGATGCTGGGTGGAGACGTCGGTCGCGCAGCCGATGCGGTCCGGCGCCTTGATCATGCCGCGATAGATGCCGAGGTTATAGGCACCGTTTTCGGGATCGCGGGTGATCCACACCCCGGCGGTCAGGAACGGTGCGGGATCGAAGCCCGGCGTCGAGATCAGGTGCGGAAAGCGGTCGACGCCCTCGCCGAACGCCTCGCCCGTATAGACGAACTCCTTCACCGGCGCGTCCGCGCGCGCGACCTCCACCGGGTTCAGCGGCTTGCCGTGGGTGCTCGCCCATTTCGCGCCGACCTGGTCCGGCGCGACGCCGAGGGCCGCGCCGTAGATTTCCCGCGACGAGCCGAGCGAGCCCAGCACCACCGACGCATCGAAGTGCCGGCCCCGGGCGTCCGTGACGTTCTTGAACCAGAACGCCTTGCGCTGCGCCTCCGGCAAGCCCCGGAACTGGAGCCGCACCAGCGGCACCAGCTCGGTATCCTTGCTGATCTCGTCCTCGACGACGTGCAGCAGGTCGCGGCGCTGCAGTTCCGCCAGATAGTCCCGTAGATTCCTGTATGCCATGGCGCGTCCCGTACGATCCCCTTGGTATTTTCCCGGCCCGGCCTGTGCGTCACGCCCACGGCCGGGCGTTCATTCGACTGCCCCGACATTGCTGGACAGGGGCCCCGGGGACAAGCCCGGGAACCCAACTTTTTACCGCCCGCCCGGCCGGCAATCCCAAAACCCGCAAAACAACCCCATACACCCGAAGGGCACCTCCGCCGAAACCCGTAAAACAACCCCGAGCACCCGAAGGGTCGGTAGACGGGATTCCGGAAACCGGAATACCGAAGTGTCCGTCGTCAAAATTTTTGGGCCAGTTGATCATCTGATTTAACGGAGGATCTGGCCCTCCTTGGTGGATGTTAAGCGGCGTGCCGCTGATGATTCAAGCGGCGGTTTTTGATGGTGAGTTCCTTGATCCGTTTTCTCCTTTCGATAATGGCGGTGGCGCGGCCGAAGTAGGCGTCAGCCGGCGTGACGTTGCCGAGGCTTTCGTGATAGCGCTCGTGGTTATAGTGCTCGATGAAGGCCCCGATCTGGTTTTCGAGGTCACCGGGCAGGTAGTAGTTTTCCAACAGCACACGGTTCTTCAGGGTCTGATGCCAGCGTTCGATCTTTCCCTGGGTCTGCGGAAGGCAGGCCGCTTTTTCAATGCCTCAGTATCGGTTAACGATCATCTCAAAATCGCTATTCCGTGAACCGGTATAATGCGCCGCATCATACCTCTCGCTGGGTTTTCTCGAGCCTTTCGTGGCGTTCCTGCGCATCCAGACTAAGCGTCGCGACCGGCCGGGCCTCAAGCCGTCTGACACCGATCGGTTCTCCGGTCTCGCTACAATATCCGTAAGTGCCGTCTTCAATGCGCTTCAGGGCCTGATCGATTTTGATGACCAGTTTACGCGCGCGGTCTCGCGTTCGGAGCTCAAGACTGCGCCCCGTTTCCGCCGAAGCGCGATCCGCCAGATCGGCTGATTTTGCCGTATCTTCCTGAAGATGCTGCAAAGTCAGATTGGAGTCGCGTAACAGATCTTCCTTCCAGACAGAGAGTTTCTGCCGGAAGTACTCCAGCATCACCTCACTCATAAACGGCTCGTCATCCGACGGCCGATATCCCGGCGGAATTGTCGTAGTCATCTCTGTTCAGAACCCAAAAATTGGGCGGATTATAGGTTTGGTGTTATCCGCCGCGCAAGGGGTAGCCGGCGGGTATGAAATCCGATGTCAACGCATCTGGCCGAGCTTCGCGAGTTCGACCGCCGCACGGAGTTCTATCTTTTCAAGAATTTCCTTCAGACGCGGATCGGTAAAGGTCTGCCGCTGTTGCCGCACCTGGACAAGGAGCGTTTGCAACGTTTTCGGATTAACGCGACCGGTGAGCAGGCCATGCCTGATTTCGTCGAGCCGATCCAGAATATCCTCGCCCCGCTCCCGCTCCTGCCGGCTGCCGCGGCCGTCTTCATCAACTTCCTGCAGCGCCAGAATGCCGTCGATGGTACCCGCGGCCCCCGTCGGCCCCGCCGCTGCGGGCGGCCCGGCGGTAGAGAGTTCACTGGCGAATTTCGTTCCCGACCCGGCCTTCGATTGACTGCGCCGGCGAATTGTATTGCTCTGGACGGGCTGCGTGCCGGCGATTTTCATCACGAATTTCCGTAAACATTTCCGGGCGATAGCTTCTACCCGATAGCCTGCAACGTGTCCGTCGTCAAAATTTTTGGGCCAGTTGATCGTCTGATTTAACGGAGGATCT
>JAYOMI010000127.1:0-893 GCA_038120765.1 Rhodospirillaceae bacterium
CGGGCAAGGTCGTCGTCATCGGCGGCGGTGTGGTCGGCAGCAATGCGGTTTTCGTCGCGACCGGCATGGGCGGCCATGTCACCGTCATCGACAGGGATATCCGGCGGCTTGCAGAGATCGATTCACACTACAAAAGCCTGATCACGACCCGCTTTTCAAACAGGACCAATATCGAGGAAGAAGTCGCCAATGCCGACCTGCTAATCGGCGCGGTACTCGTTCCGGGTGCCGAGGCGCCGAAGCTCGTGACAGCAGAGATGGTAAAGACGATGAAACGGGGCGCTGTCATCGTCGATGTAGCGATTGATCAGGGCGGTTGCTGCGAAACCAGCCGGCCCACCACCCATGACGATCCGACATACGTCGTCGACGGCGTGGTTCATTATTGCGTCGCCAACATGCCGGGCGCCGTCGCGCGGACATCCACATTTGCGCTGAACAACGCCACCCTGCCCTTTGCGATCAAAATCGCGAATACGGGCGTAAAGGCCGCCCTGGAATCAGACCAGAACCTGATGAACGGACTGAACGTTCACGCCGGCAAGCTGACCTATGAAGCCGTCGCGATGGCGCAGGAACGGGATTTCACGCCGCCGGCAGAAGCGCTCGGCGGCTGACGCGCGCCTGACAAGACGCCGTCTAAAGCGGTCTACTCGATCTTATCTTCCTTGCGGACGCTGTCCAGCAGGGAGGAACGCATCAGCCATGCCTTGGCCTTGACCGGATCCTCTGAATTCTCGCGGAGAATCTTCTGATTGGCCTTGATGACCTCGGGGTCCTTTTCCTCGATGCGCTTCTTGTTTTCGATGGTGACGCTCTGCAGGAATTCCGTCGCGAGCTGGTGACGCTGGCGATGATAACGCTCGAACACGTCCGGCTGCGCCCTGCCGAAC
>JAYOMI010000127.1:903-9026 GCA_038120765.1 Rhodospirillaceae bacterium
GAATACCGGTATTCAGGCCCAGGCCGCCCAAGGGGTTGTTCAGATGCGCAGCATCGCCCGCCAGGAATATCCGCTCTATCGTGAACCGGTCGGCCACCCGCTGGTTCACCGTATAGAGATTCCGGTGAAGAATGTCGCTGTGGTCCATGTCGGGACGCAGACCGCTGATCCGCTGCGTCACGCCTGCATCCGACAGAAGGTCGGCATCCAGCTCGCCTTCGCTGGTCGGGAACAACGTCCGCCAGATACCTTGGTCTTCATCCCCCATCACCTTGAAGACCGCACACCACTCCGTCGGATCGAGCACGTAGTTGCGGTTCAGGTAGCCGTCGCTTTCGGCAAAATCATGCAGCGATGTGAGCACCAGGAAACGCTCGCCCCAGGTAAAGCCCGACATGAACACGCCGAGACCGATCCGGATCGTGGAGCGGCCGCCGTCGCAGGCGATCAGATACCGCCCTTCGAGTTTTTCAAGATCACCATCCTTGTTTTCGGTGACCACGGTGACGCCCTCATAGTCCTGGGAAAACGCCGTCACGCTGGTGCCGAGCCGGACATCGGCGATATCGTACTCCTTGAGCGCGATGAGACCGTCCCGGACGAGCTTCCATTGTTCATACTGGACAGCCAGCGGGAACTTCGTTTCGTCGGCGATATGCGCCATGTCGAACACGGCAACAATTTCCTGCGATCTCCGATCGCGGAACTGGAATGCCGGCGCATGCAGACCGCGCTGAAGAATCCCCTCTGCGAGGCCAAGCGTATCGAGCATTTCCAGGGTGGAGGGATGGATTGTCGCCGCGCGCGGGTCCCGCGGCGGTTCCTCGAACATCTCTAGAACCGTGACGGGGATTCCCTGCTGTACAAGCGACAATGCGGTGACGACTCCCACAGGGCCGCCGCCGCAGATTAGTACCCGTTCATTCTGTTTCATTCCAAAGTCCCGTCGTAAAGAAAAGTGACATCATGCGGCGCGACGCCGATGAGTTAATCGGCCCGCAGACTTCGCAGTACCATCTGGTTATACATAGCAATCAGGTCCGGCACCGGTAGTGAACTGCCCGGCTTGTACCAGCGCGCAACCCAGTTGCAGAGCCCGAGAATGCCGAGATGCGCGAGGCGCGGATCGAGTGTCGGATCGAAGACGCCCTTCTCCTGGCCTTCGCGGATGATTCCAATCCAGAGTTTTTCATACTCGTCCCAGATCGGCTGCATTTCGGCGAGAACATCTTCGTTCTCCGCAAAATAGTCATCGCGGAGAGTAATTTTGGATTCCGCAAATCGGTTTTCAAACCGCATCAGATGGTTTTCCACCGTCTGGCAGATTTTCTCCTCCGGCGTCGCATCGCTCTCCAGTATTTCACGCACCCGGTCGCGCAGCTGTAGGCCAAGCGGCTTGATAATGGTGATCAGAATCTGCGTCCGGTTCGGGAAATAATAGTAGACCCCTTCCCGCTTGATACCGACGGCGCGCGCGATATCGTCCAGCGAGGTATTCGCATAACCCTGACGATGGAAAAGATCCTGTGCCGCACGCAGGATTTCGTCGCGGCGGTTCTCCCGGCGTTCCGCGACCGACGTGCCTGATTCGGTATTTTGCGTTTTAACCAATGCGTTTCCCTTCAGGGGGCATTTTTTACGCTTGTGTAAAGATTCGCAAGGGCTTCGTACGCCTTATCGGCCGAAAGTCCCGTCATCAGCGATTTTTGGCTGAGATGATCGAAATCCGGAGACAAGACAAGCTCCTTGAAACCCTCGTCGGTGCGCACGGAAGCACAATGCGCGCCCCACGGCCCGTAACGCGTTTCGGGTGACGGGCCGAACAGCCCGAGGGTCGGCGTGCCGGTCGCCGCGGCAATATGCATAAGCCCGGAATCATTACCGACATAGAGCGTCGACCGGGCGATGCAGGCCGCCGCGACCGGCAATGGCTGACCGATCAGATCAATCCGCCGGTCTTGGGGCAACGCGGCCAGCAAGGGGTTGGCCATGGCGCGCTCCGGCTCTGCCCCGAGCACCGCAACCGCGGCGCCCGCCAGAATTCCGCCGTCTTCCGTCGCGCGCAAGGCCAATGCGGCGAACCGGTCCGCGGGCCATTGCTTCCCGCCCCAGTTGGCCGTCGGTCCGACAGCGAGGACAGGCTCTCCGGCAGGAATCAGGGCAGCTGCCTTTTCAACTGCTTGCGCGGACAGAAACAAAGCCGGCGCCGGTGCCGGCGACACGCCAATGAGGCGGCCAAGTTCCTCGACCCGGTGCAGGCTGTCATCCCGGTATTTCCCGATATGACGCTCTCCCGCCCGCATGAACCGCGCAAGCGCAGAACCGCGCAGGTCATATATCCTGTCCCAACGGTTCGCAGCGCATGACGCCCATAACGACAGCCAGTGAAGATGGAACGGCTTTTTCTCGATGACAATCAACCGGTCGAGACCGGGTATCGCCTCAAATAGCGGTGCCGCCGGCGCGCCGCAGACGACCGTAAAGCGCGCGCCGGGGTGCTCCGCCGCCAAATACGCGATCAATCCCGAAGACAGGACAGCGTCACCGATACGCGTTGCAGTGATGAACAGAATCTTCAACGGCCGTTTTCCCAGACTAGCTGCATATTCCTGTACTATGCCGGTACAAGGGAATGCATGACGGGACGCGACTCCGCAACCGCCTTCAACCTGATCGCGCATTGTATCCAAAGTCGCGCTCTGATACGGAGATATTCATCCGGCAATCTACCGGAGAATACGGAAAGCCCTTGTCGTGCCCACGCCCGCCAGCATCGCCTACGCCCCAAAGCTGAATAATGTTCGCGGCATTCTCTGGATGCTGCTCGCGGTGACGACCCTGACCACCATGTTTGTGGTCGTGAGACAGATGGCGACCGAACTGCCGGTTTTTGTAGTCGCCATTTCGCGCACTTTCTTTGCGCTCTGCATGCTAACCCCGTGGCTTGTGCGGTCCGGACCCGGCGTATTGCGCACCCGCCGGCCGGCCCTGCATTTTATCCGCTCGTTTTGCGGCATTTCCGCCTTCGTCCTGCTGATATTCGCCCTTGAGGACCTCATCATGGCGGATGCCATGGTCCTCGCCTTCACGTCCCCCTTCTGGTCGATCCTGATCGGGGCGATTGTGCTGAAGGAAGTAATCCACGGCCGGCGGATCGCCGCGACGGTTGTCGGGTTCTGCGGGATGCTGCTGATCGTCAAACCGCAGCTCGGACTCGAACCGGCCATGCTTCTGGCCCTGGGCAGCGCGGTGTTCACGTCGTCGGCAATGATATCGATGAAAAACCTGACATCCAGCGAGCCACCGACCCGGATTGTCTTCTACTTCATGTTCTTCGGCACGCTGATCCTGCTGCCGGGCGCCGTCTACACGTGGGAAACGCCGACGCTCGTCCAGACGGGCTGGCTCTTTCTCGCGGGATTTCTGGGGGCCATCGGCCAGGACTTTCTCGCCCGCGCCTACGATGCCGGCGAGGTCAGCATCGTCGCGCCGTTCGATTTCATGCGACTGCCCGTCGCCGCGATATTCGGTTTCCTGATATTCTCAGAAGTGCCGGATCCGTGGTCGATCACCGGCACCGTGATTATTATCGCATCCGCGGTTTACCTGCTCCGGCGTGGACAGATCGAACGCCGGGAGGCCCGAAAAAGCACCCCCGGCGAACATAAATAATACCCGTCAACGCTTGGAGATCGCTTTCACCTTGCGCTGCTTTTCGCCGTTATAGGCGCTGAGCGGCCGGATCAGACTGTTGCTAGCATTCTGTTCGAGGATATGCGCCGCCCAGCCGGTAATGCGGCTCATCACGAAAATCGGCGTGAACATATCCACGTCGAAGCCCATCAGGTCGTAGGCCGGACCCGCCGGAAAATCGAGATTGGGATGGATGTTCTTCTCTTCGATCATGATCTTCTGAAGAATGTCCGAAATCTCGATCCATCTGGTGTCGCCCTTCCAGGCGGCGAGATCCTCGAGCGCGGCGCGCATTGTGGGGACGCGGGAATCTCCCTGCTTGTAGACCCGGTGGCCGAAACCCATGACAAGCTCGCCCGCCGCCTGTTTGTCGCGCAGCCATTTTTCCGCCCGCGCAGGCGTGCGGATCTGCTTCAGATTGTGCATCACGGCTTCGTTTGCGCCGCCATGGAGCGGCCCTTTGAGCGAGCCGATCGCACCCGTCACCGCGCTGTAGATATCGGAGCGAGAAGACGTGATTACGCGGGCCGTGAAGGTCGAGGCGTTGAAGCTGTGCTCCGCATAGAGAATGAGCGAAATATCGAAGGCCCGGATCACTTCCTTCGGCGGCACCTCGCCAAAGCACATGTGGAAAAAGTTTTCCGACATGGTCAGGTCCTTGCGCGGCGTCTTGCGCGGCAGCCCCTTGCGGAACCGGTAGTCGGTGGCGATCATCGTCGGGATCTTGGCCAGAAGGTCCATTGCCCGGTTCAGGTCTTTTTCCGCCGGTTCCCCGCCCCAGGCGGTATCCGTGGTTCCGAGGTAGCTGACCGACGTCCGCAGCGTATCCATCGGATGCGCCCGCTTCGGATACTGGCGGATCACCTCGACATGGCCGCGCGAGATATTCCGGCGGCTACGCTCGTCTTTCTCGAACGCGCGCAGCTGGGCGCGGGTCGGCAATTCGCCGTGCCACATCAGATAGGCGACCTCCTCGAACCGGCAGTTCGCGCAGAGGTCCTGCACGGCATATCCGCGATAGGTCAGTGAATTGGTCTCCGGCATGACCTTGGACACGGCGGTATAATCCACCGTGACCCCGGCGAGCCCCTTGTAGATCACCGGTTCTGCCGATTGGGTCTTCTTGACCTTGGTGTTTTTGGCCTTTGCCTTCTTCTTCACATTCTTTTTCGTGGCTTTTGCTGCCATTCCCGGTCTCCCTGCCATCAGACTTTGAAGTTGAATATATCCTGGTCGAACTTGTTGTAATCCGCGTAGCGGATCAGCTCGTACAGCCGCGCGCGGGTCTGCATCCGGTCGACAATATTTTTCTGTGTGCCCTGCTCCCGGATCGCCGTCAGGCCGTCCTCCACCGCCTTCATCGACAGCCGCAGCGACGTAACCGGATAGATCGCGATATTGTATCCGAGATCTTCCAGCTCTTTCTTGGTCAAAAGCGGCGTCTTGCCGAACTCCGTGAGGTTGGCGAGCAGCGGAACATCCAGCGCTTCGCGGACAGCTTCGTATTCGGACATGTCCTGCAACGCTTCCGGGAAGATCGCGTCCGCTCCGGCATCGATATAGGCCTTCGCGCGGTCAAGGGACGCCTGCAGCCCTTCCGAGGCACGGGCATCGGTACGCGCCATGATGAGAAAGTTCGGATCTTTGCGGGCATCCGCCGCCGCGCGGATTTTCATCGTCATTTCGCGAACCGGGACGATATTCTTGTTGTCGAGATGGCCGCAGCGCTTCGGGTTCTCCTGATCTTCAAGGTGACACCCGGCAAGCCCGAGTTCCTCAAGCTCCAGGATCGTGCGGGCCGCGCTCATCGGCTCGCCGAACCCGGTATCGATATCGATCAGCGCCGGCAGGTCGGTCACGCGGGCGATCTGGCGCCCCCGCTGGGTGACTTCCGTGAGTGTCGTCAGGCCGATATCCGGCAATCCGAGCTCCGCCGAGAGCGCCGCGCCGGAGATATACACCCCGTCAAAACCCTGTTCCTCGATCGCAAGCGACACGATCGGCGAATGGGCGCCCGGAAACTGCAGCAAACGGCCCGTGGCAAGTTCCGCACGGAAAGATGCCCGCATTTCAGCAGCCGTCTTCTTGGCAAACAGCATCAGAAAATTCCCCTGTCGTCGCGGGTTGCGTAATCGAGCGTCATGGCGTCGAGCGTCACATGCAGCCCGCCCAGTTCCTCGGCCGTCAGGCTCGGCAGACGCTGAACGGTATCGAGAAAGCGATCACGTTCATTGTTGCTCACAAGACCGTCCACCAGAATATTGAATTTATTGATATAATTTTCCCTCGCGAATGGCCGCGCGCCGGCCGGGTGGGCGTCCGCGAGCGCCAGTTCGTCCTCCAGCGTGGAGCCGTCTTTCATCGTGATGACAACCCGGCCGCCAAAGGCCCTCTGGTTGGGATCGGGATGGTGATAGCGCTCGGTCCAGCGCGGGTCCTCGACCGTGGAGATACTGTGCCAAAGCTTCACCGTGTCGGGCCGCTGCGCGCGTTCCGGCGCATAGGATTTCACGTGATGCCAGGCCTGATCCTGCAGGGCGACGGCGAAGATATACATGATCGAATGATCGAGCGTCTCCCGGCTGGCGGTCGGATCCATTTTCTGCGGATCGCCCGCGCCGGTGCCGATCACGTAATGGGTATGATGGCTGGTCTGAATGACGATGTTGTCGATCGCATCGAAATCTGAAATCTGTGCGCCCATCTTGCGCGCCAGGTCGATCAGCGCCTGGCTCTGGTATTCCGCGGAATGTTCCTTGGTATATGTCTCGAGGATCGCCCGCTTGGACTCGCCCGCTTCGGGGAGCGGCACGGTATAGTTCGCGTCCGGGCCGTCCAGCATCCACGCAATCACGCTGTCTTCGCCTTCATAGATCGGCGACGGCGCGCCTTCGCCCCGCATGCAGCGGTCCACCGCCTCGATCGCGAGCTTGCCCGCATGGGCCGGCGCATAGGCCTTCCAGCTTGAAATCTCGCCCTTGCGCGACTGGCGCGTGGTGCAGGTGACGTGCAGCCCCTGCTGCACCGACTGGTAGATCGTCTCGGTATCAAGCTTCAGCAGCGTGCCGAGAGCCGCCGCAACGGACGGTCCGATATGCGCAATATGATCGATCTTGTGCTCGTGCAGGCAGATTCCCTTTACCAGGTTCACCTGGATTTCGTAGCCGGTCACAATCCCACGCAGCAGCTGTTTGCCGTCGAGACCCTTTTGCTGGGCGACCGCAAGCGTCGGCGGGATGTTGTCGCCGGGGTGGGAATAGTCGGCGGCGAGAAACGTGTCGTGATAATCGAGCTCGCGCACGGCCGTGCCGTTCGCCCAGGCGGCCCATTCGGCGCAGAAGCGCTGGTCGACCGGCATACCGAAGATCGTGGCGCCGCCATTGCGGGGATGACAGATTGCCATCGCCCGGGCGTTTGCCACCGGACGGCGATTGACCGAGGCCATCGCGACGGACGCGTTGTCGATTATCCGGTTGATGACCATGTCGGTGACGTCGTCTTCGATCTCGACCGGATCGGCTGCGACCTCGGCGATCTTCCAGGCAAGCTGGTCTTCGCGTTTCAATTCCTGTTTGGAAGGATAGACCTTAACGGTATGATTTTTCACGAGTTGGCTGCTCCGGCTCGGCGGTTGATAGGGCGCGCCATCATACCCCTGCGGACAGGGGCGTCAACGCAGCGGCCGCCGCGTTCTTGCCGCAAAAACAGCGCTGTGATACGCAATTGAAATCATAATCGAATCCTGGGGAGGAGCCGTAAAATGGCCGATTACATTCTGCGCGTTTACACCGACGTTTTCACGGAGAAAGCCAGTGTGGCATCCCCCCTGCCCGGCATGAATCGCGGGATCTACGTCGCCGATGGTATGGCGACGATACGCGACGATAGCGGCGGCGCGACACTCAACGTGAATTCCGCCTGGTTCTCGACCGGCGACACCACGATCACCGCCGGTGCCAATGGCGCCCGGATACTTCGCTACGAACTCGTAAAGGGCGGCACAGCCGATGCCGACGGGCTCGCGCAGGGCGACGGCGTAACGTCCGTTCACAAGCTGTCGGCCGCCGTCGATCTCGAACCGGGCGACGGCTATCTCTGGCGCTGCGACCGGGTCGATATCCCGCCGAGCGGCATTGCCTACACGCACGTTCATCAGGGACCCGGCATCCGCTGTCTGCTCGAAGGCGGATTCAAGGTCGAAACCGGCGGCGAAACCCATGTTATCGCTGCGGGCGAGCCGTGGTTCGAGGCCGGACCGGTCCCGGTCCTTGCCTATGCGCCGGACGACAAACCCGGCAATTTTTCGCGCACCATGATCCTGCCGCGCGCCCTCAAGGGGAAATCGTCGATTTCCTATGTGAACGAGGAAGACAAGGACAAACCCAAGCGCCAGAAATACACCATCTTTCTGGACGAATTCATCGAGATAT
>JAYOMI010000128.1:0-877 GCA_038120765.1 Rhodospirillaceae bacterium
AAGAATCCATGGACTCACTGACACTCACGATCAACGGCGAGGCGCGGCGGATCGATTGCGATCCGGCGACGCCGCTCCTGTTCGTTCTGCGGAACGATCTCGACCTGACGGGCGCGAAGCTCGGCTGCGGTCTGGAACAATGCGGCGCCTGCGCCGTACTGGTGGACGGCGAAGCGACGCTGTGCTGCAACCGCCCGGCGGGCGAATTCGCCGGCCAGGACATCGTGACCGTCGAAGCCCTTGAGAAAGACCCTGTCGGCGCCGCCGTACAGAAGGCCTTCATCGCCGAAGGCGCCGCGCAGTGCGGATATTGCACCGCAGGCCTCGTCGTCGCGGCAACGTCACTGCTGAAAGCCAATGCGACGCCCGACCGGGAGGCAATCGTCGAGGGACTTGAAGAACATCTCTGCCGCTGCGGCTCCCACGGACGGGTGATCGCCGCTATCGGCCGCGCGGCGAAGGAGATCGGCAATGTCTAGATCCGTTTTCTCCAGCCCCAGCCTCGCCAATCACCCCGGCCTCGACGAATGGGTTTCCGTCGGCGCGGATGGCCGCATCGCCATCCGAAGCGGCAAGGTCGATATCGGCCAGCGTATTTCGACGGCGCTTGCCATGATCGCCGCCGAAGAACTCGACGTGCCGCTGGACCGCATCGACATGGTGCGCACCGTCACCGGCGAAGCGCCGGATGAAGGCATAACATCGGGCAGCAACTCGATGATGGAATCCGGCAGCGCCGTGCGGCTGGCGACTGCAACCGCGCGCCGGCACATGCTGGCGCAGGCCGCGGAACAGCTGGGCGTCGATCTGGAGACGCTCGAAGTCGACGACGGTCTCATTCAGTCTCGCGGCACGAACCGCAGCGTGACCTATGGGG
>JAYOMI010000128.1:887-7022 GCA_038120765.1 Rhodospirillaceae bacterium
TCGCCACCCTGCGGCAGCTCGCCAAGGAGCTCGTGGAGATCGTGCGCACGGCGCGCGGGGTCGAGCGGGTCCGTTCGGACTGGTACGACGAGCGGTTCCACGCGCGGGTCGATGTCGACCCGGATGTCGACGTCAAGGATCCCGAAACCCACAGGATCGTCGGCGAGAAAATCGCTCCGCTCGGCCTGTCGGAAATCGTTACCGGCAGTTACCGCTTCCTGCACGACATGAAACTGCCGGGCATGCTGCATGCCCGCGTCGTGCGCCCCCCGCATTACAATGCGCGCCTTGAAGGGATCAACGGCGAGGCGGCCGACAGGCTGCGCGAGGGCGGTTTCGAGATCGTCCGCGACGGCAGCTTCGTCGCAGTTGCGGGTGGCGACGAATACGCGGTGATCCAGGCCGCGGAACGCCTGTTCGCGGCCTGCGACTGGGATACGTCGGGGGCGCTGTCGGAAGACGATATCTTCGAGCGCCTCACCGCCAACCCCCGTGAAAGCCGGCCCGTCGAGAATGACGGCGTGCCGCAGAACAAGCCGGTCCCGCCCCTGGCCGACCCGCCGGAGAACGCGGCCGCCACGCTGGAAGCTCGCTACGACAAGCCCTATCACGCACACGCGTCCATGGGCCCCTCCGCCGGGTGCGCCATCTGGCAGGAGGACGGCCTGCAGCTATGGTCTCACAGCCAGGGAATATACTTCCTGCGCGACGCGGTTGCCGAAGCATTCGATATCGACCCGGAAACCGTGCGGATAGAGCATGTCCCGGGGGCCGGCTGTTACGGCCACAACGGCGCTGACGATGCGGCGTTCGACGCCGCGCTTGTCGCCCGCGCCCTGCCCGGCAAGCCGATCCTGCTGAAATGGACGCGGGAGGAAGAACACGCCTGGGCCCCCTATGCCACCGCCACGTCGATGAAACTGCGCGCGAGCATCGATTCTGGCGGCAGGGTCATCGACTGGAGCCACGAAAGTTACGGCGACACATTCAACATGCGTCCCCGCTCCGGGCCGAACATGGCGGGCGCCGCACGCCTGCTGTCGGGCCGGTTCCGCGAGACCCCCCCGCCCGAATTCATCCCCCAGCCGGCAATGGTCCGGCACATGGGCATTCACCGGAATCTTGACCCGCTTTACGTCTTTCCGAACAAGCGGCTGGTCAAGAACCTGGTGCGCGACCTGCCGCTGCGGACATCGGCCCTGCGCACGCTCGGCGCCTACGGCAATGTCTTCGCGATCGAATCCTTCATGGACGAACTGGCAGAGGCCGCGGGGATCGATCCCGTCACCTTCCGGCTGAACCACCTGGAAGACACCCGCGGGCGCGAAGTCCTCGAAGCGGTCGCCGCCCGGATGGATTTCAGCGCCGATGACGGGCTCGGGCGCGGTATCGCCTTCGCCCAGTACAAGAACCTGAAGGCCTATGCCGCCGTCGGCGTGGAGCTTGAGGTAAACGATGCCGCCGAAGTGATCCTGAAGCGCGCCGTGCTGGCGGGCGATGCGGGCGAAATCGTCGACTACGACGGCATGGCCGCCCAGTATGACGGCGGCTTCCTGCAGGCGGCAAGCTGGACCATCAGCGAACAGGTCACCTGGGACCGGGACGGCATCACGAGCCGCGACTGGGAAACCTATCCGATCCTCGGCTTCGATAACGTGCCGGATATCGAAACGGTCCTGATCGAACGGCCCGGCGTCCCCTTCCTCGGCGCTGGCGAAGCTGTGTCGGGCCCGGCGGGTGCGGCGATCGCCAACGCGATTTACAATGCAACCGGCCTCCGATTGCGGCGAATTCCGTTTACGCCGGACGCAATCCGCGCCGCGGCAATGGAGGCATAAAACATAGCCGGGTTCGAAATCCGCCCTTTCTCTGCCGCGCTGGGCGCGGAGGTGCGGGATATCGACCTGACTGTGCCGCTGGAGTCCGACACCGTCGCGGAAATTCGCGCGGCCTGGCTCGAACATCTGGTTCTTGTCTTCCGGTGCGGTGAAATTGGCGAAGAAGACCAGATCCGGTTCGCCGGCTATTTCGGCGAGACGGTAGGCGCCCGCGCAAAACAACGGAGCGACGGCGGCGACCGGCGTCTCATGCTTATCAGCAATGTTCGCGAGAACGGCGAACCGATCGGCTCCCTTCCGGATGGCGAACTGATGTTCCATTCGGATTCGGTGTTTCTCGAAAAACCGCTGATGGGCGCGTTGCTCTACGCAGAGGAAATCCCGTCAATCGGCGGCAATACCCTGTTTGCGAACATGTACGACGCATACGATTCCCTGCCCGACGACATGAAAGCCAGGCTCAACGGGCTCCTGGCGACGCAAGTCTTCGATTACGAAACCCAGGTCAAGACCGGTCGCTTCGATCGGTCGACGGTACCCCATGCGACCCATCCGGCGATACGCACGCATCCGGAAACGGGGCGCAAGGCGCTCTACGTGAACCGGTTGATGACCGAAGAACTCGTCGGCGTGCCCGCAGAAGAAAACGATGAATTGCTGCAGCAGTTATTCAGTCATGCGGAAGCCAGGGCGCATGTGTACGAGCATGTCTGGCAGGTCCACGACCTGGTGATGTGGGATAATCGTTGTACCCAGCATGCGCGCACCGATTTCCCCGCCGCGCAACGCCGCCTGCTACGGCGCGTCGGGATTGAGGGCGACCGGCCTTTCTAGAAAACCGGCTTCGAATTATCCAGCGGGATGATCAGCGACATTCCGTTGCCGCCGCAGCAGGGACAGCTGAGCGAGACGAGAATCTGCTGTTTCTGTTCCTCGGTCATGTCCGATTTTTCCAGCATCTCCAGCACCTGGGCGCGCATCGCCTGGTGCAGGGTCATATCGGTGACAGGACCGGTTCCGCCGGACATCAAAGCCCCATCACTCTGCAGCCGACGAAGCGTCCGGGGTTCTCCGCGCAGACGGCGGAAGTCGCATTGTTGAACACCTGAACCGCCGGGACGGATTCAGCAACCGGCAGACGCTCGAAGCACTGATGCGGGCTCCGGTGCGCATGCATGTCGATGGTCATCGGCCTGTCTCCGAAATGGTTGGTCTTTCCGATCTTGCGGCAATCGGCGAACAGACTCAATCCATGGCGATCATCCATGGTGACCCGCGACCTTTTGAGGCGCCGGGATTTCGCGGCGCAGGATTCACCGCTACACTCTTGCCCGGGACAACCAGTCAAGAAGGCGAAAAAGATGAAAGCAGTTTATTTCAACGAAAACGGCGGGGTCGACGTCCTGCAATATGGCGATCTGCCGGATCCGGTCGCGGCGGCCGACGAAGTCGTGGTTGATATCCATGCCGCCAGCGTGAACGGCGCCGACTGGAAAGTGCGCGAGGGATCATACGCGCCCACCACTTTTTTCCCGTATGTCTGCGGCCGGGATTTTTCCGGCATCGTCTGCGAAGTTGGCAGCGATGTGGGTGACCTCGCCGTCGGGGATGCCGTCTTCGGTGTTCTTCCCGTCGGTCAGGAGGGCACCTATTGCGAGAAAGTCGCGACCAAAGCCGCCGTCCTCGCCAAGAAGCCGGACAACATTTCGCATGTCGATATCAACGCGTTGTCGCTCATCGGGCTGACCGCCTGTATCTCGATCGAAGAATCGCTGAAGCTGCAGTCCGGCGAAAAAATACTGATTCAGGGCGGTGCGGGCGGCGTCGCCGGATTTGCCATCCAGCTCGCCAAGCATATCGGCGCGCATGTCGTCACAACGGCAAGTGCGAGCAACCACGAATATGTCCGGGCGCTCGGCGCGGACGAGATCATCGATTACAACGCCGTGGATTTCACCGAAGCGGTATCGGATTGCGACGCCGTTTTCGACACCGTCGGCGGCGATGTCGCGCTGAAGGCGTTCGATGTACTCAAACCCGGCGGGCGGGCCGCTTTTATCGCATCCGGGCCCAAGGCGCCGGAGCCGACACGTGACGACGTGCAGTCGCTCCGTCCCAATGTCGGACGCGCACGGCATTATATGGAACGGATTGCCGAACTCTATAATGCCGGGGTCGTCACGGTGCCGGAAATCACGCTATTCGACCTGAAAGACGCCGCAGAGGCGCAGAAAATCAGCCAGTCCCGGCATCTACGCGGCAAACTGATCCTGAAAATCCGATAAAAATTCGGTATTCGCCACAGACCGAAGGTCTATGGCATGGTAGAGCACCCAAAAAAATCAGGGAGGAATATTCGATGACTATACGAAATTCTCTATCCGGGCTTGCACTGGCGGCGATTGCCGTCACCGGCTTTACGGTCCCGGCGGCGGCTGACGACGTCGCCGATTTCTACAAAGGAAAAACCATCACGGTGGTCGTCGCCGCGGGTCCGGGCGGCGGACATACGCAATACACCCAGTATCTTTCCCCGTACCTTGAAAAATACATGCCGGGAAATCCGACCTTCATCGTCCAGAACATGGGCGGCGCCGGCGGCACGAAGGCGGCGAACTTCCTGCACTCGATCGCGCGCAAAGACGGCACGATGATCGGGATTCTGCTGTCGGATACGCCGCTCGCCTCCCGCCTGCGGACGACCGGCGTCAAATACGTCGCCAAGGACTTTCAGTTTCTCGGTGGCGCGGATCAGCCGCGCAGCGTTTTCCTCGTCTATAAGAGCACCGGGGTCAAAACCCTCGACGACGCCAAGAAAACGGAAGTCATCCTCGGTTCCTCGGGCAAGGGATCACAGACCTATGTTGTCCCGACGCTGGTCAACAAAATGCTCGGCACGAAGTTCAAGGTCATCACCGGCTACCGCGGTATGGGCGGCATCTATATCGCCATGGACAAGGGCGAAGTGCAGGGCTTCCAGTCGTCCTGGTCCGGGGTCAAGATCGCCCGGCCGGAATGGGTGCCGAATCTGAACCTGCTGGCGGTCAACGCCCACACACCCCTGAAAGACAATCCCGACGTCCCGCTGCTGAAGAATATCGTGACGGATCCGGTCGACAAGGAAATCGCCGAGCTGATGGCCGGCAATATGATTCTCGGCCGCGGCTGGCTTGCGCCTCCCGGCGTTCCCGCGGATCGGGTCGCAGCATTGCGGGCCGCCTTCAAAAAAGCGCTGGAAGATCCGGAAGTCATCGCGGGCGCAGAAAAGCGCAAGATGACCTGGGAATCCGCAAGCTGGCAGGAAATGCAGGCGGCGGCGGAGCGTATCTCGAATGTCGATCAGGCGATCATCGACAGGATGCAGGAAGCGCTCGGCCTGAAGAAATAGCCACAGGCGAACAGATGTCCCCCGGCCGGGTCATCCCGGCCGGGGTTATTTATGTCCGACAAGAACCAATCTTGCCCGCCCAATATACCCCGCAGGAAAGCAGCCATGAGCAAACCGAAAGTCGCAATCTATACCCCTATGGGGTCTGCCAACCGCAAGTTCAGCCAGTTGGAGGAGGCCGGTTGCGAGCTGTCCTGGGGCGATCCGGAATGGCGCCGCGCATTCGGCGCGAACGCAGACAACGTGTTCGCCATAACCAAGGGGCGCGATGCAATCATCGGGGCGGTGATGCGCGGCTTTGATTTCACGCGGGAATTCCTGGAGCGCCAGACCGAAACACGCCTGATCGCGAAGCTGACCATCGGCTATGACGATATCGACATAGATGCCGCGACCGATCTCGGCATTCTCGTCACCCATTCGCCGACCGAGGCAAACTGGGGCGGGGTCGCCGAAGGGACAATGGCGATGATGTTGGCCCTGCTGAAAAAAGTGCGCGAACGCGACCAGTATGTCCGCAACGGCGGCTGGCGCGACGACTCGCTGGCAGGCACCTATCTCGGCGCGCGCCAGGACGGCTACGAGGGTATTACGGTCGGCATCATCGGCCTCGGGCGCATCGGCTCGCGTCTCTGCGATCTTCTCGCCCCCTGGCGGGTCAAGCTGATCGCGCACGACCCATACGTAGACGAGGCGAAATTCGCGCATAGCAATGCGAAAGCGGTCGATCTCGAGACGCTGCTCCGCGAGTCAGACGTGGTCACGATCCACGCAAACCTGACGTCGGAGACCCACCATCTGATGAACGAGGCCCGCTTCGAACTGATGAAACCCTCGGCCATCCTTATAAATGCTGCGCGCGGACCGATCGTCGAGGAGGAAGCCCTGTTTTTCGCGCTGGAGAAACAG
>JAYOMI010000128.1:7032-8398 GCA_038120765.1 Rhodospirillaceae bacterium
CGGCGCGGCGCTCGACGTTTTCGAGACGGAGCCGCTCGACCTTCAGTCGCCCTTGCGCGGGCTGGGCGACAAGATCCTCGTCTCGCCGCACATGATCAGCGGAAACAAGGGCGCCAGCCTTAAACCCGCCGTGCCCTGGACGATCGACAACACCCTTGCCGCTTTGCGCGGCGAACTGCCGCGTCATATCGTCAATGCGGAAGCCATTCCGCTGTGGCGCAAGCGGTTCGGCGGTAAAAACCTCTTATAAAACGATCAGTTCCGTCTCATGAACCCGGTCAGGACGTCGACGATTTCGGGCTCGTAGGGCGCCCAGTCGGGATAGGGAATCAGCGGGACATCGACGTCGTCGAGGCCAAGATCGTGAATCTCGCTCCCCGGGATCATCCGGTGCGCGGTGCGCCCGCTCTCGGATGAATGGGTATTGTCGTTTCCGGGGATGACGATTGTCGGCATCCTGAGGCTGCCGAGCTGTTCTTCGGTCACGCCCATGACAGGCAGGTTCGCACCCGCCTCGAACAGTTCTTTCCACTTGGTCAGCGTCGAGATGAACTCTCCGGCATCCATCGCCATCAGCTTTTCGCGGTTTGCAGCATTGCTTTCAATCCGTTCGCGCCAGGTATCTGTCTCGCAGATCGCGGCCATGCCGCCTTCCTTCGCGATATCGATGAACTGGCCGTAATACATCTCCGGCAGGCGTTTTGCCGGGAACGCCCCGCCCGTCACCCGCAGTAACATCAGCGCCCGGGTAGCATCCGGGTGGCGCAGACCGAACATGATCGCCGTCCGCGCACCGGATGACGAGCCGCCGATAAAGGCAGGCGCGGCGTCGAGTTGGCCGAGCAATTCGCGCAAATCGTCGGCCCAGGTCGCCTCTTCCACCTCGTGCGCTTCAAGCTCGATATCCGAAGCTCCGGTATTGCGACGGTCGTGCAGCAATACGCGAAAGCCTTCGGCGGCAATTTTGACGGCCAGCGGCAAAAATTCCTGATAGCCGCGCCGTCCACCGGTAATCAACGCAACCCAGGGGCCGGCATCGCCGACGATTTCGTAATTTATGTTCAGTCCGCGCACGCTCGCCATCGGCATGGCAATCCTCCCTTGTTTATCGGTATCTTTTGCGCCGGTATTGATCCGATGCAGTATGGGGCGGAAAGCGTATCACGGCAATCGACGCCCCGCGCAAAGACGAAGGGCCGCCCGATTGGGCGACCCTTCCATTGTCAGACACGGTCCCTGGTGCGGACCATGAATACATCAACTCAGTCGAAGCGAGCCTCTTCAGAGGTGACGATCCAGATCCCGGCAGCCGAAGGCCGCACCTTTAGACAATGAGACACTCGATCACCTCCTTTCGATTGTTGAA
>JAYOMI010000129.1:0-8332 GCA_038120765.1 Rhodospirillaceae bacterium
GGTCATGTATGCGGCGCGCGCCGTCGCCGAGACGCCGTGGACGGTCATCGTGAAAATCGCCCGTGACGAGGCGATGGGAGACAGCGATTCCCGCCGTGTCGCCCTGATCATGTCCCTGCTGGAGGTCATCGTACTGATGGTTGCAGGTATGGTCGCGGTCTGGCGTCATGGCACCTCTCTGCGGGCAAGCGAGGCTGCCGTCCGATACCGCGATATGGCCCACAGGTATGAGGCGCAAAGCCGCTTCCTGCGGCTTGTCGCGGATAGCCAGCCGAATCCGATGTTCATCGTCGATGAGCAAAGCCGCTTCCGTTTCGCCAACCGCGCCGCGGCCGCCCAGACCGACACCCGCGATGACGAACTGATGGGGAAATCGCTCAAAAGCGTGCTCGGCGCGTCAGCGGCGCAGCGCTATGAAGAACCCAACAGCAATGCGTTCAAAACCGGCTCAATCGTGTCCCGTATCCATCGTTCCGGCACCAACGGCGACCTGCGCGTGGTTCAGGCCGAACATATTCCGGTCGCCGCGGGCCCCGACTTCGAAAACGGCGTCCTCGTGATCGAGCAGGATATTACCGGCGCGGTACGGGAACGCGAGCACCGCGAGGCGGCGCTCAAACAGCTCGTGCGAACCCTGCTGACGGTTGTCGACAGCCGGGATCCGTTCGCGGCAAACCACTCGATGCAGGTTGCGGTCGTTGCCCGCGCGATCGCCGACGAAATGGGGCTGAATGAAGAACTGGTGGAAACGGCGGAGACTGCCGGCAGTCTGATGAATGTCGGCAAGCTTCTGGTGTCGGCGGATCTGCTGACACGCCCGGGGGATCTCGGCGATGAAGAAGCTCGCCATATCCGGGAATGTCGTGCCGCCGGGGCGGGGTTGCTTCAAGACGTGCCGTTCAACGGACCCGTGGTCGAGACGCTCCGTCAGATGGCGGAAAAATGGGACGGTAGCGGTGCCCCCCGGGGACTGTCGGGCGACGACATTCTGGTCACCGCCCGCATTGTTGCGGTGGCAAATGCCTTCGTCGCGATGCTCAACCCGCGGGCATGGCGGCCCGGGGTCGATTTCGATCAGGCGATCGATGCGATGCTGGCGGCGTCCGGCAGTGATTTCGATCGTGCCGTCGTCGCCGCGCTGATCAACCGGCTCGAAAATCACGGCGGTCGGTCGGACTGGGCGCAGCTGTCCGAAATACGGCCGGCGCAGACGCACTAGCACGCCGACCCGGGGGTTACCGGTCCTTCCGGCAGGGACCGCCGATGATAACGACAGTCGATAAACCCGTCATAGACGGGCATAAACAGTCCATGTTTTCAAAGCTCTTCGGTTCGCGCAGGCAGGAAGAACGCGTCTACCGCGTTCCGGCAGACACACGGGTATATGCCATCGGCGATATCCACGGACGGGCCGATCTTCTGCGGCGTCTGCAGGATCTCATTTCGGCCGACATCCAGGCGAGGCGCCCGAAGCGGGCGGTTACCGTCTATGTCGGGGACTATATCGATCGGGGCGATGCTTCCCGTGATGTGATCGATCTTCTGCTGGCCGGGCCTGTCAGGGGCGCCGAGGCGGTGCATCTTCTCGGCAATCACGAAGCCTTCATGCTCCAGTTTCTCGAAGACCCCTCGGTGGGAGAATCCTGGCTGAAAAACGGGGGCGATTCCACGGTGTATAGTTATGGCATCGGCGCACCGCATGTTTCCGACCGGGCCCAGCGTCATTAGATCATGCGCGACGATCTTTGGGCGAAACTGCCAAAGGCGCATCTCGACTTTTTCAGGTCGTTGAAACGATACCATGTGGAAGGCGATTACGCCTTTGTCCATGCGGGCATCCGCCCGGGTGTTCCCCTGGATGAACAGGTAGATGAAGATATTCTGTGGATTCGGGGAGAGTTTCTCGGCGACAGATCCGATCACGGAAAATGTATTGTCCACGGTCATACCATTACCGACGACATCGACGTCCGCCAGAACCGTATCGGTATCGATACCGGCGCCTATTACAGCGGCACGCTGAGCTGTCTCGTGCTGGACGGTGAGTCCCGCGCGGTGCTACAGACCTGATCGATGGCCTCCGCTTCATTGTGGCGTGCGATCCTTACGCCGTATGAACCGCTGCCTGCGCACTGGAAGACGGGGATGCCGGTCGAAGACGTGCAGCGTCTTGCCGATCTCGTCACGCCGGCGCTGGCGGCCTATTGCCTGACGGCGGCGGAACGCCATCTGGGGCAGGCGTTTCTCGATGCCGGGACCGTCAGAAAAAGCCGGCTGACCAATCGTTTCAATGGCGGGGTACAGCGCCGCTGGATGGCGGCAATCTCTGAAACCGGCATTCCGGTTGTCTATCTGAAGGGCTTCGCGCTCGCGCATTCCCTGTATCCCGATCCCGATATCCGCACGATTGGCGATCTGGATATCCTCGTCCGGCCTGAAGACCTGGATCGTCTGCTGGCATTCCTTGCGGATAACGGATTCGCATTCGACCCGCTGCCGGTGGCGCCGTGGGGGTTTATCTCCGATGCGAGCTTCATGCCGATGGTATCGCCGGGAGGCGACTGCAGCATCGATATTCATGTCCAGCCTGACTGCTATCCGGCATACCGTTCCCTGGACGTGGAGGATGTTTTCGCAGATTCCGTCGTCCAGACTATCGCGGGCAGGAACGTGAACATTCCCTGCATAGAGCATTCAATGCTTCTTTGCCTGACCAACGCGGCCAAGGACAAGTTCGGGATTTTCAGCGTACGCAAGCTTGTCGATATCGCGATGTTGCTGAGATCCGGTGTGTCGATTGACTGGGATATGGTCGAACGGCTCGCGGCGTCGGGCCACTTTCTGTCTCCCGCGCGTGTGGTCTTCGCACTGCTCCGCTGCCTCGGGCTACCGGATGGCGTTGTTCCGGAATCGCTGTGCCGGCCGCCGTCCTGGCTCTCGGCGCGGCCGTTCCGGCGCCTGGTATCGGACTATGCGTCGATGTTCGCGACGTCGCCCACGACATGGCGCGCCCTGGAGCGTGAACTGACGCTCTGCACGGAACCCGGGGTGGCGTTACATAATGCGGGGCTGCGCCTGAAAGGGCTGATCCGGCGCCGAAAGGGTCTGCCTGAAGGGTATCCTGTGTCTTGACCAAATGGGTCGTCAGTATTCTTTTGCGCGGCTTTCGGTGGTAGCTTCGCTACAACTTTCGAGCGGATAATTATTGCGAGTTTGGAGTTTCAATGTCGGTTCCGAAAAAAGTTCTGATCACAGGTGGCGCCGGGTTTATCGGTTCCCATCTCTGTGAGAGATTGCTCAACGAAGGCAATGACGTCCTGTGCGTCGATAATTACTTCACCGGCGTGAAAGACAATATTGCGCACCTGCTCGACAATCCACGGTTCGAGATCATGCGCCATGACGTGACCTTCCCGCTCTATGTCGAGGTCGACGAGATCTACAATCTCGCCTGTCCCGCATCGCCGGTTCATTACCAGTACGACCCCGTACAGACCACCAAGACGAGCGTTCATGGCGCGATCAACATGCTGGGACTCGCAAAGCGGCTGCGCGCCAAGGTTTTTCAGGCATCGACCAGCGAGGTCTATGGCGATCCGGAGATCCATCCCCAGCACGAATCCTACTGGGGAAACACAAATCCGATCGGGTTGCGGTCCTGCTATGACGAAGGAAAGCGCTGCGCGGAGACCCTGTTCTTCGATTACTGGCGTCAGCATCAGCTCCAGATCAAGGTCGCCCGGATTTTCAATACCTACGGTCCGCGCATGCACCCGAATGACGGGCGTGTGGTCTCGAACTTTATTGTCCAGGCCCTGCGCGGCGATGACATCACCCTGTACGGCGACGGATCGCAGACACGCTCCTTCTGCTATGTCGATGACCTGGTCGAGGCATTCGTGCGGATCATGGCGACGGATGACGATTTCGTAGGCCCGGTGAATATCGGCAATCCCGGCGAATTCACGATTCTTGAGTTGGCGGAAAAGGTCATCGACTTTATCGGCAGCAAAAGCCGAATCGTGAACAAACCGCTGCCGATGGACGATCCGACCCGGCGGCGCCCGGACATAACGCTTGCCCGCGAGAAACTCGGCTGGGAGCCGAAGATAGAGTTCAATGCAGGTCTGCGGCGGACGATCGACTATTTTGAAAAACTATTGTCTGAAACCGGCCCGCAAGCGCACGCCTGAATGCTCTTCTAGCGCCTCGCGTAGAACTGCGTCCTCGCCCGCGCGGATTTGGGCTGTCGTGGCGGACCAAGGTCATCCAGGCGGATCTGGGGAAGTGCGAACAGGATTCCCGCCAGGATCCAGTACCAGACATTGATCGGATCGAGATCGACCAGCCAGCCCTTGAAGCTGTGCAGGCCTATGACAATCAGAAAGGCCGTAATCGCGGCGGCGCATGACCGGGCTTTGGCCTCGCGCAACCGGTGGCGCAGGTTCAGCCCGAAAAGAATCAGGGTCACGATAATCATGATCAGCAGTATCAGGCCCGGGATACCAAGCTCTATGATCGCCTTTGCGTAATATCCCTCGGTCATGACGGTCGTCGCGCGTTCGAACTCCGACATCATGTTGGTTGCGCCGCCGGTGTTGATGCCGGTGCCGGATCCAAGCGGGCTGTTTGTCAGGGCGCGGATCAGATCCGGTATCACGAGATCCTGACCATATTCCCGCGTGAGGCCGGCGGTCGATTTGAACAGGAGGAAGATATCGATCCCCGCTGCATATACCGTCGCCATCATCAGTACGGGACCAAAGATAAGACCTATCGCCAGCCGGGTCAGCTTCGCGTCGATCAGCAGGATCATCAGAAAGAGCAGCGGCGTAAACAGCCAATTGCCGCGCGAACCCGACAGCATTGACGCAGCGACGACCAGGACCATCGAGATCTGGGCGAATGTACGCCAGCGTGGCTCTGTTTCGATGGTCTGAAGCATGTAAATCACCGGCATCATGACCAGGCAGAATCCGGCGTATTGGGCCGGAAAGCTGAAAGTAGACGGGATCCGGAAGAACTCTGCACCCATGTTGAATGACGCGAAGTTCTGCGTCGCACCTGATGCGGCTCCGCCGTACATCATTGTCATGACCTGCTCGTAGCCGATGATCTGGCCCAATACGAATTGGGTAAGCCCCAGCGAGCACGAAATGACGGCAAGGACGGCGCAGAGACGCAGCACGCCCCGCAGCACTTCCGCCGAACTGAAAAATGCGGCGCTGATATAAAGCATTGGCAGGTAAAGCACCCATACTTTGACGCCGACCATACCGACCGCGAAATTCTTGATATTGGGGTTGAAAAGCTGAAGCATCGTCAGCGATGCGAAAAAGACAAATAGCAGCGTCAGCAGTTTCGGTACCTGGACACGCTGCAGTTCCCTGGCATGCAGCAGGAAAAACACAGCATAGGTCGGCAGAATGAACAGTAGGTCTTTCAGCAGGGTGCCGATCGGGCTCGGGCGGAGCACCAGCGTAACGAGACCGGCGAAAGGTATATACAGCAGCAGCATCCAGAAACCGCGCTGCCATTTGAACAGGATCAACAGCCAGAGCGTCAGGATGACCGGTGTGCCGATGACGACAGCAAAAAGCATCATCGAATTATTCCTGTAATTGCGCCGCGCCGGCGCGTGGCCACAACGTGTCGACCGATATGATAACAGTCAGCCATCAGATTGCAGTGAGACCCGTGAAGCCGCTTTCCGGGCGTACGCCTGCTGCGGCCATGCGGTAGAAGCGGGCCAGCCGATCGTAGAATCTGTCCCAGGTAAATGCGAGGGCACGTTCCCGCGCAGCAATGCCCATCCGCTGGACCAGCTGCCGGTCTTTGTAAAGTTTGGCGATCGCATCGGCGAGGGCGCCACTGTCTGCGACCGGCACGATGATGCCGTCGGTGCCGTCACGCACGACAGAGCAGGCAGAGCTGCTGACGACGCAGGCCAGGCCGCTTGCCATGGCTTCCAGCACAACCATCGGCCCGCCCTCGAACAGTGATGGACAGACGAGCAGATCGGCCGACCGGTATAGTTCTGCCAGGCGATCAGGCTGTGTCATTCCGACGAAGGTGAATGTTCCCGCGTATTCCTCGTGAAGACGCTTGCCGATATCGTCTGTCACGGGCCCGACCAGGATCAACTCCGCATTGTCGAGTGCAAGGCCGCGCCAGGCTTCCAACAGTATATGCAGGCCCTTCCGGATGGATTGATGGCCGACAAAAATCACGCGGAACGGGTGATCGGGATCCCGTTCGCTTTCGTTGTCCCCGGCGGGATGAAAACGTTCCGTGTCCACGCCTAACGGCAGCAATGCAATCCGGTCGAGAGCGATGTCGTGTTTGTTCAGCCAGTCAACCGAGAAGGCGTTCTGGACGACAATGAAGTCGGCCTCGTCGATCTCGGCCTGGTGTTCACGCAATTGCCGGTTGGGCGGAAAGCGATAGCCCAGACGATCGTATTCGGGGGCGATAATCTCTTCGCCCCAGGGTGGCAGCGTCATTTCCAGGATAGTTGTCGCTCCGTGTCGCCGGGCGCCGCCGAGGAAACGGCTGCTGCTGTCAGCGAAACCATGTGCGACAGTCGGGCCGTCAAAATTTCCGCACTTGTCGATCCAGCGCGCCGCCAACCGGTCATGCAGGGAGTTGGACGGTCGATAGGAGCCGGAAATGCGCGGCAGAATTTCCGGCAGCGGACCGGAAACCGAGACCACGCGGTTCGGATCGAGTTCGCGGAGTCTCCGTTTCTCAAGCGTATTGGAAAGCTTCGCGCCGAGACCAAACGGGAGTGACGTCGCCAGCCGGTACACCGGTTTTTCCGGTTTGTAATAAATCCCCGTCAGGAAAACGCCCTGGAAGCCGGCGAGTTGTGCAGCCATCGGCACGCGATATACGTATCCCTGCCGTGTCGGGTGACTGACAATCACGTAAGGCGCAGATTCTTCAGGCTGGCCGGGTGGCACTGACGGGCTCCTTTCAGGCAATGGCAAAACGGTTCCTAATACCGCAGGCCATCGTATCGCATAAGTGCGGCGTGTCCTGCCGGGAATGTCTCATTGAGGATTCTTCCGTCGGGAAATGCGGCGCATCAACTCACGCAGGAAATCTATGTCTTCTTCGCTGAACCGCAGGAGTTCCTTCAAATTGAGCTGTGCCCGGGCCAGGAAATAAACGGGCGAGGCCAGGGCGGCGATCAATTGGGCCAAGGCCGCACCGATGATCCCGGATAGCGGGACAAGGGTGAAGAGCGCGATTGCCCCGACGACCATCCCGATAAGTTCGGCCTTGTTTACCAGGGCCATGCGGTCGCTGGCGCGCAGGTAAGTGGTGATCAATACCTTGAGAGTGTAGGGCAGTGCGACAAGGAGAAGTATTCTTGCGGTGTTGGTCGCACCGTCGAACGCCTCGCCAAAGGCCAAGAAGACAAGATAAGGGGCGACCAGGATCATCGCGATCGTCGCGGGCAGTAAAAGCAGCAGGGTTGCGCGTAAATAATGGCCGAGGATCGCCCGCCTCGCGTCTTCTGTCTCTACCGCTGCGATCTTCGGAAAAACGAGAATGTCCATCGTCATCGTTGCGATCATCGGCAGCCCCGCAAGGGCGCCCGCGGCGACATAGAGACCGAGTTCCGCCGAAGACAGAAGAATCGTCACCACGACGATGTCGATTCGCCGGCTGACGATGGCCATCAGGACGCTGACGTGAAAGCGGCTGCCGTAGGAGACCAGCGCTCTCACGACCTCTTTGTCCGGCCTGCCGGATATCCAGCCGGTCCGCCCGCAAGCGTGGTGCTGGTAAGAAGTGTCGCGGCATTGGCCGCCAGAAAAGCATACGCAAAAGCAGCGGGTGTCGCCCCGAACAGCCAGACAAACGGAACGATAAAGACGAAATAGGAATAGGCGAGGACCAGGCGAAGAGCGTTGTAAACGGTGAAGTCATGCGCCCCCTGAAACTGGGAAAACAAGCAGCTCGAGTACAGATGAACGGGGATGAAAACGAGAAGCACCCAGCCCACCATCACCAGTTCCGGCCCGCGGCCCGCGAATAGCAAGGGCATCAGCAGAACGAATACAGCCATTAAAAGAAGGCTGAGGACGCTTAATGTGAACAAGGCGCCGGCGAACACCCGTTTCGGTGAAAACCTGCTCTGTGCCGTGTAATAAGACACGGCCGTATTGATGCTCAGCGTACCCACATCGGCGATCAGTACCGGCCAGAGAAGGAGAAAGGCCAGTTCGCCGCGGCCTTCAGGCAGGAGAAATCTGGCGGCGACGATACCGGTGATGACGTTCGCGATCTGCACCGCGCCGGAAGACAGGAACGAGGTTAGGAT
>JAYOMI010000130.1:0-6163 GCA_038120765.1 Rhodospirillaceae bacterium
CGGCGCCGGCAACCTGCTCGGCTCCGAACAATCCGGGCATATCCGCGAAGTCGGCGTCGAGCTTTACCAGCACATGCTGGAAGAAGCCGTGGCGGTCGCAAAAGGCGTTGAAGACGAGGACGATCGCGAATGGAGCCCGCAGATCAATGTCGGCATTCCGGTCCTCATTCCGGAAAAATATGTCTCTGATCTCGATGTCCGGCTTGGGCTTTACCGACGCATTGCGGAGCTCAAAAGCGCCGAAGACTCGGAAGGCTTCGCCGCGGAGCTGATCGATCGTTTCGGCAGCCTGCCCGATGAAGTCGAAAACCTGCTCCAGATCGTGACCATAAAACGCCATTGCCGCGCCGCCAGCGTCGAGAAAATCGATGCCGGCCCCAAAGGTGCTACGCTGTCTTTCCGCAATAACAGTTTCGCAAACCCGGGCGGCCTGATCGAATTTGTCAGCGCCGATCTCGGCCGGACCAAGCTGCGGCCCGATCATACGATTGTTGTCCGCAGGGACTGGACGCGGGCCGTGGACCGTCTGCGCGGGGTAAGGCAACTAGCGGAGAAGCTCTCGTCAATCGCGAATGCCTGACAACTACAGAAGGAATTAACGCCGATGAAGGTCGAAAAACCCCTGTTCTTTGAAGATTTCGAAGAAGGTCAGGTATACGAAACCGGCTCGCAGACCATCGACGAGCAGGAAATTATCGAATTCGGGCAGAAATACGCCCCGCTGCCCTATCACACCGACCCCGAAGCCGCGAAAGACAGCAGTTTCGGCACACTCGTCGCCGCGGGGTACCAGACGGCAGCGATCACATTCGGGCTTTTCACCAGGACGGGCGCGCTCAGCCTGTGCGGGATGGGATCGCCGGGCGTGGACAGCCTTCGCTGGAAACGGCCGGTCAAGGTCGGGGATACACTGCATGTCGAAGCGCATATCGTCGAGGTATCACCCGCCGCGAAAGAAGGCGGTCGCGACGCGGTGCGTATCCGCTATGGTACGTTCAATCAGAACGATGAAATTGTTATGACCTTGACCAGTCTCCATTTTGTCCGGAGACGCCCTGACTGAGCGCAGATCATGCGCCCATGCCACTGAATACGAAAACGAGGAAATATAAATATGATGTCCGATCGCCTTTCCATCCGTCTTGCCGCCGGTTCCGGCCCCACCTTCGGCGTTGACGATCTGTCCTGCGCCGCCGCAACCACGCTCGGTCTCTGGGCGGATGAAGGCCTCGATGTCACCTGGACACCGGTTCATGGCGGCGTCGCCGCGATCAATGCTGTCCTCGATGGCACCGTGGATGTTTCCTATGGCGGGCTTGGCCCCGTCATCAAGGCCCGTGCCGAGGGAAATCCCGTTCGCGCCATCGTATCTATGGCCCGAGGGCTCGCCCAGAACCTGATCGTCCAGAAATCGATCAAATCCACGGACGACCTTAAAGGGGTTTCCTGGGCGCTGGACGGCACGAACGCCCTCAGCCATCACATGGCGCGTCTCACGGTCCGGGCGCTCGGCATCGACGAGGCAGATATCGACTGGCAGGTGGTCGGACCGCCGCCGCAGCGGATCGAACGGCTCCTGAACGCCTCAATCGACGTATCGCTGATCCGTGTCGAGGAAGCGATCTCGCTCAGCATCGAAGAGGCGGACAAGGTTCACAACCTGCTCGGTTTTGCCCAACTCAAGGAACTGGTCCCAACGCAACCGCATGGCGTCCTCGGCACAACGGAAGCATATGAAGCCGCCCATCCGGAAGAACTCGCGCGTCTCACCCGCGGCATGATCCGGGCATCCCGCGCGCTCCACGACAGCTACGAGACTTTCCGCGAGGTTTACGATGCGAATGTCACCGTGCCCGTGCCGGACGACCGGATCAGGCAGATCTGGCAGCAGGAACACGATTCCGGCGGGTTCGCGGTCAACGGCGAGATGTCCGATGCCCACTGGACGCGGCAGATGGAACTGTACCGGGAACTCTACCCCGAGCTTCCTCATGTAACCCTCGACGATATCCTGCCGCGCACATTCGTGGCGGACGCCCTGACGGCGCTCGGCCGCAACGAGGACGGCTTCGACAAGACCTGACGTGGATGCGCCGCCTAGGCTGCCTTGCGTGCGGTCTGGCGGCGCTTCATGGCATTCGCGAACAGGCCGAAGCTTAGCGCAAGGATGCTCAGCACGAAGACGATTTTGATCAACGGGAAAAATGTGCCGTCGTAAAGGGTCGACAGAAAGAGCGACGCCGCAGCCGCAGCGAAAAAGTGCAAAAACATGACAATGCCCGACGCCGTCCCTGTCAGGTCGGGCTCCGCATTGATTGCCGCCGCCTGTGCATGCGGCATCGCGAGCCCCTGCGCGATACCGATCATCGCCGCCGGCAAGAAGAGTGCGATGGGATGGTCAGGCCAGATGAACAGCGATCCCGCCATCAGTTCCACGGTTATCACGCCGATCAGACACCCGATCGTGACCATGTATTCTGACGAAACGCGGCTTCCAAGACGCCCGGAAATAAAATTTCCGCCCATGAACCCGACGGTCAGGAGCATAAAATAAAGGCCGTATTCTCCCGATGACGCCTTGTAATGATCCCGCATCAGGAACGATGCGTAGGTCGCGAGCGCGAAAAACGCCCCCGATGTCAGCGCCGGCACAAAGGCATAGCCGACAAAGACCGGGTTCTTGAAAAGCTTAATATAATCCCTCAGCAACGCGCCTTTCTCTCGCCCCCTGACCAGCTTGTGATGGGTCTCGCGGATCACGGTCCCGCCAAGCAACGCCACAAATACGGCAATCACGGTGGCGAAAATAAAAACGGCATTCCATCCCAGAATATCCGAAATGGCGCCCCCGATGGGTGGCGCAAGCGTCGGCCCCAGAACATAGGCGGTGGTAATGTAGGCGATTACCTGTGCGAGCTTGTCGGGTCCATAAACGTCACGCGCGATGGCCCGTGCGAGCACCACGCCGCAGCCCGCGGCAAGGGCCTGAAGCAACCGCCCTGCGATCAACACTTCGAAATTCCAGGCGACCGCACATATGGCGGATCCGGCGACAAACAGGATCAACCCTACTATCAGCACCGGCTTGCGTCCGTAGCGGTCGGAGGCACTGCCGTATACGAGGGTGCCGAAGGCCATCACAAACAGCACCATGCTGAACGTGAGTGTCGTCAGGACGGTCGATACCCCGAACTCCAGCTGGATTGTCGGCATGATCGGGATGTACATGTGCACGGCGAGCGGCCCGATCAGGGTGATCGTCACCAGCGCGACCAGAAACAGCCAGCCGGGTCCGGCCCGGGCCACGGGCGCGTTCGTGAGGTCTGTCGAGGTCAGGACACGAGTTCCCGCCGCAGCACCTTGCCCACAGGGCTCTTCGGCAATGCGTCAATGAATTCGACCACGTGAGGCGCCTTGTAGGGCGCGATCCGGGCGCGGACGCTGAGGCGGATATCTTCCGCAGTCTCCAGCGAGGCTTCGACCCCGTCGCGCAGCACGCAGACCGCCCGGATACGATTGCCGATCTCCTTGTCCGCGAGCGGCACGATACAGGCCTCCACGATGGCCGGGTGCTGACGCAGCAGGTTCTCGATTTCGTAGGGCGAAATGAAGATACCCCGGCTCTTGAAACAATCGTCATTGCGGCCCGCGATCCGGAAGTAGCCGTTCTCGTCGCGCGAGGCGAGGTCGCCCGTGTGATACCACCCGTCATGGACGACTGCCGCCGTTTTGTCCGGATCCTTGTGGTAGCCGAGGAAGAAACCCGGATTGTCCGACGCGATCAGGAAATGGCCGATCTCGCCCGGTGCGACCTCGTTGTAGTCGTCATCCAGCACGGCAACGTGGGTTCCCGGGATCGGTACGCCGATGGATCCCGGCACGACGGCCTGGCGCGGCCCCTGGCCGAGGACCATCTGCATCTCGGACACACCGTAATGTTCCCAGATATCGCAGCCGAAGCGATCCTTGAATTCCTGCCAGGTGGCAGCTTCAAGCGCCTCGCCTGTCGCATTGCACCCCCGCACGGACGAGAAATCGTAGGTCTTTTCGATATTCTCCATGGCGAGAATGCGGCGATACACCGTGGCGACGGAGTAGATCAGCGTCACCTTGTGACGATCGACGGCCTTCAGAACGTTCTCGGGGCTCGGCCGGTCTTCGAGGATCACCCCGGTGACGCCGTTGCGCAGGGGAAACATGATATTGTGGCCAAGCGCGCTGATAAAGCTCCACTCGCCCGTGGCGTAGGCGCGATCGCCTTCCTGCGGCGGCAGGCGGTAACGGTTCGAATCGCCGAGCGCGATAACCCACCGATGGGCGTGAACGATGCCCTTCGGCCGTCCGGTCGTACCGGAGGTATAGACGAAGAATGCCGGTTCATTGGCCCCGGTATCCGCCGTCAGAAAAGGTGTATCTGGCGCGCCGTCAATCAGGCTTTCGAAGGCCGTCGTACCGTCCGGCGCGCCGCGGGCGGCAAATATCCCTGCCAAAAGCTTGTCCGAAAGATTAACAAGCGGTTCGGCAAGGCTGCCGAGGGTCACCGCAGCACGGGCATCCGAATGCTCGAGCACATAGGCGACCTCTTCCTCGCCCAGCAGGGAATTCTGAAGCACCGGCAACGCGCCCACCTTCATAAGCGCGAGCACCGCCTCGGCAAACTCGTGGCAGTTATTCATCCGCACGAGGACCGGCATTCCCTTTTCGATACCGTTCGCCGCAAATCCGTGGGCGAGTTTGTTCACCCGCGCCGCAAATTCGGCAAAGCTCAGCTCACCGTCATCCCACACGAATGCGGGCCGGTCGCTGAATCCCCTTTCTTCAATTCGATCAATGAGTTCAGCGGCGATATTCAAGCGTTCGGGTATCTGTCGATACCCATCCGGCAGCGTCTCCGACATCGTCATCACTTGCGTTTGGGGTCGCCGTATGGCGGGTTGTCATAATAGGGGCCGCGGTATTCGGACGGACGTTTCTCAATAAATGCGCGGATGCCCTCGCGGCAATCGCCGGTCCGGGTGATTTCCTGGATGGCGGCAAACTCCCTCGCCCAGCCTTCGTCCGAGCGATTGTGGTTCCAGTACATCTTGACGAGGTCCTTCGCGTAGCGCACCGAGAGATACGGGTTCGAGGCGATCTGGGCGGCATAGGCGAGCGTTTCCGGCAGCAGGTCATCATGCGGGAAGACCTTTTCGACCAGACCGATTTCCAGCGCTTCATCGGCCATGATGATTTTACCGGTCAGGATCATGTCCAGCGCCTTGCCCACGCCCACCAGCTTGGGCAGGTTCCGTGCACCGCCCGATTCCGGCAGGAACCCTGCCGGCACGGCGACTTCGCCCAGTTTCGCCTTGTCGGATGCAAAGCGCAGGTCGCACAACGTGCAGATTTCGAGGCCGATACCGACTGCCGGCCCGTTGATCGCCGCGATCACGATACAGGGCAGGTCTTCGAACTTCTTGAACGCGCGCTGCAGCACCTGGTGGCGCAGGTCGTTGAAGAAGTAGCTGGCGATTTCCTTGTAGGCGCCGAAATTGCCGAAATCGAAATCCTCCTCGCCTGCACCAAGCGGACCGGCTTCGCTTTTCAGATCGCCGCCCGCGGAAAAACCCCTGCCCTCGCCGGTGATGATCATCACCTTGATATTGCTGTTATGGGCAATCTCGTCGCACAGGATGTCGAGTTCGACGCGCATGCGCACGTCGACCGCATTCAGAAAATCCGGGCGGTTGAGCGTGAGCAATCCGATGGATCGCTCCCCGGGATTATTGGGATTCTCGAGGATTTCCCATTTGAGGGCCTGATATTCCATGCGTTTTCTCCTTTGAATTCTGTCAGCTACCGACTTTGAGCGGTGCAGTGAGGGCGCGGAGCGCCGCGATAACGCTCAACGGGGTGATCCTGCCGGTCCCCGGGTTTTCCTCGGACGGCACATTTTCGATGCTGAGGCTGAAGCGGGCGCTGTCTGCTTCGACCTCGATCCGGTGTGTATTGCGATCCAGTGCAGGATCGGCCCATATCTCCAGCGTTGTGCGGTCGGCGCCTATCCCGGCAAGCCCAAGGGCTGCCGCCACGTTCACGTTAGCCGGAAACCCGGCCGCGCCCTCGCGGGCCGTCCCTTCAAAAAACATAAACGGTTCGGAGAGATTTTCAATGGTGATATTGT
>JAYOMI010000130.1:6173-8193 GCA_038120765.1 Rhodospirillaceae bacterium
GAGTTATTGTTCTCGACAAGATAGGGCGCTCCCTTCAAGGAGCGCGGCGGCTTGCGCGTAATCATACGGACTTGCTCGATCTGCCCTTCCGCCGCAGCACGGACGGCGTCCAGGCCCAGCAATGCGCCTGTGGCGAGGATAATCTGCGCGTTATGTTGCCGCGCGATATCCACCACATCCGGGTGGATCAGCAATCCCGCACCGCTGACGGTGATGAATATCCGGCCGGCTTTGAGTGCCGGTTCGGCAATATCCCAGAACGCGGCCTTGGGCACGCATTCAACGATCACATCGCACATTTCCGCGAGTTCCTGCGGGCCGACCACAGGAACCGGATCGCAAAGTCCTTCCATGTTCCGGCGCGCCTTGTCCTGATCCCGCGAACAGATTGCGGCGAGTTCCAGGCCCTCGATGCCTTCTTGCAAGGCGGCTGCGACCGGCTTGCCAATGGTGCCGAAGCCGGCGATTCCGACTTTCACATCTTTCTCCCTGTTTCCTGCGTGACTCGTTTAAGGCTTAGCGCCAAAGTGCACGCGCATCAAATCATTCACGACAGCAGAATTGCATGGCCCTCCTGTTCATTTGCGAAGGCGAGGATTCCACCGACTGGGAAGCCGCGCTGCGCGCCGAAATACCCGATCTCGACTTCCGCGTCTGGCCCGACAAGGTCGGTAATCCGGATGACATCGACATCGCGCTGACCTGGCAGCCGCCCCGCGCCCTGCTGGCGAGCTTCCCGAACCTGAAGGCCATCCTGTCACTGGGCGCAGGGGTCGAACATATACTTCGCGATCCTGAACTGCCGCCGGGTGTCCCGATCGCCCGCCTGATCGATCCCGGCCTTCAGACTGGCATGCTCGAATTCGTCACCATGGAGGTGCTGCGGCATCACCGGCGCGAACCCGAATACCGGACACTGCAACGGGCCGGCGAGTGGAAATTGCTGCGGCAGAAACTCTCCCGCGACAGGCGGATTGGCATTCTGGGGCTTGGCCATCTGGGCGCCGCCTGCGGCGAGATGCTGGCCCGGTTCGGCTTCCCGGTTTCCGGCTGGGCGCGGTCCGGGAAAGAACTTCCGGGCATCACGAGCTTTACCGGCGAGGAGGGTCTGTTCTCCCTGCTGGAACAGACGGATATCCTGATCTGCCTGTTGCCGCTGACACTCGATACCGAAGACATCCTCGATGCGACAACGCTTGGCGCGCTGCCGCGCGGCGCCGCCCTGATCAACGCGGCGCGCGGCAAACATGTCGTCGATGACGATTTGATCGAAGCGCTCGACAGCGGACAGTTATCGGGCGCGACTTTGGATGTATTTCGCGAAGAACCCCTGCCCGGCGACCATCCGTTCTGGACTCATCCGAAAATCATTCTCTATCCGCATGCGGCGGCGTGGACATTGCCGGAATCGGCGGCGCCGGTGATTGCCGACAACATCCGGCGTGCCCATGACGGGACGGCGCTTTCCGGCCTGATAAACTTACGCCGCGGATACTAAAAGAAACGGGCCGTCCCAAGGGACGGCCCGCCTGTGACTTTTGGCCACGCGGTTGTGAAACCGCGCGGACTTACCTGCCGGTGCGCGCCAGGCTGTTCACCCAGCCCTTCATGCGGCCCTTGGCATTCGCGATCTGGTCATCGCTGAACCACTTTTCGAGATCGACCTTCTCGACCGCATAGACCGGACGCAGGAAGTCGCTCTCATACCCGTACGGGACCGTGCAGTCGATGCCCATGCCGCCTTCGAAGCGGGTGTTGGACGCCGTCCATTCCTTGTCGCCCGCCGTCATGCGTTCCGCCGGCATAAAGGTCTGTCCACGGCCGCCCGGGATCGGGTTCAGAATATCCGTATGCGGATTCACACGGGTCGTGATGTTCCACATGATGTCATCCATATCGTAGGGATCGGCGTCTTCGGATACCGCGATACAGATTCGCGCGCCCTGGGAGGTGGCAATAAATGCTCCCATGAAGTTGCGCTGCCAGCCTTCGTCGATCTGGTTGCGCTTCTTCACCTGGA
>JAYOMI010000131.1:0-8177 GCA_038120765.1 Rhodospirillaceae bacterium
GGACACGACATCCCGCGGATTGCGCGTCGCCTGAAGCGTGCGGGTCAGCACGACATAGTCGAACGCATCATCGGGATAATAGGCAAGATCGGTATCGGCATCGCCCTGGATAACCGACAGCCCGTGGGCGACACAGGAATTCACGCCGGCCTGGCTGAGCTCTATACCGCGCGCATCCACATTCTTCCGGTGGACCAGGTAATCCAGCAGGGCGCCGTCGCCGCAGCCGATATCCAGTGCCCGGCTGCCGTCAGCGATCATACCGGCGATAATTTCCAGATCCCGGCGTTTCAGTTCATGCCCGCCGGCTCCCGAAGAAATGCCGCCACCGTCCGCGTTCATTTTCCGTCCTGTCCCGGCTTTGCACCGAGGCCGCGATGCTCGGCAACCCCCTCGATAAACCCGGATACCGTCCGGTAAAACTCGGGCTCGTCCAGCAGAAAGGCATCGTGGCCCTTGTCGGTCTCTATCTCGACAAAGCTGACATTTGCCGCCACCGCGTTCAGTGCCCGCACCACTTCCCGACTTTCCTCCGTCGGAAAGAGCCAGTCGCTGGTGAAGGAAATGATACAGAACCGCACACTTGTCGCTTCGAACGCGGCCGCGAGACTTCCGTCATGCTCGGCCGCCAGGTCGAAGTAGTCCATAGCGCGGGTGATATAGAGATACGAATTGGCATCGAAACGCTCGACGAACGTGCTGCCCTGGTGCCGAAGGTAGCTCTCGACCTGGAAATCCGCATCGAAACCAAAGCTGACCGCATTGCGCTCCTGCAGTTTGCGGCCGAATTTCCGGTGCAGCGCCGTTTCGGACAGGTAGGTAATATGCGCCGCCATCCGCGCGACGGACAGACCGCCCTTGGGGTTGGCGCCCTCTTTAAGATAATTGCCTTTGCGCCAGTCAGGATCGGCCATGATCGCCTGGCGACCGACTTCGTGAAAGGCGATGTTCTGCGCGGAATGACGCGCAGCGCCGGCAATCGGCATGGCCGAAAAAACGCGTTCGGGGTACCTGGCCGCCCATTCAAGGACCTGCATTGCACCCATCGAGCCGCCAATCGCACAGAACAGCTGGTCGATCCCCAGGTGATCAAGCAGCAGGGCCTGCGCGCGCACCATGTCGCCGATAGTAATGACCGGAAAATCCAGCCCCCAGGGTTCGCCGGTTGCGGGATTGATATCCCGCGGTCCGGTCGATCCCATGCAACCGCCAAGGACATTGACGCAAATAATGAAGAACCGCCCGGTATCGATCGGCTTCCCGGGACCCACCATCGATTCCCACCAGCCGGGCTTTCCCGTCAGGGGGTGGCTTTCCAGCACATATTGATCGCCGGTGAGAGCGTGACAGACGAGGATCACGTTGGACTTGTCGGCGTTCAGGGTCCCGCAGGTGGTATAGGCCATGGTAAAGGGGCCGATTGTTTCCCCGGAATCCAGCCGCATCGGTTTGTCGCGCGCGAGCTCCACCTGAAACCCGGGCAGATTCGCCATAGCGGCACCGTAAGCGTGAGGAATATCGCGCGAAGCCATCGTCTTGTCGGACCGTATTCCACCTTTAAAAAGGGTGACGATAGCTAGGGTCGCCCCCCTTCTATGTCAATGTTTTCTTTGCATTTGTCTATCCTGCCGACTACATATTGGTCCCTTTTCGAGGGCTGTGCGCCGCAGTACCGCAAGGTCAGCGGGTCGCGTGCCGAAACTCTTTTCCAGCTTGGCCAATACATGTCAGACGGCAATAAATCCCTCTCCGCGTTGCGGGAAAAAATCAACGGCATTGACGAGGATATCCATGCCCTGTTGATGCGCCGGGCCGCTATCGCCGCCTCTGTCCGCGATTCCAAACAGGGTGGACCCGTATGGCGCCCGGCACGCGAAGCGCAGATTCTGCGTCGCCTGATCGCCCGCCATGAAGGCCCCTTCCCGCGCGCCACGATCGTGCAGATATGGCGCGAAATCGTCTCCGCGATGGTCCGCTTGCAGGGAGAATTCGCGGTCGCGGTCTACGCCACCGAAAACAACCGGCTGTGCCGCGATATGGCCCGCGATCACTTCGGCGCCGAAACACCGCTTGCGCTCTATTCATCGGCCCGCGCGGTGCTGACTGCGGTGCAGGACGGATCGGCGACGGTCGGTGTCCTGCCAATCCCCGAAGAAAGCGAAGCAGCCCCCTGGTGGCCGATCCTTGCAGGCATGTCCGGCAGCGGGACCACCGTCTGCGTCCGTCTCCCCTTCGCGCCGAGCGCACCCAGAAACGGCGATTCCGCTCTCTGCATTGCAGCCATACCGCCGGAGGAAAGCGGTCATGACCGCAGCCTGTTCGTCCTCCGCACCAGCCCGGAGATAAGCCGCGCGCGGCTAAACGATGCCATTGCCGCCGCGGGCATAAAGCCGCTGCGCCTGATCGGCCGCGGAACGCCGCCCGACGACACATCGGTGTTCCTGGCGGAACTGGATGGATATGCCGGTCCGGACGATGCCCGGATCGCCCGTCTTACCGACCCCGACACCGGCATTGTCGAAGCGGCGAATTTCATCGGCGTCTACGCAATGCCCTTCTCTGCGGAGGACATTGCCGACCGGGGAGGCAGCTGATGTCGGCCCTCACGCCGCGCCCCGGCATTCTCGACATAGCACCCTACGTGCCGGGCGCATCCAAGGTTCAGGGTGTCGAGCGTATTATCAAGCTGTCGTCGAACGAAGGTGCCCTGGGACCAAGCCCCAAAGCGGTTGCGGCCTATCGCGACATGGCGGACACCTTGCATCGCTATCCGGATGGCGGATCTGTCGAACTGCGCAAAACCATCGCCGCGCAGCACGGCCTCGATCCCGACCGGATCGTCTGCGGCGCCGGATCCGATGAAGTGCTGGGCCTGCTCGCACGCGCCTATGCAGGGCCCGGCGACGAGATTCTGTTCGGCGAACACGCCTTCACGATGTACCCGATCTTCGCCCTCGGCGTCGGCGCGACCCCGGTCAAGGTCCCCGAAACGAATTACACCGTGACCGTCGATGCCCTGCTCGCCGGCGTCACCGATCGGACGCGGATTGTCTATCTTGCCAATCCGAACAACCCGACGGGTACAATGCTCACCCGGGATGAGGTCACGGCGCTCCGCCAGGGGCTGCGCGACGATATTCTTCTGGTGATTGATGCCGCCTACGCCGAATACGTGACGCGGAACGATTACACGGCAGGTATCGAACTGGTCGATGCGGGCGAGAATGTCGTCATGACACGGACGTTTTCGAAGATCTACGCGCTGGGCGCCGTGCGGCTCGGCTGGGCCTACTGCCCAGAGGTCATCGCCGATGTGCTGAACCGCATCCGGCCTCCGTTCAATGTGACCAGCGCCGCGCAGGCCGCCGGGATCGCCGCCATAAAGGATGTCGAATTCCTGACACGGTCTCGTGACCATAATGTCGCCTGGCTTCCCTGGCTGGCCGAACGGCTGGCGGAATGCGGTCTCGATACCGTCCCGAGCTATGGAAATTTCGTCCTTGCCCGGTTTCCCGAGGACGGGGTCCACGACGCCGCTTCCGCGATGAAATTCCTGGCCTCGCGCGGGATCATTCCCCGCAGCACGGCCAGCGCCGGCATTCCGGACGGTGTTCGGATCACCGTCGGAATAGAAACCGAAATGCGGGCCGTCGCTGACGCCGTCGCAGAGTTCATGGACAGGAAATGACCGCTCCCCTTTTCGACAGGGTCGCCTTTATCGGTATCGGGCTGATCGGTTCCTCCATCGCCCGCGTCATGCGGCGTGACGGCCTCGCGGGGTCCATCATCGCCTGCGCGCGATCGGACGATACCCTGAACACGGTTCTCGAACTCGGCCTCGCCGACGAGGTCACGAAAGACCCTGCGGTCGCCGCCGAGGGTGCGGACCTTGTGATGATCTGTACCCCCGTCCTGACCTACGGCGCGATAGCCGAGGCGATAGCGCCTGCACTGAAACCCGGCGCGATCGTCACCGACGTGGGCTCGGTCAAGGCATCGGCGATAAAAGCCGTTTCACCGCACCTGCCGGCGGGTGTGCACTTCGTCCCCGGCCATCCGATTGCCGGCACCGAGAATTCTGGCCCTGAATCCGGTTTCGATACCCTGTTCGAGGGACGCTGGTTCCTGATTACGCCCCCGCCCGGCACCGACCAGGGCGCCATCGACAAGGTTGCCGAGCTGTGGACCCGCGCCGGAAGCAATATCGACTACCTGGAACCGGAACATCACGACCAGGTACTGGCCATCACATCGCACCTGCCGCATCTGATCGCCTATACGATTGTCGGCACCGCGACTGACCTGGAAGAGCAAATCAAATCCGAAGTGGTGAAATATTCCGCATCCGGATTCAGGGATTTCACCCGTATCGCCGCGTCCGATCCAGTCATGTGGCGCGACATTTTCATCGCCAACCGGGATGCGGTTCTCGAAATGCTCGGACGCCTGTCGGAAGACCTCGCAGGATTGCAGCGGGCCATCCGCGTCGGAGACGGGGATACGCTTGAAGCCCTGTTCCGGCGGACCCGGGAAATCCGCCGCGGCGTCGTCGAGGCCGGCCAGCACATTCCGCCGACGCCCGAGGACGAGCCCCCTAGTTCCAGTTGACGGGTTTTATCCGCAGGACTGGCGCCGGACCGACAAACAGGCGCTGATTCTGAAGGGTTAGCGGCACCCGTGCCGGCCCGCCGGTTAACGTAAGGGCGCGGTTGGCAAGCCGCGCGGCGAAGGCCGCGCGGGAGTCGATGACACCCGCGCCCAGCAGGCGCTCTATCGTTGCATCCATTCCTCTTAGATCAGCGGCCATCGCGCCCTCGGGCTGGAGATTTTCATCAAGCGCGAACGTGCCGTTTGCGCGCAACCCCAAAACACCCCAGTCAAGCGCTAGCGCGGAAACCTCCACCGTCCCCCCGTCATTGCGCCAGCGCGCAAGCGCGTCCTTGAGCGCCCCCCCAGGCACGATATCTCCCATGATCACCGCATCCCGCGCGAACTTGCCGACATTCCGCCCAAGTACAGGCCGCCATTCTTCCGGAAGGGTGATCTCCTGCGAGTCCAGAGCTACCCCGAGCCCCCTGTCGGGTGGCGCCGTTCCGGGGATACTCGCGTCTGCGTTTATCTCCGGGTCGGCGGCAACGGAATCACGCAGCCGGACAACCGCGGACCCGGCACTGAATCTTTCGCCCGCAGGGAGGCGCAGCCGGATGCCGGAAAAACGCCCGATCACGTTACCGACCTGCCGCTCACCGACCACGATATCGACCTCGGCTTCGCCAAGTTCGATCCAGACATCCCCCGCCCTCAGCGTGACGACATGAATTCCCGGCGCAGAGACACTGATCTCGCGCGGCGACCAAGGCCTGGCACTGGCGATGATGTTGGGCGCGACCCAGCACCACAAGGACCGGGGCCCGGATATGCGGGGCGTCTGGGAAAACACCTCCAGCCGCATCGGGAACCCGGTGATATCGGGAGTCCCAAGCTCGACAGTCCAGCCCGCGGCACGACGATCCTGGACCCAGCGATCTATCCCTTCCTGCAGGCTGGCGGCAGCGCTGTACCAGTACGCGGTGTAGAGGCCGCCTGCGACAAGCAGGGTCGCGACGGCCATAACGATTATGCGGATTGGTGCTGACGTCATTACAGTGATATAGCGGGCGATCGGAAATAAATCGATCCGCTGGTTTCCCCGTCGCAAAATGGTCACAGTCTCCGTTATCTGATTCCCCCTTTTTCGTCGTCAGGAAAGCCGCCCGCTACCGTCCGGTCCACAGTCACAGACCTTCAAAATGAACAACGAGCCACCTTGCCAACCCCAGATATCCCGGACCGTCCTCGCCGTGGTATCGGCATTGTTTATCTTCTTCTGGGCAAGCGGCTTTGTCGCCGCCAAGTACGGGCTCCCCTACGCGGAGCCCTTTACCCTTATGGCCGCCCGCTATGTGGTCGCGACGGCCATCATGGTGCCTGCCTGCTTCATACTCAAAGCATCCTGGCCCGCAACGTTCCGCGCGGCACTGCATATCATGATCGCCGGAATCGGCATCCAGGTCTGCTACCTCGCCGGGGTTTATTACGGCCTGTGGCTCGGTGTCTCCACCGGCGTCACGGCCCTCGTTGTCGGTCTCCAGCCGCTGCTGACGGGCGTGCTTGCCGGTTTCGTGCTGCGCGAGCGGATCAGCCGGAATAACTGGATCGGCCTGATCCTGGGATTTATCGGTCTCGCCCTCGTTGTCTGGGACCGCATTGTCTCTCCGACCGATACGCTTTGGGGGCTTGGCGCGCTGATCGGCGGGCTGGTCGGGATCACGCTCGGGACGCTGTATCAGAAAAAATACTGCGGGCCGTTCGACATCCGCACCGGCGTCGCCCTGCAGACGATCGTCTCCTGTGTCGCCATGCTGGGGCTCGCCGCAGCGTTCGAGACGACGCATATCGACTGGACGCTGGATTTCGTCTTCGCGGTCCTGTGGTCGGCAATCGGGCTGTCCGTGATCGCGAGCTGCCTGTTCTACTGGCTCATACAGCGCGGGGCCGCCACCAGGGTAACGAGTCTTATCTATCTCAGCCCGCCGACGACCGCACTGATGGGCTGGGCCATGTTCGGGGAGATCATGTCCTGGCTCGCCATATCCGGCATGCTGGTCGCGATGGCCGGTGTCGCCATGGCCGTGAGAACCAGGTGATGGCGGGCCAGTCCCTGTTTATCCGTGCCATGCCGTTCCTGTTCATCCTGAGCTGGGCATCGGGCTTTCCGATTACGCGGTTAGGCCTCGAATACACGGAGCCGTTCACCCTGCTCTGGGTGCGGTCCGCCATCGTTGTCGCGCTTGTCGGGCTTTATGCGCTGATTGCCCGCTTCCCGTGGCCGGACTGGCGGGAAATCGGCCATATCGCGGTTGTCGGCATCACGCTCCAGTGCCTGTATCTCGGATCGATGTTCATGGCGCTGGACGGCAATGTCAGCCAGGGGGTTGCCGCGCTGATCGCCGGCATGCAGCCCCTGCTGACGGCGGCTGTCGTCGGCTTCGCCCTCGGCGAACGCGTCAACCGCGTGCAATGGGCCGGGTTTGCGCTCGGGTTTGTGGGGGTCTTCATCGTCCTTTCCGAGCGCATGGGCGTCGGCGCGGGAACGACCACCGGGTTCATCTTCGCCGGCCTGACGCCAATCTTCATCACGTTCGGATCCCTCTATCAGAAGAAATTCTGCGCCAACTCGGATTTACGGGTGGTGATGATCGTCCAGCAGACGGCTGCCGGTTTCTGTAATTTCTGTATCGCCATGGCGATCGAAAGCGGCGAGATCGTGTGGAGCAACGAGCTTATTTTCACGTGGGTCTGGCTCGTCTTCATCCTCACCATCGGCGCGACCAACCTGCTCTACCTGATGCTGCGGCACGGGGAAGCATCGCGCGTGTCCGGCCTGTTCTATCTGACGCCCCCCACCGCCGTATTCCTGGGATGGATCACCTATGGCGAAACCATGGGGCTGATCGCGCTGGGCGGCTTCGCCATCGCGGTCACGGGCGTGTTTCTCATCACCCGTCATACCGTGACCGCAGAATGACCCGGATCGGCTACCTGAACATCGCTGAACCGGGCGGGTTCTGGTTCTTCGCCTATGGATCGCTGATGTGGGATACGCCCTTCCCGCCGGCGGACAGCCAGCCTGCCAGGATTTACGGATATCACCGGTCGTTCTGCGTGAATTCGGAGAACTATCGCGGCACGCCCGAAAATCCGGGACTGTCGCTGGGTCTCGACCGGGGCGGGTCCTGCACGGGTGTCGCCCTGTATGTCGATGCCGCATCAAGGGACCACGCTATCCGCGAGATAGAAGCCCGGGAAATGGCGCATGACCCGATCTATATCTGCCGCCCGATCCGCCTGCAGCTGCCGGACAGGAGCGTAGAGGGGTACACCCTTGTAGTCGACCGGCGGGAACCGGGCTTCGCCGGGCGGCTGGAATTCGAGGAAACGGCGCGGCGGATCGCATCCTGCGCCGGGAAACGTGGCCCGAATATCGACTATCTTGCCAATACCGTCACCCATCTCGACGACATGGGCATCCGGGAGGGCCATCTTCATCGCCTGCTGCGCCGCGCGACACAATTGCGCAGCGGCGGGTGAGGCGTTGGCAGGGCACCTCGTTCGGACTATGAAGATCAGAACAATAT
>JAYOMI010000132.1:0-2988 GCA_038120765.1 Rhodospirillaceae bacterium
TCAATCATTGCGATATGTTCCCACCCTAAATAATTTTATTTCTGAGATTGACCTGCCCCCACTGACTGGTCCGGTTCGAATGTTAGTGCATCATTCCTTTGACCTCCTTAGGGATGATGCTTGCGGGTGCTGGCTACCTGTATCCAAGGGCTGAATGTGGTCGCTTCGTGTTGTAGTGCCGTCGCCACTTCTCAATGACGTTCTGAGCTTCTTTCACACTGTAGAATATATCCCCGTTAAAGAGCTCATCGCGGTGCTGCCTCCCTCAGCCTCTAAAAATAATGGCCCAGTCTTAGGGGGGAAGGACACTCGACGATGCGGACCTGCGCCAGCAATATCTGGCGATTTAGTCGCGGGCCGTCTCGTTATCGGCCATCGAGGGTTGGCGTTCAGACCGTTTCGGGGGCGCGCCCTGTAATTGTTGAGGCGATTTCGCGCCCCGCGACCCGCCCGATCCCGAAGGCCTTGATCAGCCCCCCGACATAAGCGGCCCTGGGGCCGCCTTCGAGGCCACCCACGGCGGAGCCGGCGGCATAAAGACCCGGGATTACCTCGCCGGCCGTGTTCAGCACTCTCGCCCGTCCGTCGACGGCCACACCGCCCGATGTCACCGTGATGCCTGCGCATAACGGGATTGCATAGAACGGCGCCTTCTCGCAGAGATGCGGCTGAAAGGCTTCGGTCGTCCGTGTCGGGCTCAGCGCGGGCGCATCGCCGGCGCGGACCAGCCCGTTGAACGCATCGACCGTCGCCGCCAGACCCGCGGCATCCAGACCCGCCTTCGCCGCCAGTTCCGTCAGCGTGTCGGCCTGCAGCACCGTCCCGCCGTTTTCCGTCAGCGACGGGTTGGGCGGGACGATGTCGCTCTCTTTCGCGTCTTCCCAGACGGATGAATCGAAAACAGCCGTTGCTGACAGCGGATCTGCGAGCCCGGCGATGGCATTGGTGACGTAAATCCCGCCGATCCCCTCATCGCAGAACCGGCGGCCGTCGTCGGTCACCACCACGCCCTTGGCACAGAGCACATCGAGCTGGGGGTACGGCCAGAGCTTCTCGTTGGTCAGCGCGTCGCGGCTGAGCACATGGCCGTAGAACGTCTCCAGCCCGACGAGCGCGGCACCTGCAGCCGCGGCCATTCGCAGCCCTTCTCCCCTGCCCGTTTCCGTGTTGCGCTGGCGGACCTTCTGCGGATCGGCGGTGATGTGTTCCGCGATCAGCTGCCGGTCGGCCTGAAAGCCGCCATCGGCTATGACGACGGCTTTCGCCGAAATCCGCTCGCCATTCGCAAGCACGACGCCGCTCACAGCGCCGTCCTCGACAATCAGGCTTGCGACACGGGCTCCCCGGCGCAATTCCCCGCCGCGCGCGTAGAGTTTTCTGGCGAGGGACTGCAGAAACAGGTTGGGACCGCTTTTTTCCCAGTCCAGACCGGCGCGCATTGCCCTGCCGGGCGCCATCATCGGCATTCCCCAGGACCTGCGGGGATGCTGCAGAAATTCGCTGCCTTCGTCGCGCATCCAATCGATAGTGGCCTGCGCGTTATCTGCGACCGTGCGGGCGAGATCCGGCCGCGCCGTGCCGTCCGAGCCCTCCATAATAGCCGCATACAGGTCTTCAGCGGGCTCCTCTGGGCCGTGAAACGCCACGTGCAGCGCACCGGTGGCGACGCGCGAATTGCACATGTACAGATCGTCTTCGCCCGCTTCAAACACAATCGGCCGCGCGCCGCCAAGCGCCGCATGATTGGCTGCTGTCAGCCCGGCGAACCCGCCGCCGATTATTGCTATATCGTATGTCATTGTCCGAGCCCCCCGCTGCGCGAAATATTATCGGGCCAGCTTAATACAGAGAGCGGGCGCGAGGCGATAGCCGGAGACAAATCCGTCATCATCCGGCTGGCGATCGCTGATCGAACGCGCGTGGGGAGTCGCGTGAATGGCATTCAGCGGCTATTTTTACGAGATTGTTTACACGCTGGTTCTCGGGGCGGATTGGCGAAGCGTACCCGGCATACTGCCCCGGACCGAAACAGGAAGGATCGCACCGATGATCAAGACCAAAGGACTTGCCCATTTTACCCTGCCGGTCACCGATACCGTTCGCAGCATGGCTTTCTATACCAAGCTGCTCGGCATGACGGCGATCCAGGTGAACCACGACCGCGGCATGGTTTTCCTCGATTGCGGCGGGGATTGCCTGATCCTTTCGAGATCGGACGCGCGGACCAACCCGGACGACCATGACGTGCATCATGCCTTCATCGTCGACGCCGACGACTATGAGAGCGCGAAGCAGGAATTGATCGCAAACGGCGTGGATGTTTTCTTCGAGGAAGACCGTCAGGGCGGCGCCGTGAACGGGCCACGCGCCTATTTCCACGACCCCGACGGCAACGTGCTCGAGATCATCAATCTGACGAGCTACAAGGGCGCTCAAACGGGTTGAAAGTCCCCCGTTTTCCGGCCTGTTTTGCCCGGAACTGCGCACAGGGCTGGGGGTATCTCATCCATCCACAGGCACGGACTTGGCGATTCGGCTCTATTGCGGTGCAATAACAACAGCTTACGAAAGCTTATCCCCAGGTGAGGCTTTCCACAGGAAATTTGCAAAAAACGGCAGATTCCGGTTGCTCTTGGCGCATACCCATATATAGTATTTACGAGTTTGTAACATACTTCATGTAGAGCATGTAGTACGGGTTGGCACAAGAGTACAGTCATGAGGAGGGGAAAGTGATGCAGTGGAGTCCCGAAAGAGTCGAGACACTCACGCGTCTTTGGGCGGAAGGTCTATCGGCGCGACAGATTGCGGAGAAACTGGGTGGCGGCGTTACGCGGAATGCCGTGATCGGCAAAGCTCACAGGATGGGCTTAGAGCCGCGCGAGAAGGTCATTGCAAAGCCTCGTGAGGCAAGACCCAGGAAGCGCGGGCTGCACACCCGCCATCGCCGTGACGTTCTCGGCAAGCTGTTTGCGCCCGATCCAGTCT
>JAYOMI010000132.1:2998-6725 GCA_038120765.1 Rhodospirillaceae bacterium
TACAGCGAGGCACGGAGCTGCCGAAGAAGGAGCCGGAACCGGAACCCGTCATCTTTGAAGAGCCCGTCTTCCATCATCCGTCGGCCGACGTGGAGCCCTGGATGTGCCGCTGGCCGAGCGACGAGGCCGGCAAGTTCGGATTGCATATCTGCGGCAAGACCAACCAGCCCGGGCGGCACTACTGCGCCGAGCATTGCACGGCGCATTACCTGCTGCGCCGCCGCGCGACCGTCGCGGCATAGGCGGGATCGACGATATTGGCTATCGAGAAGAGGCGCTCCTGCGGGGCGCCTCTGTCGTTTTCCGTCTCCCCCGGCCATTTCCCGGAACCCGGACGTGACGGCGGCATAATCTCCTGACAATCGATACGGAAAAATTCCGCGCACTGCTTGAAGCGCGCAAAGCCGCGCTGACCGCATCGATCGAGAACGCGGCAGAATCCGCAGCCCCGGTAGAACTCGATCAGCAGGTCCAGGGTCGGCTATCTCGGATGGATGCTCTTCAGGGCCAGGCCATGGCCCAGGCGACCATAGAACGTCGCCGGAGGGAGATCGCGCAGATCGATGCGGCTTTCAAACGTCTCGATGAAGGTAAGTTCGGCTACTGCGTTGAATGCGGCGACGAGATCGCCGAGAAACGTCTGGAACTGCACCCGGCGATCGCCCGCTGCGTCGAATGCGCAACCTGAGAGACCGCCGGGGGCCTTCACGCTTTGCCGTCCCCTCACCAGCCGGATGCTGCTTACTTCATATGGCGGTGAGCGGGGCGGCGGCGCGCCGCAGGATTATTCCGACGCGTCGGCAACCTGCTGCAGGGCACGTTTGGGGTCGGTATAGAAGATGTGCTGGCCGATCCGTGCATAGCGGTCCAGCTTCTTCGCCCAGGACGGGTTTATGCTGACCGCGTGATACCACAGCGCCCCGTTCGTCGGGTCGTTCACGACGCCCTGCTTGATCAGCTTGGCGACATGCAGGCTTTCCTTCCATGCGGCGCTATCCCGCGGCTTATCGCTACGACCGTCGCACCACCAGGAAAACTGGCATCGGTGACGCTTCTTGTAACCGCCCTGCTTGATCACGGAGCAAATCCGCCCGGGCCAGCGCCGGTCGGCCGCGCGGTTCAGAACCACATGCGCCACGGCGACCTTGCCGACCATCGGCTCTCCCCGCGCTTCGTGATAGATGTTTTGCGCCAGGCAATGGAGATCGGGGCTGTAGCCCGCCTTCTTACCGTCGCCAAGGCCTTTCGCCTGAACATCAGCCGTCGCCGCAACAACAGCGAGAGAAAGAATGATTGCCGTTAAGTATCTCATCACAACACCTGCTTTGTTAACCGTGTCCGCCGGTTAATAACCGTCCTGTCAGCAGGTAATGTGTGTTCTATACTTGGTTAATTTCAATAAGTATTGTATTTCTTCTTAAAATTAATTTACGAAAATTAACCATTTTCACATTTTTATTTATTTAAAATCAAGGCGTTAGAATCTGCCCGATTTTTGATCAAATTTTATTTTAATTTTTTCCCGAATCCGCGCCAAAACACGGCGCGAAAAACAGGGTTAACGGACGTTCTGAAAACAGCCCTTCATACCCGTCGAAAGATTAACGCTTTCGCCTCAATGCGGTCGCCGCCGCATCGACCCGGCCGTCGACGATCACGACACCGTATTTGTCCTGTGCCGCACCCGCCGACAGGTAGCCGTTCCGGACATCCGAGAGCACCCGCGCGGCATCCCGTTCTAACGGATCGCCGTATCCGCTGCCGCCCGTCTGCTGTAACCGGACAACGGTTCCGGCCGGGGCCTCCCGGGTATCCAGCGCGGCCAACTCCGTTGCATCGGGCCCATCCGGATTGATCGTGGTGACGCAGACCGGCGGCCCTTCGCCCCCGGCCACGCCCCAGCCCGGCTGTTCGTGATTGGCGGTCCTCGCGGTCAGTATGACGTCCGACAGCATTTCGTATTCGCGCACGAATCCGATCCCGCCCCGGGTCCGTCCGGCGCCCGCCGAGTCCTCCCAGATATCGAATTTTCGAATGCGTATCGGGTATTCGGTCTCGACGATTTCGACCGGGGTCGAGGGTGTGAAGTGGCACATCCCCATGACCATCGGGGTGCCGTCATGTTCGGCGGTCCCGCCGAGCGACGTGACCATCAGTTCGTACTGAACGGTCGGCCTGCCGTTTCGTCCCTCTTTGTAACCGATCGCAACGGCCCCGTTGCCGAGCCCCGGGGGCGCCACGGCGCGGGCCGGGTTCAGCTTTCCGAGTGCCGCGACCACGCAGGCATAGGCGAGGTGCGACGTCGGGAAATAGTGGTTTACCGTCGCCGGGAAGGTCGGGCTGACAACCCGGCCGTCCGGCAGCACAAAATCCAGCGCCGCGAACGCGCCGGCATTGACCGGGATCGTTGGATCGGACGCGGCGATCGTCGCCAGAAGCGCGACGGCCTTGCAGGTCTGGGCCGGGGTATTTATCGGTCCCTTTGTCTGCGGATCGGAACCCGAAAAATCGATTGTGAGCTTGTCGCCTTTCTTCACAATCCGGACATGAATTTTGACCGGCGTGTTCAGGTCGGCCCCGTCGTGATCCATATAACCTTCCGCCTCCGCCTCGCCATCGGGCCAGGAAGCGATCTCGGCCCGCAGACGGTCGCGCGTGCGGTCGATCAGGCTCTGCATCGCCTCGACGAGCGTATCGACGCCATACTCGTCCGACAGTGCAATCAGCCGCGCCGCGCCGAGGCGCGTGGACCCGACCTGCCCGCGCAGATCACCGACGACCACGTCCGGCACCCGGCTATTCGTACGGATGATATGCTCAATCTCCGGCACGACGCCCTTTTCGGTCCAGTACCGCACCGGCGGCAGCCGCAGCCCGTCGTGAAAGATTTCCCGCGACGCCGCGCCTGACGACCCCGGCACCAGCCCGCCGAGATCGGCCTTGTGCGCAACCGACACCCCGAAAGCAATCCGGCGGCCTTCATAAAACACGGGTGTCAGCACCACCATGTCCGGCACGTGACTGTTGCCCGCCTGATACGGGTCGTTACAAACGAAACTGTCACCCGGTCGCATGGTATCGGCGGGATAAACGGCGAGCAGGCTCTCGACCGCTTTCGTATAGAGCATCGAATGGTACTGCAGCCCGCCGCCGACCATGATCACCTGCCCGTCGGCATCGGTCAGACCCGCCGTCCCGTCCTGGCTTTCCCGCAGGATAGGCGAGTAGCCCGAATGGAACAGCGCATGGGCCATCGCCTCGGTCGTTTCCCGGACCCGGCTCAGAACAACTTCTGTCGTAATCGGATCGAGGCTCATGCTGCTTCTCCGGTCTCTATGATCAGGTTGCCCCAGGGATCGACGATGCAGGACATTCCCGCCAGGATCACCGTCGTGGAATCGAATTGCTGGACCACCGCCGGCCCCTCCAGCCTGTCCCCCGCCCGCAGCTTCGACCGGTCATAGATGGCGGCATCCATGAAACCCGCGGCCTCAAGATCATAGAGCGGGCGCGTCGCGATCCGCGCACCGGATGCGTCTCCGCCTTCATCGAGTTCCCGGAGCGTGAGCCGGGGAACCGCAATCTCGGCGATGACTCGGAACGTGACCACTTCCGCGTCTTCATCCGGGGCGCTGGCGCCATAGACCCGCTGATGCGCCGCATCGAATCCCGATTTCAGCCCCAGCTTGTCGGTTTCCGCGAGATCGCCTGCAGGACAGGCAACCGG
>JAYOMI010000132.1:6735-8139 GCA_038120765.1 Rhodospirillaceae bacterium
TGTCAGCGCGTCTGTGGGACAGTCGACGGGAAGCTGATAGCCCTGATGCTGATACCGCATATCGACCTGGCGCGTGATCGTGACCTGATCGGGTGCAAACCCCTCTTCGGTGACATCTTCCCTGGCCCGCGCTTCAAGCCCGGCAAAGATCCCGTTCATGCGCGCCGGCGTAATTTCGGACAAACGGGAGACGGAAGACTGCAGATAGACGTGGCGCACGGATGTCTGCAGCAGACCCATCGCGCTGTTCAGACCCGGATAAAGCGGCGCGAGCACGCGCGGAATTTTCAGATCGCGGGCAAGAAGGGTCGAATGCAACGGCCCTGCGCCGCCAAACGCCGCCAGCATGTATCTGCGCGGGTCTTCCCCCAGGGACTGGAACGCCAGCCGGAGGTCCACGGCCATATTTGTATTCACGATCCTCAGAATACCCGCCGCTGCTTCCTCGACCGAGAGGCCAAGCGGCTCCGCGACATGCGTTCCGATCGCGGTCTCCGCGGCCGTCTTGTCGAGCGTCATGCGCCCGCCAAGGACATTGTCCGATGCGAGAGCACCCAGCACGAGGTTGGCGTCCGTGACGGTCGGCAGTTCGCCGCCCCGTCCATAGCAGGCAGGCCCCGGCAGGGCGCCGGCGCTGTCAGGCCCGACTTTGAGCAGCCCGTCCGGCCCGATCCGGGCAATCGTGCCACCGCCGGCCCCCAGCGTGCGGACCTGGAGCATCGGCGTGCCGATATCCTGACCGGCGATTTTGCCCTCGCTGGTCTCGTTCGCGCGCCCGCGGGTGATCATCGCAATGTCGGTCGATGTCCCGCCCATATCGAGCGTCACGATCTCCTGCTGGCCGGTTATGCGGGCAAGCTCCTCGCCGGCGACAACGCCGCCCGCCGGACCCGACAGAAGGGTCTGGTTCGGAAAACGGGCCCCGATGGTGATCCGCATCAGCCCGCCATTGGACTGCATCAGGAAGACCTGTGGCGTGACAACGCCACGTTCCACCAGCCTGTCCGACAGTCGTTCCAGGTAGCGCTGCATGATCGGCCCGACATAGGCGTCGATGACAGTCGTCGACTGGCGTGGATATTCGCGGATGGTCGGCAGCACCACGGATGACAGCGACACCCTCCAGGCATCCGATTCCTCGGCGAGGATCTCGGCCGTGCGTTGTTCGTGGGCCGGGTTCTGGAAACTGAACAGATAACTGACCGCGACCGATTCAACACCGTCTGCCTGCAGCGCCTTCGCCGCCGCGCGCACGGCATCTTCATCCAGCGCTTCGAGTTCGTTCCCCCGATAGTCGATGCGCTCCGGAATGCCGTGGGTGAGGGATTGGGGCGCGAGCAGCGGCGGCTTGCGGTAAAACGGGTCGATCAGCTCTGTCGCCTCGGGGCGCGCCCAGCCGCGGGC
>JAYOMI010000133.1:0-5900 GCA_038120765.1 Rhodospirillaceae bacterium
ACTACGACAGGCCGACGCCACGTCGCTGCCATTCGCCAGCGTCACCTCAATCTCGTGCAGAAGCTTCAGTATATCCTCGTCCGAATGTCGTTTCCGAGCCATCGCATCCTCCCTCAGCCTCTAAAAATAATGGCCCAGTTTTAGGGGGGAAGGACAGGGCGAGTGTCTATCGGGCACTCGGTTAGGTTCTACTCAACACCCTTTGTATTTCTTACGGACACATTCACGGGCGAGGTCTTGTGCTGCGAGTTTTTGAACAAAACAAGACCTCGTTAAGGTTTATTTGCCCCGAATATCGTATGGTTCTACCTTCATATCAGCATCCTCTTTAGTAAAGTCATGATCCAATATGTGCAGCGTGGAGCCGCGTACGCGGTCGTTGTCCGGTATATTGGACTTTTTGTCACTAACGCACTTTCCGATTGAGCCTTTGCCGCATTTGCTGTCGTCTGTCCAATTGGCATCTGTCAGGTTGGCCCCGAACAGGTTGGCATCGGTCAGGTTGGCCCCGGTCAGGTAGGCTCCGCTCAGGTCGGCCCCGCTCAGGTTGGCCTTGGTCAGGTTGGCCCCGCTCAGGTTGGCCTTCATCAGTTTGGCCTTGGTCAGGTTGGCCCCGCTCAGGTCGGCCCTAGTCAGAAGGGCCTTTCTCAGTTTGGCCTTGGTCAGGTTAGCCCGGCTCAGGTTGGCAAATCTCAGGTCGACCTTACCAAACACGTTGAGCCAGCCCAGCTTTCTCAGGTTGGCCCCGACCAGGTTGCACTGTATACAAGTCCAGGTCTTTTTCACTTTTGATAGATCTTTTTTATCAAAGGCTTGAGCAGTATTAGCTGTTGCGGTTAAAACGAAGACACAAAGCACGAGTGAAAGATATTTTTTCATATTGAACACTTTATTTTTTAGAGGATCTCATCGGGACTGTTTCAGTCGCGACGGCACTGGTTCTTGGCTGTCTCACATGTTGCTTTGGAGGTCAACTACAGTTGGGTCGAATACCACGTGCGATGGATTGAAACTATAGCAGGTGCTGACTTGGAGAGCAGCTACAGCTTGATGCTGTATGGAAAAAGGATTGGATGATCGCAGAAAAAGATATTTTTACTGAATGTCGCCACACGACAAAAAAATTATACTGAAGCAAATTTAGTTCGATGTTTGAGGATATCTGTGAGATGGCAATTTCCAATTGGCGCCTAACCCCCAAGCAAGAGGCGTTCGCCGCCGAATACGTTGCGATCGGCAATGCATCGGAAGCGTATCGGCGGGCCTATGACGCGACGAACATGCAGACGGCCACCGTCCATGCCCGGGCGAGCGAGTTACTGAACCACGGTCGGGTTGCGGTGAGGATTGCGGAATTGAAAGTGGACCTGGCGGCCGATAACGAAATCACGTTCGCCGAGATCGCTGCGGCCTTGCGAGCGACATATGAGGCGGCCCTAAAGGCCAACCAGTGCAGCGCCGCAGTTTCAGCCTGCATGGGGCTGGCGAGACTTGGCGGGCGGCTCGTCGAAAGGCAGCGGGTATCGATCGATGATTACGGCTCGTCGCACCTCGATGGCGTGAGGGCGTTGGCGGCCATTCCACCGGTAAAACACTGATTGAGTTTCGTTCGGGTGGCTACCATGTGGCTACCAGAAAAAGAAATGCCTTAGCGGATTTCCGCTAAGGCATTGAAAACATTGGTGCCGGCTAGAGGATTCGAACCCCTGACCCCCTGATTACAAATCAGATGCTCTACCAACTGAGCTAAGCCGGCTAATCGAGGGCCCTGATATACCGCCGGGACGGCGGCGCAACAAGCATGATCTGAACCGATGAGCCGGGATGGCTGGATCGCCGCTGGATCGGCGCTTGATCGGCGCCGGGCGGCATGTCAGCAATGGGCAGATGAAATGAAGGAGACTGCCCGTGCACTGGACACCCCGCCGCGAGAAATTCCGCGCCCTGCTGGAGACCGAAATCTGCGTTCACCCGGGATCGGTGTTCGATCCGGTATCCGCGCGTATCGCCGAGGATATCGGTTTCGAAGTCGGCATGTTTGCGGGCTCGGTCGCGTCGCTCGCCGTGCTCGGCGCGCCGGACCTCATTGTCCTCACCCTGTCGGAATTCGCGGAGCAGGCCTATCGCATCAACCGCGCGGGCAACCTGCCGCTGCTGGTCGATGCGGATCACGGCTACGGCAATGCCCTGAACGTGAAACGCACCGTCGAGGAGCTGGAGACCGCCGGCGTCGCGGCGCTGACGATCGAGGATACCGATCTGCCGCAGCCTTTCGGCACGGTGGGATCGACGCGGGTGCTGTCGGTCGAGGAAGGGGTCGGCAAGATGAGAGCGGCCCTCGCCGGGCGTCAGGATCCGTCGCTGGTCATTGCCGGGCGCACCAGCGCCGCCTCGATCAACGGGCTGGACGATGCGATCGCGCGCGGGCGCGCCTATCAGGCAGCCGGCGTCGATGCGATGTTCTTTACCGGGGTGTCAACGCGTGAGGATGTTGAAGCGGTCTCGGGAGCGCTGGATATACCGATCTTTTTCGGCGGCTCGGGCGCAGGCGTGCTGGGCGACCGCGACTACCTTGCGAAGCACAATGTGCGTATCAGCCTGCAGGGGCATCACCCGTTCATGGCGGCGGTGCAGGCGACCTACACCACGCTGAAGGCGTTGCGCGACGGCACGCCGCCCGGCGAGATCACGGGCAAAGCTTCGGGCGAATTGATGACAAGCGTAACCCGGGGCGACGATTACCAGCGTTGGATTAAATACTTCCTCGGCGGCTAGAAGCCGCCGGCGACAGCCTTATTCGGCCGCGATCGCGGTGCTGTTCAGACGCAGGGCGCCGTCACGCGTGATCCCGGCCGCCTGCATGGCTTCGGCGATGCGGGCGATTTCGGCCTCTGTCAGCTTCATCAAGGGCGGGCGGACGACCGCGGCGCCGTCCTGGCGGCCGAGAAGAATGAGAGCTTCTTTCATGCGGTTATGCATGTCGCCGAACGGATCGCAGTAGAATACCTGCGTGGTGAGATAGATGCGGTCCGCCAGTTCCTGCGCCTTGGCAAGGTCCTGCGCCTTCACGGCCCTGAACAGGGCCGACTGCAGATCGGCGATAACCGAGCCTGCGCCGGAGAGCAGCCCGTCGGCGCCCATCACCAGCGACGACATAAGCCAGGCCGAATTGGTCGACAGCACGGTGACCGGACGCGACAGCGCGTGCAGCGTCTTGATGTGGCGGTCATGCACCTGCGGCGGCGACCAGTCCTTGATGGCTTTGACGCTGGGGACCTCTTCGCAGATACGCACCAGCGTATCCAGAGGGTAGCCCAGTTCGTTGGAATACTGGAAGACGATCATCGGCAGGTCCGTCGCATCCGCGATCATCTTCATATGATTGATGCCCATCTCGGGACGGTGCTGGATGCCGCCCATGCCCATGGAGTTCGGCGGGAAGCAGAGCAGGGCGGAGGCGCCATGCGCTTCGGACATTCTGGCAAGGCGGACGGCTTCGTGGGTGCCGTCCGCATAGATGCCGGCGATCAGCGGCATGCGGTCGCCGATCTCGTCGGCGGCCTCGTCCAGCATCCGGGTCTGTTCATCGAACGTGCAGGCATGCACTTCCGAGGCATGACCGTTCACCGTGATGGCGGTGACGCCGTCCACATCGGCGACAAAAGACAGGTGACGCCGGGTCTCGGCCCAGTCGAATTCGAAGTCGGCATCGAAGGCGGCGAGCGTCGCCGGGATTACACCGTGGGGGATGTAGTCTTTGAAACGTGCCATGTGGGTTCTCCTGCCATTCCGGAAGACGATAGGTTTCTATTATCAGATTTCCATTATCGCCCGATTAGCGGTTATGAAGCAATTCAAGTATTGCCGACGGGCTGAGCGGCACATCGGTAATGCGGACATTACTGTTCGAGAGCGCGTCGTCGACCGCCGAGGCAATGACGGCGGGGACGGGGACCAGCCCGCTTTCGCCCACGCCCTTGACGCCAAGCGGGTTCTGGGAGGACGGCACGACGATGTGTTCGATCCTGACATTCGGCACTTCGGTGGACCCCGGAATGAGATACTCCGCGAGGTTCGTCGATTGCGGCTGGGCCTGGTCGTCCCAGATCATCTTTTCGAACATCGCGAATCCGATGCCGTGCGCCGCGCCGCCGGTGACCTGCCCGTCGATGACCAGCGGGTTCACCATCACGCCGCAATCATGGGCGATGACATAGTTCAGGATTTTAATGTCGCCGGTACCCGTCTCGACCTCTATCTCGGCGACATGCGCGCCGTTGGAAAAGGCGAGGCCGTCGATCTGCACGGCCATATGCGCTTCAAGGCCAGGGGTCTCGCCCGCCGGCAGGGCGAAGCCGGTGGCCGCGCCGGCCAGCTGGGTAGCGATCTCGCCAAGCCCGACGGACAGGTCGGCAACACCCTTGACCCGGACCCGGCCGTCGGCGATTTCGAGATCTTCTTCGGAAGCCTCGAGTATATGCGCCGCGACCCGCAACGCCTTGTCGCGGACTTCGACCGCGGCGGCCTGTGCTGACGATCCGGCCGTGACGGTCTGGCGGCTCGATGCCGCGCCCATGCCGTAGGGGATGGTCGATGTGTCGCCGATGACGACATCGATATCCGCCATGTCGACGCCGAGGGACTGGGCGACGACCTGCGCCAGCATGGTGCGGGTGCCCTGGCCGATGGCCGAGACCCCTGAAATAACGCTCACCTTGCCCGACGGTCCGACGCGGACGGTCGCCGCTTCGAACGGCCCGCGGCCGGAACCTTTCAGATAGACGGCAACCCCGATGCCGAGCTTCCGCCCCTCGGCCGCGGCGGCGGCCTGGCGCGCGGGGAAGCCCGCCCAGTCGGAGACCTCGAGGGCCGTTTCCATGCATTTCGGAAAGTTCGCCTCGTCGATCACGATGGACGGATCGGCCCGGCTGGCGAGCGGCCGGGTATAGGGCATGTTTTCCGGCTGGATAAGATTGCGCCGGCGAATTTCGTCGCGCGGAATGCCGAGCTTTCTGGCGGCCTGGTCGATCAGGCGTTCCATCGCGAAGCAGCCCTGCGGGTACCCGGCGCCGCGCACCGGCGTGACGCAGGGTTTGTTGGTCAGGACCAGTTTGATGTCGAGATTATAGTTCGCGATTTCGTAGGGGCCCGGCACGATGCTGCCGGCATTCTGTGCGACGTTCACCCCGCGGGCGGTATAGGCGCCGTGGTCGTGAATCATCGTGCCGCGCACGGCGAGGAACTTGCCGTCATTATCGACCGCGAGTTCCATGTCCCAGATCTGGTCCCGTTCCTGGGTGGAGGTCGTGAAGTGTTCGCGCCGGTCCTCTATCCATTTTACCGGGGCTTTCAGGATCATGGCGGCCGTCGCGACTACGATATCTTCAGGATAAAAGACGAGCTTCGGGCCAAAGCCGCCGCCGATATCCGGTGTGACCACGCGGGTATTTGTCTCGTTGCGGCCGAGCAGTTTGATCAGGGTCCGGTGCGCCATATGCGGCATCTGTGTCGCCAGCCAGACGGTAAGGCGGTCTTCCAGAGGGTCGAAACGGGCAACGAGACCGCGCCCCTCGATCGCCATGCCAAGACCTTTGTGGATCGTGAACTTGTCGGTGACCGTGTGGGCCGCCTTGGCAAAGGCGCTGTCGGTATCGCCATAGCCCATGGTGAATTCGGCGAGGATATTGTGTTCCGCGTCCGAATGGGCGACGGGGGAGCCCGGCTGTGCCGCTGTCTCCGCATGGGCGGATGCCGGCAGGATATCGAAATCGATCTCGACCAATGACGCGGCGTCCTCGGCGATATAGCGGTCGTCGGCGACCACGATGGCGATCGGCTCGCCCACATGGCAGGCTTCCTTGTCGACCAGAATCGGGCGGTCCCGAAGCTGTCGATAGGCC
>JAYOMI010000133.1:5910-8025 GCA_038120765.1 Rhodospirillaceae bacterium
ATTGTGAGGACCGCGCGGACACCCGGCTGGGCGCGGGCGGCGGTTACATCGATTCCTTTGATCAGGGCATGCGAGACAGGGCTCCGGACGAATGCCGCCTGCAGCATGTCGGGAAAATGGATGTCGTCTGCGTAGCGGCCCCGGCCTGTCAGAAGGGCGGGGTCTTCGATGCGGCGAATGGGCTGGCCAAAAGGGCCCGGCGTCGTCGTGGCGTCAAGCGCGGGATGTGTGGTCAATTCAATAATCCTCCAGATAGCGCAATATACCGTCACTGGCGTGAATTGCATCCTGAGCGCAGGGATTTTTTTCGCGTTTGGCCACGCCGCTTCATTCGGCCGTTAACCGCGCGGGGTGCCGTGGCGTCAGGCGCCTGCAGGATCGGCTAAGGTCACGTTTCGCTACCGGGCTCCCGCGCCATGATGCAGGCCCCGATCCGCCAGGTCCCGTCCGGCTGTTTCTCCATTATGTAAAGCGCGGTTTCGGTCACCCCCGTCGGGCCGACAATCGTAACCGGCTGGACCACTTTGCCGTCGATGTTACGTATCGTCCGGAACTCGTATTTCCGGGGACGGTACACGGCCTGGTACGACTTGCGGACCATGTAGAGGAACATTTCCGGCGTGCGGAAAATTTTCCGGATTTCCGGGGCGGCGAACGAAAAAGCCTTTTCGGCATCGTCTTCCCGGAAAGCGGCGATCTGGCCGATGATCATGTTCCGGATCTCGGCGATATCCTGGGTGGCGACGCTGTGTGCGCCGACCGGCGGCGTAACGCCCGGACTTTAGCGCCGATGCGGGCTGGAGCATCAAAACAACAGCAAGGACGGCAAATGCTGATCTGAAGAACATAAATCCAGAATGATATCATGCGCGCCGTAAGGTAACTGTCGGCATCGCAACGAGGACATGACCTATATTTCGTGTAAATACACGGAACAGGTGCCTAATCCGATGTGGGCTCCGACGACCGGGACCACTCATACAGGGCGACGGCCGCGCTTGCCGAGACGTTCAGGCTTTCTATCTGCGAGGTCATGGGCACCCGGACCATCATGTCGCAGGTCTCGCGGGTGAGCCGGCGGAGGCCGCGGCCTTCTGCGCCGAGTGCGAGAACGCAACGGTCCGGCAGGTCTGCCTCCGGCAGGCTGGACGGTGCGTCCATATCGAGGCCGACGACCCAGAAACCATGGGTTTTCAATATTTCCAGCGCCCGGACGAGGTTGTTCGGGCGGATAAGAGGCACCGTTTCAAGCGCGCCGGATGCGGCCTTTGCCATCGCCCCGGTTGCTTCGGGCGTGTTGCGGTCGGGCACGATGACGGCAAAGGCGCCGAAGGCGGCAGCCGATCGCAGCGTGGCGCCGATATTCTGGGGGTCGGTGACCTGGTCGAGGACAACCACGACGGTCCGCTTCCGGCCCTCTGCATGATGTGCGACGTCTTCGATGGACAGCGGCCTGAGGTCGACCGTCAGCAGTGCCAGTCCCTGATGGACGGCCCCAAAGGGGAGAACGTCGTCCACCGCATCCCTGTCGACGATCTCCGGGTCGATGGGCGGGGCGGTCAGGTTCTCGGCCCCGGCCAGTGTTGCCAGCAGGCGGAGGCATTTCCGACGCGGGTTGGCCAGCGCAGCGGTCACGGCGTGAACACCGTATAACCAAAGGCCGACTTGTTTCGGCGAACGGTTCTGCGACGTTTTCCGGGGGGTGGCCTGGGCGTGACTTCTGGGGCGCTTTTCCGGCGAATAACCGTCTTTTTTGGAGGACCTGGATGGGGAAGATGCCGATTCGAATACGGGGGTGTCGTCGGCTCCCTTTCGGGGACGGTCCGGTCCTTTCCGGGAAACGGTTGATTTCGGCCCTTTCGGGCGGTGATTTTGTCTCGTCTTGCGCGGTGCCATGGCGGCACTTATACTCCCATTCCGTAGGCGGGCAATCCAGCCATTTCTCTGTGGGGCTCTCGGGCGACACACGGAAAGGGCTTATTGCGTGTTTTTTGACGTTGACAAATGGTGCTTAATCCCATAACTCCGCACGTTCTCAGCGACGTTCGGTCTGGTTCCCAGGAGGGGTGCCCGAGTGGTTAAAGGGGACGGGCTGTAAACCCGTTGGCTTAGCCT
>JAYOMI010000134.1:0-2993 GCA_038120765.1 Rhodospirillaceae bacterium
GGTTTCCGGATCGTAGGTGCAGCGCAGTTCGATCACCTCGCCGGCGGCGTCATTGATGACATCGGTACAGGTCACGAAATAGGCCGCCCGCAGGCGGACCTCACGCCCGGGACTGAGCCGGAAGAACTTCTTCGGCGCGTCCTCCATGAAATCGTCGCGTTCGACATAAATTTCGCGGCTGAACGGGACTTTGCGCGTGCCTGCGCTGTCGTCGCGTGGATTGTTGACCGCATCGACTTCCTCGACCCGGTCTTCGGGATAGTTCTCGATAACGACTTTGAGCGGCCGCAGCACCGCCATCCGGCGCAGCGCGCTGTCGTTAAGCGGCTCGCGGATGCAGTGTTCGAGCATGGCGGCTTCGACCGTGCCCTCGTTCTTCGAAATCGACAGACGGCCGATGAAATCGCGGATCGCCGAGGCGGGCACGCCGCGGCGGCGCAGGCCCGAAAGCGTCGGCATGCGCGGATCGTCCCAGCCCGCCACATGGCCCTCCGAGACAAGCTGCGTCAGCAGCCGCTTCGACAGGACGGTATGGGTCATGTTCAGGCGCGAAAATTCGTACTGCCGCGGGCGCGCCGGCACCGGCAGGTTTTCAATCAGCCAGTCATAGAGCGGCCGATGATCCTCGAATTCCAGCGTACACAGCGAATGGGTAATGCCTTCGATGGCGTCGGTCTGGCCGTGGGCGAAATCGTAGGTCGGATAGATGCACCAGTCATTTCCGGTGCGCGGATGCGGCGCGCGGATAATTCGGTACAGCGCCGGGTCGCGCAGATTGATATTGCCCGACGCCATATCGATCTTGGCACGCAGGATCCGTGCGCCGTCCTCGAATTCGCCTGACCGCATACGGCGGAACAGATCGAGGTTTTCCTCGATACTACGGCTGCGTGACGGGCTTTCGCGCCCGGGTTCGGTCAGCGTGCCGCGATACTCGCGCATCTCCTCGGCGGACAGGTCCTCGACATAGGCGAGGCCTTTCGTGATCAGATGATCGGCCCATTCATAGAGCTGCTCGAAATTGTCGGAGGCATATTTGACCTCGCCGTCCCAGCCGACATCCAGCCACTTCACGTCGGCCTGAATGGCGTCGATATATTCCTGGTCTTCCTTGGCCGGGTTGGTGTCGCCGAAATTCAGGCAGATCGATTTCGCGTGACCGATATGCAGATAGCCATTGGGCTCCGGCGGGAAGCGCGTGACCAGCGATCCGACAGTGCCGCTTGCCAGGTCGGCGCGGATGCGGTCGCGGATGAAATCATGCACCTCTGCGGGTGCCGCATTATCTTCGGTGTTCATTGCACCAGCGTATAGCACGCCGGATTCAATGCGCTAAGAGGCAAGTGCGTTATTCGAAGCGCAGCGGAACCGACCGTTTTCGCACCAGCTATCCCGAGTCCGCTTTCGAGGGAGCACCGGAAGTCTGCCTCGACGCCAGGTTCGTCTGCTGATAGCCATAAGCAGACATGAGCCGGACACTTAAAAAAGCAGCCTGACTGTCGGTGGATTTTGCAATCAGGGGAAACGGAAGGGTTTGGTCGAGTCCAAACCATTGAACAGTATCGTGTTAAGCAATCTGGCGAAAAATTTGAATTCACATTCGTTCATGAGATAAAATTTTTAAAAAATTGTCGGAGGTAGTAATGGGGTAGAGTTGTCGTTTAATGGGTTCCACGGCAGTCAGGCCGCTATGTATGGGGGCGCTGGTTGTCGCGGCGTTCCTTAATATCGAGTATGCTGCCGCCGGTCCGACCTATACAGTCATGACCGGTGGCGACGGGCTCAACTGTTCGGCAGGGGGAGAGGGACTACCGCCGAACCAGACCAGTGCAACACCGGGTATTACCATTTCTCATTCGGACAGCAACGGGTCCGAATTTGAGTCGTGGTTTGCACAGGCCAACCAGACCTCGCTCAGAACCCGCACGCGGGCGTTTAACGGCGGGTACAACGAGTCGCCCGCGCGCTCCTGCGCCAGCGCGGCGGAGATCTTTACGATCGACGATCTGATTTTCACCACCAGCACTCACAGTGTGGTCGATGTTTCGCTGTCGCTGCACTACGACGGCACATTAAGTGCGGGGACCACGGGCGGGAATTCGGGCTCTTCAGCGCGTTTCTATAATCTCGCCTCGCTGAATGGCCAGAATGACCAGAGTGGAAACACATCCGGCCTCGGGCTTCTCAACCAGTCCAACGGCGGTATTTTCCAGCTCAATTGCGGAATCGCGGGCTGTACGGACGAAGATGGGGCCGTGCTTGCCGCGAGCGCTGCGTCGAGCGCGACTAGGGCAATCAACACGATCCTTACCCACACCTGGACGAATATTCCGGTCAACACGCTGGTCAGCCTGACGGTCGGGATCGAGTCGCTGTCGACAGTGATCAAGAATTTCAATGATGGCGGCTTTGGCGAATCCGCGTTCCACAACACCGTCACCTTTGCCAATCCCAATGCTGTCTTCGGGTTGGCGGAAGGCGTGACGGCAAATTCCGGGCAACTTGGACTCAGCGACAACAGCCTTGGCTCGGTCACGATATTCGAACCAGGTGTTGTGGGCCTGTTCGGTCTGAGCCTTGCCTTGCTTGCCATAGCCCGGCGCCGGGCGTCTGTGTGACTACTGTCCTAGCAGTTCGATAAAACAAACGGCGGTCCTTTAGAACCGCCGTTTGTTTTGCGAGTTGTCGCCCTTGGGTCAGGAACAGACCCTTACACGATCGCGATCGCACGTCTGAGGCTGGCGAAAAGCGGTCTTGGATTGTGCGGCGATAGCGACCGAATAAACCGCGCCTGTCTCTCGCGCCGTCCGAAATTCTGTTACTTTTCCGGCAAGCAACAAGAAACACGGGACGACGATGCTCAAAACCGGGACCGCGGCCGGCATATTCTGGATGTGCATGGCGACGCTTTTCAGCTCCGTTTCGGGCGCGATGGTCCGGGAACTGGCGGGCGAAATTCCGGCGTTCGAGCTGGTCTTCTTTCGCAACCTGAT
>JAYOMI010000134.1:3003-5764 GCA_038120765.1 Rhodospirillaceae bacterium
GTGCTGATTCCGATTGTCCGGCGCCAGGGCGTGGGCTTACCCGACCGGAGCCAGCTGCCGGTTTACGCGCTGCGAATCCTGTTCGCCCTCTTTGCGATGCTGTTTCTGTTCTATGCGCTGGCCCGCATGCCGCTCGCGGATGTGTATGCCCTGCAATATACGATCCCGCTTTTCACGATCCTGCTGGCGGTCCTGTTCCTCAACCAGAAAGCCGATATCCACAGCTGGGCGGCGGTATTTGTCGGATTCGTCGGCACGCTGATCGTCATGCGGCCCGGCATTGTCGAAATCTCGCTGGCAGCCATGGGCGCGATCACCGCCGCCTGCCTGTCGGCCGGATCGAATACGACGATCAAAATACTTTCGCGCAAGGACAATCCCGAAGCCATCACTCTGTGGACCAATATCGGGATGTTGCCGCTGGCGCTGGTCCCGACGCTGTTTATCTGGGTGACGCCGACGGCCGCACAATGGCCGCTGATCATCGGGGTCGGGGTGATCAGCAGCATCGGCGGCTATTGCTTTACCCGCGCGGTGTCCGCCGCGGATGCGCGCATCGTGCAGCCCTTCCAGTTTTCCCGCATGATCTTCGCGACCGCCATCGGCTGGATCATGTTTTCGGAATTTCCCGATCTCTGGACCTGGGTCGGAGCCGCCGTGATTTTCGGCGCGTCATACTATATCGTCTACCGGGAAGGACGCGCGCGGAAGGCGGCGCGGAGAGACCAGCAGGCAGCCGACCAGAGGACATAGGACCGGACAAATGACAGACAGCGCCCCACCGCCGCCGGAAACCCCCTATCGCAGCGTCCTGTCGATGATCCGCGAACATGCAGGGCGCGCGCCGGCACAGGACTGCCTTGTCGCCATCGATCAGAAAACGTCGCTGACCTGGCGGCAGCTCTACCGGCTCACCAACAAGCTGTCCGCCTGGCTGCATGCACAGGATATCGGCGCCAATGACAGGGTCCTGGTGCTGACTGACAACAGCCTTGAAAACCTGATCCTTTATTTCGGCATCCAGCGCCACGGGGCGACGTTCTGCACCGTCAATGTCGACATCAACGCAAACCACATGGCCGAGATTATCGACCGGCTCTCGCCCCGGATCGTACTGTGGCACGACGCCCTCGACCTGTCCGACATTCAGAAAACCGCGCCGGGGACCTGGCTGTCCTTCGGCACCGCCGACCCGGAGGGCGCCGCGGCGACAGATGGCGGCCTGTTCGAAGCGCTGAACGCGCTGGACGGCGACACCGAGCCCGATGAGGTTTCAACCGCCGACGACGACGCGGTGATCTGTTTCACGTCCGGCACGACCGACCGGCCCAAGGGGGTGATTCACAGTTTCGGCAATTACAACGCCATCGGCGCACAGACGGCCCATCTCTGGGGTCTCACACCCGCCGACCGCGTGCTCGAGTACCGGGCGTTTTCGTGGTCGTCGTCGCACCAGATCGTTTTGCAGCCGCTCTTGTTCGGCGGCGGTTGCGTGGTCTTCGCCCCGAAATTCTCGTTCAGCCGGCTGTTCGGCTGGATTCGCGACTACTGCATCACAAAGGCGATCGGGATTCCGGCGGTCGTCAACATGCTGCTTGACCGCCCGGCGGACGAGGAGAGCGGATCGCTGGAAACACTTGAATTCATGAGCTGCAGCACCGCGCCGTTGATGGAAGAACAGCACCGCCGGTTCGAACAGACCTACGGCATCAAGCTGATCCAGCATTACGGGATGAGCGAAGGCGGCACGGTGGCCGGCAATCATCATCTCGCCCGCCGGATCGGCAGTGTCGGCAAGCCCGGAATCGGCCAGAACCTGACCATCGTCGACGAGGCGGGAAACATCGCGCCGCCCGGCACGGAAGGCGAGATCGAGATCGGCGGCACCCAGAACGCGACCGCCTACCTCAACCCGGACGGCTCGATCGAGGCGGTCCGCGGCAAACGGCTGAAAACAGGCGATCTCGGCGTGCTGGACGATGACGGCTATCTGCGCGTGACCGGGCGCGCCAAGGAACTGATCATTCGCGGCGGCGTCAATATCGCGCCGCTGGAGATCGACAATATCGTCATACAGCACGGCGACGTTATGGAAGTCTGCACCATCGGCGCGCCCGATGCGATTTATGGCGAAGCGGTCGTCTGTTATGTCGTGCCGAGAACCGGCCGGTCGCTGACCGCCGACGACATCGCGCGGCATTGCGCCGCGCTGCTGCCGGATTTCAAACAGCCGTCGGAAATCGTTATCATCGACGAGGTGGCGCGCAATACCAGAGGAAAGGTCGACAGGAACGCTATGAAAGACATCTGGACGGAGACACATTCGGGGAACGCGTCATGAGCGGTGCCATCGTCATCCGCGGCGGCCACGTCATCGACGGTACGGGTGCGGCGGGAATCGAGACCGATATCGCCATCAGCGGCGGGCGGATCACCGAGATCGGCCCGAACATCGCCGCCAGCGGCGCGGAAGTCATCGACGCATCGGGCAAGGTGGTCTCGCCGGGATTTATCGACATAAAAACCCATTCTGACTGGACCCTGCCGCTGATGCCGCAGGCGGAAAGCAAGATCCGCCAGGGCGTCACCACGGAAGTGATCGGGCATTGCGGCTATTCCTGTGCGCCGGCCCTGCCGAACAAGGTCGAGGCGCTGGCGGATTATCTCAGTCCCAGCGCCCCCTGGCTGACGTTCCGTCCGACGAATTTCCGCGATTATCTCGATCAGTACCCGGCACTTTCGGTGAACACGGTACACCTGG
>JAYOMI010000134.1:5774-8009 GCA_038120765.1 Rhodospirillaceae bacterium
CATAACACCCTTCGCCTGATGGCGATGGGCATGGAGGACCGGCCGCCGACCCCGGCGGAGCTCGAGCATATGCGGGCATTGCTGGTCGAGGCGCTGGGCGCGGGTGCGCTCGGCATGTCGTCCGGCCTGTTCACCGCGCCCGGTTCCTATTCGGATGTCGAAGAGATGGTCGCGCTCGGCCGCACCCTGTCGGCGGAGGGCGCGCGCTACTTCACCCACCTGCGGGATGAGGGAAACACGGTCTACGATTCCCTTCAGGAAGCGATGGAATTCGCCGAACAGGTCCGCGTGCATGTGCAGATCGTGCACATGAAGCTGTCGGGCACCGATAACTGGGGCGGCGCCGTCAAGGCAATGGATATTCTCGCCGATGCCCGGAAGGCCGACGTGCCGATCGACTGCGATATTTATCCCTATACCGCCGCCAGCAACCCACTGAAGAACCTGTTCCCGCCGTGGCTTCAGGAAGGCGGCGTGGATGCGATGATCGCCCGGCTGGGAGACGCGAATATACGGAACAGATTGCGCGAAGCGATCGAGGGAGAGGGGCTGAATAATTTTGGCAGGATTCCGGACTGGGACGCGATCCGGATATCCATATCGCCGGACATGCCGCAATTCGCGGGACGCACCATCGCCGACCTCGCGGCGGAACGGAATATCGACGGCCTCGATATGGCGCTCGATTATATCGTCGAGGATCGCGGCCAGACCCGCGTGCTTGTCGGTTCGATCTCCGAAGAGGACGTGAAGGATTTTGTGCGGTCCGGGGACGTGATGATCGGTTCGGACGGGAATTCCGTCGCCCCCTATGGCACAACCGGCCAGGGCAAGCCCCACCCGCGGTTCTACGGCACCTTTGCGAAGGTCCTCGGTCAATACGCGCGGGACGAGGAACTGCTGCCGCTGCACAAGGCACTATGGAAAATGACCGGCGCCTCCGCACGGGCGCTCGGCCTCAAGGACCGCGGCCTGCTACGCGAAGGCTATGCCGCCGACATCACGATATTCAACCCGGTGACCATTGCGGAACGCGCGACCTACGAGGATCCGCACCAGTTCGCCGCCGGGATCGACCAGGTCATCGTCAACGGCACCACCGTGCTGCGCGACGGCGAGCATACCGGCGCGCTGACCGGGCGTACGCTTCGCCGGCAGGCCGATTTTTCGGTGGCATGATCCGGAGCGTCAGACCGGGGTCCGCGTGAGAGCGGTTTGACCGCGGCCCGGAATCCGAAGCGGACGGTCGTTTCGGAGGCACCGCCCCTGGTGACAGTCCGCCGGTGCCAGCCTGCCACCCGCTGATGCCCGGCATCGAGCCCTGCCGGCGGGCAGCCGCGACGCGGCCACAGCCGTTCTCGACATCCCGAAAAAACCCGAACGACGGGCAAAAATCCTGGAGTCCTACGACCACCGGATTCGCCGGAGGATTGGCTATATTTCATGGTTCATTTATAGTATCCACGATCCCTCATTCCGGGAAATGCTGCTGAATCCGAAGAATTTTTTCGGTGTCGAACGCGCGGTGATTTCGCTACTCGCCGGCGATTTTCGACCCGATATCAGACTGAGAACGCGCGTAGTGTTGTTCAAAATCCTGCGCAAGGTTGTCGAGTTTAACAGCGTCGAAAAGACAAAAGAGAATGCGCATGCCAGATGATATGAATGGTTCGGTGGATATTGAACTCCGCAATGAAGTCGCCGCCCTCATTGTCGAGGCCCTGGACCTCGAGGATATAAAAGCCGAAGACATCGATCCTTCGGCCCCTCTTTTCGGAGAAGGGCTGTGTCTCGATTCAATCGATGCGCTTGAACTGGCCTTTGAAATTGCCAGAAAATACAATTTCAAATTACGGTCCGATGACGAGCGGAACGAAGAAATTTTCGCGTCGCTCAACAGTCTTACGCGGCACATCGCCGAGAATCGCAAGAGTTGAGTCGTCTGACAGCACGATTGGGACGCCTTTCTTTTCTGGGGATACTGATCGCTCTGGCGCTTCTGGTGAGCGGCGTTATTTCACGCCAAAGCTTCGATATCATATTCGCGCTCGCCTTCTCGATGTCGGCGGTGCCCTTTCTGCACAGAACAGGCCTGAGCGAGCGTACGGCAATCGGCGCCACGGTCGTTCTGATCGTCACAATCCTCCTCGCCGCGACGCTGGTCCCGGATATAAAGTTCGCGCCTTATCTGGCCGTTGTTCTGATCAACGGCGTTGTGGCCTACGCCTTTTTCCG
>JAYOMI010000135.1:0-3082 GCA_038120765.1 Rhodospirillaceae bacterium
AAGGGCGTTACGCCTGAGAAACTGCTGGCCGATGGCAAGGGTGATCGTATCCTGATGAAGGCGGTCGAACGCATGCTGCCCAAGACGAAACTCGGGCGCAGCCAGCTGACCAAATTCCGCGTTTTCTGCGGTCCTGAACACACACATGCGGCGCAGAATCCGGAAGTTCTGGATGTCGCGTCGATGAATCCGAAGAACAAGAGGAGCGCCTGAGCATGGCCGACGAAGAAAACACAGGCGCGCTCGGCGACGCAATGAAGCAGGCAGCTGCCACGGCCGCTGCGGAAGCGGCAGCCCCGGCAGAGGCTCCGGCCGAAGCGGAAGCACCTGCGCCGGCTGCCCCCGTCATGGCGGAACCGGCGGCAGCAGCCGTCGCCGAACCGAAGATCGACGCCCAGGGCCGCGCCTATGCGACCGGCAAGCGGAAAAACGCGGTCGCCCGCGTCTGGATCAAGCCCGGCAGCGGCAAGCTGACCGTCAACGGCAAGGACGGACCGACCTATTTCGCGCGTCCCGTCCTGCAGATGATTATCGGCCAGCCGATGGAAGTCGTCGACCGGTCCACCCAGTACGACGTCTGGTGCACGGTTTCCGGCGGCGGGCTCTCGGGCCAGGCCGGTGCGGTCCGTCACGGCATTTCCAAGGCGCTGACCTATTTCGAACCGGCGCTCCGGGGCACCCTGAAACAGGGCGGCTTCCTGACCCGCGATTCGCGCATCGTCGAGCGCAAGAAATACGGCAAGCGAAAGGCGCGCCGTTCATTCCAGTTCTCAAAACGATAAGGCTGGGACAGCCACTTCGACTTCATGGGCGTCCCTCCGGGGACGCCCTTTTTTTATTCCGCACGGGTTTGTACTAAGCTTGTAACCGGAAAGGTCAAAGACATGACGCACAAGATCTTTATTGACGGCGAGGAAGGCACAACCGGGTTGCAGATCCGCGAACGGCTCGAGACCCGCGCCGAACTGGAACTGATCCACCTGACGGGCGAGACGCGCAAGGACCCGGCGGCGCGGCGCGAGGCGCTGAATGCGGCCGACATTGCCATTCTCTGCCTGCCGGACGATGCCGCGCGCGACGCAGTTGCCATGATCGACAGCAATTCGACGCGGGTGATCGATGCGTCGACGGAGCACCGGGTGGCAGACGGCTGGGTTTACGGTTTTCCCGAAATGACGACGGCGCAGAAAGATGCGGTGGCCGGGGCGCCCGGGCTCGCCACTCCCGGCTGCTATCCGACGGGCGCGATCGCGCTGACCCGCCCGCTGGTCGATGCCGGTATTCTGCCGAAGGACTTTCCGCTCACGGTCAACGCGGTATCGGGCTATTCGGGCGGCGGCAAGGGGCTGATCGCGCGCATGGAAGACGCTTCGCGGGAAGACGCCATCGACAGCGCCTATTTCGGCTACGGGCTGACGCTCGCGCATAAACACGTGCCGGAAATGCGGGTACATGGCGGGTTCGACCACGCCCCGCTGTTCACGCCCAATGTGGGCCGGTTCCGCCAGGGCATGATCGTCGAAGTGCCGCTGCAGCTGTGGGCGCTGCCGGGCACGCCCGGGATAGAGGCGATCCGCGAGACGCTGGCGGCGCGCTACGAAGGCTGCCGTTTCGTGTCGGTCGCGACTGCGGAAGAAACCGCGGCGCATGCGGCGCTGCTCGATCCGGAGGACCTGAACGACACCAACGAGCTGCGGCTGTATGTTTTCGGCAATGCCGAAACCGGGCAGGCGGTGCTTGCCGCCCAGCTCGACAATCTCGGCAAGGGCGCCTCGGGCGCCGCGGTGCAGAACATGAACATCATGCTCGGGCTCGACGAGGCCGCCGGGCTGGCGTGAGTGAATTGCGGTTCTGATAAAATCCGGCTGTCATCCCGGCCCTGCGCCGGGATGACAATTGTATTTTGATCGAGAGCTATTCTACAGATAGATACCGATGACGAAGGACAGAAAGATGACCCAGTATCAAGGCAATATCCTGCCCTATAAGGGAAAATGGCCGAAAATCGCCGATGACGTGTTTATCGCGCCGGGCGCCAGTGTGATCGGCGATGTCGAGATCGGGGCGGGGTCGTCGATCTGGTTCAACTGCGTGCTGCGCGGCGACGACAATCCGATCCGCATCGGTGAGCGGGTGAATGTGCAGGACGGTACCGTGATCCACGTGCATTCGAAGTTCCAGGGCACCTATATCGGCAACGACATCACCATCGGCCACATGGCGCTGCTCCATGCCTGCACGCTGGAGGACAAATGCTTTGTCGGCATGGGCTCCATCGTGCTCGACCGGTGCACGGTCGAAACCCATGGCATGCTGGCGGGGGGCGCGATGCTGACGCCGGGCAAGACGGTCACGGGCGGCGAGATGTGGGGCGGTCGTCCGGCAAAAACCATGCGCGCTCTGACCGATGAGGAGATCGCCAATTTCGACGAGTCCGTCACCGGGTATTGCGAACGGGCCGCCGAGTTCCGCGATGAACTGGCGGCGCTGTCCGGCAAGAAGGGCGTCGCGGCGGAATAGGCCGCCCCTAAGCGCTCTTTCTCACATGTGCCGACTCAGGAATGCGCTTTCGCACCCCCCGGCGCGAAACTCTGCAACAGGCTCGCGTTGAAACCGGCATGGCTCGGCGAAACGTGGATCAGGCTGTCGCTGATTTCCCGGTGCGCCGCGGGCAGGGCATGGAACGGGATCGACGGGAAGACATGATGCTCGGTGTGGTAGGGCATGTTCCAGGCCAGCCAGCGGACAACCGGCCCGGCGAGAATGGTGCGCACGTTTTCGAGCATGTTCGGGCCGTTGCTGCAGCCTGTATGTTCGGTCAGCAGGTAGGCGCGCAGGAACGGCTGGCCCAGCAGGGCAGGGCCGATCCACAGCATCAGGACAATCATCGGGTCGGTCAGCGCGGCGATGACCGCGATCGCGGCGTAGCCGAGGAGGACGAGGCGGCTCTCGCGCACCAGTTTCTTTTCCATCTGCTTTGGAATGAAGGGCGCTTTTGCCTCTCCCGTGAAGGCGTAGCGCAGAACGGTGCGCCCCTTAGATGTCCAGTACCGCCAGCCGGAAACCCAGACGGCGTATTCCC
>JAYOMI010000135.1:3092-7950 GCA_038120765.1 Rhodospirillaceae bacterium
GTTCGGGATCGCGCTCGGGGTCCTGGGTGTGGCGGTGATGGGCGAAGTGATAAACGCGATACATCAGCCGGGGATACAGGGTGAGGAAGCCCGCGACGTCGCCGGTACGATTGTTCAGCCAGCGGGACCGGAAGGCGGTTCCGTGCGCGGCTTCGTGCAGCGGGCAGAACAGAAAGACCAGCAGGATTCCATGTACCACCATGGCGGGCCAGACCCAAAGCGTATCGGCGAGATACAGGATACCCGCACCCGTCAGGGTCAGGGCGCCGAGATGCTGCGTCAGCCGGGCGATACCGGGCGCGTCGGATTTTTGCGAGAGGGCGTGGAGTTTATCGCGCGGCAGAAGGTCCGGCAGGGCAACAAAATCTTCCATGCCGGAAAGACTATCAATTAGGCAAAAGTCTGGGAATGCCCAAAACTGCGTAAATTTTATGCAAAAACAGCCGCGGGCGACGACTGCGTCAAGTTCTCTATACCGGAAAATGCATCCAGCCGGTGATGATGTATTTGGTGCCGTCGGTGATCAGATTGCCGTAATGCGCGTGAGTCCATTCCGCCGGCCAGATCAGGGTTTTCCCTTTTTCAGGCTGAATATCCAGGTCGTAGTGCGGAAAATATGTCGAGCCGCCCTCCGGGACATCGTTCAGGTAGGTCATCCAGGCCAGGACCCGATGCGAGCTGCTCACGGAGCTGCGTTCGGCGTGCGGGAGTTTGAAATGGCCGCCGGCGCCGTAGCGCTGAATATTGAACCGGCCGATCTGGAGCTTCGAGATATTTTCCAGGAAAGGCCATTGCTCGACGTAGTCCCTGTAACATTCATAGAGCAGGTCAATGTACTGCCGGGCGGCGAGAAATTCCGGTTCTTCCAGTTGCCGGGGGAGCACCGTCAGGTCTGTCGATTTTTTGTTGTCTTCGTTCAGACCGTCACCGGTCTTGCCCCCCTGGTGGGTCGCTTCGTTCGCCTCGAACAGGGCAATCAGGTCGTCGCATACCCCGTCAGACTCGATGAACCAGCTCCCGACGAAATTCGGGGTTTTGGGTGTCGCTGCTAAATCGACGCGTTTCATGCCTGGTTCCCTGTTTCAATGGCAATCCCTGACTGAATATCGAAGCTGATAACCCCGAAGCCTTCATTCTGAAGGGCCAGTCCCTCTTCGAGCTTCCCGACATGCATCAGCGTGGCTCCGAGCTGGCCTTTAGCGTCCAGGTTTTCCGGGTCGATCTTCAGCGCCCTTTCGAATGCATCGATGGCTTCATCGTACCTGCGCAGTTCCGAAAGGGTGTCTCCCATCGAGATATTGAGTTCTGCCACGTTCGGCTGAATACGGAATTCCTGATTGTAGCATTCGAAGGCACCTGCAAAGTCGCCCATGGTTTTCAGGACATTACCAAGATTGTGAAGGGCTTTCACGTAGCCCGGATTGATCCTGATCGCCTGTCTGTAGCTGTCGATCGCGCCGGTCGCGTCGCCGATGGCCTTCTGGGCAATCCCCAGGTTGTAGAACGCTTGCGGATATTCGGGCCTGATGTCTATTGCGCGACGGTAGTTCTCGATCGCCTCGGGCAGGTCTCCTCTGTTCTTCAACGCCAGTCCGTGATTGAAATGCGCCTCTGCGACGTTGGCATCGACCGCTATCGCCCGCCTTAAGCTCTCCACAGCATCGTCGTGGCGACCAAGCCCCGCATGTGCCGCCCCGAGGATATTGAACAGGGCAATTTCTTCCGGAAAAGTCTCCAGAAGCGCCGTGGCCTTTTTCACGACATCGTCGAGTCGCCGCTGACTGTACAGTGTGTTCAGAGCATTAATTTCCTGCTCGAGCGGTGTCATGGCAGCGGCCTGAGGGGGCGCCTGGACGCCGAGAGCGGCAAGGCCCTGACCGGCGTGCTTGTTGCCGGGGAAGGCGGCCAGGACCGTCCGGTACAGTTCTGCCGCCTGGGCAAGTTCACCCTTTTTGGCGTGGCGCTTCGCCTGCGACAGGAGACGGTCGACGGGTACTTTCATAGACGGACCTTCATGGCGAGTTCGCTTTCGTTTGCAAAAGATGATGCATTTTCAACGTCATGCCAAGGGACCGATGGGCCGAAAGGTTATGCGGCCCCTTTATCCGGAAACGGATCGGTGTTTTCATGGCGGTACCCCGCGTACGGAATTTCCGGCGCGGGTATTGTTCGCATTTTTACAGAAGTGGCCTGCATGACCCGGATCGAACCGTTGACCGATGAAGAGATGGGCGATTCCATCGATTTCCTGAAACCGACGATAGAACGTCTCGGCTTCCTGCCGAACTCCCAACGCATCATGGCGCACAAGCCGGAGCTGCTGATCGGCATCAACGAACTTTACAAGGCGATCATGCACAGGTCCGAAGGATCCCTGCCGCCGGGGCTGATGTACCTGGTCGGCAATGCTTCGAGCCTGGCGGCGGGCTGCATGTATTGTGTCGCCCATTCCGGCGGGGCGGCAGGCCATAACGGCATCGAGGAAGAGAAGCTTGCCGCGATCTGGGAATACGAGACGAGCGATCTGTTCTCGGAGGCCGAGCGCGCCGCGATCCGTTTTGCGCAGGCGTCATCGTCGGTGCCCAACATGGTGACGGACGCGGATTTCGATGATCTGAAAAAGCACTTCACCGAGTACCAGATTGTCGAGATGCTTTCGATTATCGGCCTCTACGGATTTTTCAACCGGTGGAACGACACGCTCGCCACACCGCTGGAAGACGGCCCGAAGGCATTTGCTGAGAAAGCGATCTCCGGGGCGGGCTGGACGCCGGGCAAGCACGAGAAGTAAGCATCACGTGGGGCGGTGTCAGGTCGCCGTTTTCGCCGCGTCCCCTTCGGAAAACTGCATCTCCATCAGGCCGGAAGGTGTGCGCGCGACGATCAGCTTTGCCGGGCTGTCGCCGATATTCCTCAGCCAATGGCCGATCCTGCTGTCCCAATGCACGCTGTCGCCGGGACCAAGCCGGTGCGTGTCCTCCCCGTAAACCACCTCGACCTCGCCTTCGAGAACGTGACAGGCCTCTTCGCCTTCATGGGCATGGGCCTTGTCGATTGCGGTCGAACGGGCGGGAATCTCGACGATGACCAGTTCGAGCTGTCGGTCGGGCGCCGACATGTACTGCATCACCTTGCGTTGCAGGGTATTCGGGCCGCCGAAATGCACGTGGCGGCGGTCGGCAGCGCGAATGACGGTACAGCCGGCGCTGTCCTCGATAAACAGCGACGAGACGGAAATGTTCAGTGCTGCCCCCAGTTTCTCCAGTGTCTGGATCGACGGCGAGGCCTTGCTGGTTTCGACCTGACTGATATAGGCGCGCGACATTCCGCTGGCGGCCGCCACATCGTCGATGACGAGGTTCTTGCGTATTCGCGTTTCACGCAGCCGTTTGCCGATATCCAACCGATTTCTCCCTGCAGATTTGGTTTGCGGTGATGGTAGAAGCGTCTGTTTGATCAGAGCAAGCAATAATTGCTGTTATCGAACACACTATTCCCCCGCTAGACTTTCCTTACCGCAAAGTGATCGCAGAGACACACGGGAGGAAATCATGAGAAAACATATCGCACAGACCGCCGCCATTCTGGCCGCAGGGACGCTTGGCGTTTCGGCTGCGCAGGCAGCCGATTACACGATGAAGATCGGGTTCGCCACGTTCAAGGACGTCCAGCACCAGTGGTCGGACTGGATGAAAGAGGAAATCGAGAGGAAATCGAACGGCCGGATCGCGGTCAACGTCTTCCCGAAAAGCCAGCTTGGCGCCATCCCGCGCCAGATCGACGGGGTTCGCCTCGGCACGCAGCAGGGTTTCGTCGCGCCGACCGACTTCTTCTCCGGCATCGACCCGCGCTTCGGCGTCTTCTCGATCCCCGTGCTGTTCAAGGACAAGCTGCACGCCGCGAAGGTGATTGCGGATCCGGAGCTCAACAAGGACATTCTCGCCCTTGGCAGCGATAAAGGCATGGAGAATACGGCGATCTTCACCCATTCGACGGCGCATTATCTCGCCAAGAATCCGATTACGAAGCTGGACGACTTCAAGGGCAAGAAGTTCCGCGTGAACACGACGGCGGCGGAACGAGAAAAAATGTGCCGCTTCGGCGCATCCGCAGTGCCGATGCCGCTGTCCGAGGTGGTGCCGGCGCTGCAGCGTGGCGTGGTGGACGGCACCCAGTCGGGCACGGTGGTTTACGTCGTGTTCAAGTTCAACCGCATCAGCAAGGTGCTGACCCGTACCGACGATACCCTCATCATCTCGTCCGCCGTATTGAGCCAGGCATGGCTCAAGCAGCTGCCGGCGGATCTGCGGAAGATCGTTTTCGAGACCGGCCGCAGCCTGCAGGAGAAATCGTCGGCGTTCAGCCACAAGAGCGAAAACTCCATGATCGGTAAATGGCAAGAGGCGGGTGGATCTCTGAACGTTTTGCCGGCGGCCGATCTCGCGAAAATCCGCGGCTTGCTCGCCGATGTCGGCGAGAAGGTAACCGGGGACAACCCGAAGGTTCACGCCTTCTTCCAGAAGGTGAAAGCGACCGGCGCAAAGTACTGACCGGGTGGGGGGAAAAGCGGCCCGGCGCGCAAGCGCGCCGGGCCGGATTTTTTACTTTGATGCGCGAAGGCGCGACAGGGATGCGGCGCACGAGATGAGAGCGGGCGGCACAAGCAGGAACTCTTGATGACCGACCTATCGCCAGGCGCACCTCCAGAGCAGCAATCCGATTTGGTGCCGCCATGGCAGTGCAACGTGTTTGTCAGGGCGCCGCGCCTGCTTACCGGCGCGCTGATCCTGATCGCCATCGCGATCAATTTCGCCAATCTCCTCCGCCGTTCCCTGTTCCATTTCGCCCTGTACACGGC
>JAYOMI010000136.1:0-7855 GCA_038120765.1 Rhodospirillaceae bacterium
TCTTCGCCGCCATGGCCGAATACGACCTGCCGATCTGGATGCACCCGGCGCGCACGTCGGACATGACCGACTACGCCGCAGAGGAAAAATCCCGCTACGAGATCTGGTGGGCCCTGGGCTGGCCCTACGAAACCTCGGTCGCCATGGTGCGCCTTGTGCTGTGGGGGCTGTTCGACCGCTATCCGAAGATCAAGATCCTCACCCATCACCTCGGCGGCATGATCCCCTATTTCGAGGAACGCGTCGGCGCAGGCCTCGCGGTGCTCGGCGCGCGCACCTCGGACGAGGATTATTCGAACGTCCTGTCCTCGCTCAAAAAGCCCCACGGCGAATATTTCAAGATGTTCTACGGCGATACCGCCATGTTCGGCTCGTCGTCCGCCTTCCCGACGGGCATGGAGTATTTCGGCCCGGACCACGTCTGTTTTTCGACCGATGCGCCGTTTGCCCCGGTCGCCGAGACGTTCGAATCCCTCAAACGGATGGAGTACGAGGCCGACGTGCAGAAAAAGCTCTACCAGGGCAATGCCGAGAAACTGATGAACCGGAGCTTCGACTAGGCCGGTCGGGCCGCCCGATTGCCTGTAGTCGTCACCATCCGCGGGTCCCGGCGGCGCCCTTGAAGGGGCCGACGACGCGCGATGTGATCCAGCCGCCGTAGAAATCCCCCTCCTGGGGCTGGACGCGGTCGCCGCCCACCCGGCATTCGCCGGCCCGCGTCGCATAGAAGGCGAGATAGTCGCGGATGGGCGCGAAGGCCGCTGTGGGATCCGGGTAGCTCCACGCCGCGTTTTCGGACCGTGTGCCGCCGACATCCAGCGACCAGTACGTCGCGACGCCCTTGTATTCGCAGAACGACTGACCGGCCACCTTGACCAGGCAGTCCGGAAGGATGTCCCCCGGCGGGATGTAGTAGACCGGCGGATGGCTGGTCTCCAGCACCCGGAAACCCTGTTCCGTGCTGGCGACGGTTTCGCCCGCGAAAACGACGCGCAGGGGGGCGCTCACTTTCTCCAGTCGCGGCGGGCGGGGGTAATCCCACACCGATTCCTAGCCGGGTCCGGGTTTGACGCGCGGCAATCCGTTCATGGCGATCCTTCCTGCGGCTGTTCAGATGTGTGACCCTGGTAGGTACGTCGCACCTTGCCGGAGCGATCACCGTCCGATCATCGCCGATCACCGGGCGATGAAGACAATGCCCGGCCGGCAGCCAAAAAAGGGGGGACCCAATAGGCCCCCCCCTGATAGGTTGCGATGGACCGAAGCGTCGCCGGGTCAGCCCTTCTTCTTGAAGTCCAGGTAACCGCGCAGCTTTTCGAGCAGCGATTCGGGGACGTCGAGGCCCTTTTCGACAATCTCCTGAACCTTGTCGCCCGAGATCGGATCGACGTCGGCCCGGCGCGATTTCGCATCGGCGAGAAATGCCGGGTCGCGCATGGTCGCCATGAACGATTCCCGGAGAATGGCGAGGCGGTCGGCCGGCACGCCCGGCGGCGCATAGAAGCCCATCCCGAGATTGGTGGCCACTTCGAAGAACTCGACCATCTTGCGGTGTTCCGCGTCGGGCATCAGGCTCTTGAGCGTCGGCGTATCCGGCAGTTCAGGAATCGGCGGGCCGTACTGGACGAGCTGAACGATCTTTTTCTCGCGTATCCAGTCCTCCTTCACCGTTACCCAGCCGGACCAGCAGTTCTGCCTGCCATGGAGTTCTCCACGCGGCATGGCGTCGTTCATGAGCGCCGCCTTGTAGCCTTCGATGATCTTGAACCTGGTGCCGAGCACCGCGTTCATGAACTTCGGAAACAGATAGGATTCCGACCCTTTGCCGGTCGACCCCATGACCACCTCGGTCGTCTTCGCCTGATCGACGGTCAGGGCGGGGGCGGTGTGCCATACGGTGATCACGGCGGCCCAGGGCGTGATCGACCCCAGCCACTGGAACTTCTTGGCGTCGAACTTCACGTCGCGCAGGACGGGTGCGAGCACGGAGGGCGCCAGCACTTCGCCAACGTATGTTCCGTCCTTCGGCGCGGCGGTCGCCATGTAAGAGGCCGCCTTGGTGCCGCCCGCGCCGGGCTGGAACTGACAGATGACATCCGGCTTGCCCGGAATATGACGCGGCCAATGCTGGGCGATAAGATAGCATTAGACCCCGAGCGACGCGCCCGCGCCGCCGCCCACCACGATCGTGATGTTACGGCCGGCGTAAAAATCCCTTGCCTCCGCTGTCCCGGGTTGTGCGACGAGACACCCCGCGAACAGCGCCGCTGCGGCTGCGTAGCCGGTCAAAAATCGTTTTCTCATGTTCCGGTATTCCTTTCTTCAAATGGAAATCAGACGCGCGTCGGTTTCGCAGTCAGGAAAGTTCCGCGGACTATTCCGCGGCTTGTGCCCCGGCGGTTTGCGCCGTCAGTTTTTCGATGACGTCGTCGGTCGACTGGACATCGCCGAAGGCAACCAGGAATTTCCCCAGTGTGTGGTTGTGCAGTGCCGCCGTCTGGTCGGCGTTACCATCGGAGATCATGATGGTCCGGTAGTCCCACATGCTCGCATCGCGTGCCGTCGATTCGCAGCACGAACTCGTCGCGACTCCGGTAATCAGCAGGGTATTGATCCCCAGCCCGCGCAGCAGGGTATCGAGCGCGGAAGGATGGGGAATGAAAGCGGAGTACCGCGTTTTCAGCACGTACTTGTCGTCGGCCCGGGCATCGCATGTCGGGAACAGGGGGAAGCCTTCATTCGCCGGGTTGAGCAGGTGCTGGCGGCTTTTCCATCCCTCGGCGCCGGTTGCTTCCTTCCGGTTCGCCCAGTCCTCCGGGTCTTCGGGTGCCTCGGTCTGGACCCAGACGACCGTGCCGCCGGTCGCTCTGACGGTCTCGGCAAGACGGTTGATGTTGGGGACGATGTCGCGGGCGACGGGCGCGCAGGCCGGCATGCCGTCGGCGCAGAAATAATTCTGCATATCCACCACCACCAGCGCGGTCTTGCGGGGCGTCAGGCTCTCATAGGCATTGAGGCGACCGTTCCGGAGGCTCTTCGCCCGGTCGATAAACCAGGGGTCGATGTTCAGCTCATGCATGTCCCATTCTCTTTATTCTGCGTATCGGCGGCAAACGCGTTTCTTCATTTAACCCCGTATAATCGAAATTGCCTACCCGAATAGCATGGCTCGGACGACATACCGTGTTGCCTGATGCACGCGGGCCTGACGCATGAGGGCCAGGCGCAGGCGGGACTCGGACAGCCGGGTTCATGCAACAAGCTGACCCTAACCAGCCTGCCGAGCCTTCCCAGCCTTCCCAGCCCGGCGATGCGGTCACGGGGCGTAGATCCGCGATGCCCCGGTAAACCCTGTGCCGGATTCGGCTTTACCGCGAAAGCCCGGCCGCGCTAACCTGAGGCATATTTTTCAGGAGATACCGTCATGAGCACAGACCTGATCACCGGCTCCTTCGTCGCCCTTATCACGCCGATGAACCGGGACGGCACCATCGACTTCGAAGGCTTCCGCACGCTGATCCGGTTTCACGAGGATAACGGCACGTCCGCGATCCTGTTCATGGGCTCGACGGGCGAGGTCTCCATGCTGAGCCCGGAAGAGCGCCACGCCATCGTGCGCGAGACCATGAAGATGCGCACCGGCAAAATGCATTTCAATTTCGGCTGCACCGGCACGACGACCGACACCACCATTGCCTATGTCAAACAGGCAGCGGCGGAGGGCGCGGACGGGGCGATCATCGCGGCCCCGGCCTATATCTGCGCGTCCAATGCCGACATCGTGCAGTTCTGCCTCGACGTTGCGGATGCCTCGCCCATCCCGCTCGGCTTCTACAACAACCCGCCGCGGGTCGGCACCGACCTCAGGACCGAGGACCTGCTGCGTATCGCCGAACATCCGCGCTTCACGGTGCTGAAGGAATCCACCACCCGGGTCGGCCAGGTCGCGCAGGTCTGCGCCGCCAAGCCGCACATGTCGCTGATGTGCTGCTGCTCGCCCAATCTCGGCCTCGTCGTGCCGATGATGGCGCTGGGCGGGCACGGTACCGCGAACATGACCGGCAATATCATCCCCGCCGAAATGGCCGTGATCTCCACCCCGTGGAAAACCGGCGACGACGCCTTCGCCTGCCGCGAGGCCTGGCTGACCAACCTGCCGATGCTGCATTTCGCCTATTCGGCGATCAACCCGGTGGCGGTGAAAAGCCTGATGCGCGCCGTCGGCCTGCCGGCGGGCCCGCTGCGCAAGCCGCTGCAGCAGCTCGATGCGTCCGCCCTGCAGAAGGGTCTCGATATTTGCCGCGATCTCGGGCTGGACAAGAAATACGGCTACCGGCTGGATACGGCGGCCGCCATCGCCGCCGAATAGGGGGCCTTCATTTTCTGCAGCACCGGCCCTCTCCCCCTCCCGGCCACCCATAAGGATCATCCCGTGCGTGGTCGGGAGGGGGAGAGGGCCGGTGCGCATCCGCGTCAGCGGAAAATAATTCAGCCGTCCGTCAGGGCCAGGCTTTTATAGCCGCTTTCCGCCTCTTCGTTGCACCGCTTCACATAGGGCGGCCAGCCGCCGATATAGGGGGCGAAGGCGCGCGGCTTGCCCTCGACATTGGATCCCACATACCAGGAATCGCAATTGGTGCGCAGCGAGGCGTCGCCCGCGCGTTTGACCTCGGCGCACCACTCGGCCTCGGCCTCGGGCGTCGGGTCGAACACGCGCTGTCCGTTTTCGCGCATGTGCTCGAGCAGGTCGCCTACCCAGTCGCCGTGCTGTTCGGCGCAGGTCACCATGGTCGCCAGCACGGACGGGCTGCCGGCGCTGACCATGTTGAACATGTTGGGAAAGCCGGAGATCGTCAGGCCGAGATAGGTTTTCGGCCCCTCCGCCCATTTCTCCTGGATGGTCTGGCCGTCCTTGCCGGTGATCCTGATCCGCGTGACGCTGCCGGTCATGGCATCGAACCCGGTGGCGTAGATGATCATGTCGAGGTCGTAATCGACGCCCCCGGCGGTCAGGCCGTTCGGGGTAATGCGTTCTATGCTCCCGGGGCCACGCACATCGACCAGCGTGACGTTGTCGCGGTTGAACATCTCGTAATACCCGGTGCCGGAACACAGCCGCTTGCAGCCGAATTCCTCGTCCGGCGTCAGCAGCTCGACCAGGTCCGGATCGTCGACGATCTCCTCGATGCGGCTGCGCCAATACGCGATGCATTCCCTGTTGGCGTCGTCGTTGAACAGGATGTCGTTGAACGCGCCGAGGAAGGGCAGGCCGCCGATCTCCCAGAACTTGTCGAACCGGGCGCGGCGTTCTTCCGGGTCCAGGTCGAAAACCGACTGGTCATGGCGCTCGAACAGGAACGCCGTCAGCCCGGCATAGGCCTTCGCGCGGAATCCCTTGTAGTCGGCTTTGATGTCCCGGACTTCTTCCTGCGTCAGCGGCCGGTTCTGCGACGGCACCACGTAGTTCGGCGTGCGCTGGTAGATGTAGACATGCTCTGCTTCCTCCGCGATCAGCGGCCCGGCCTGGATCGCGGAGGAGCCGACGCCGATAATGCCGACGCGCTTGCCCTTGAACTCCACCGGTTCCTTCGGCCAGATGCTGGTCTGATAGGTCTCGCCGGTAAAGGTGTCCTCGCCCGGGAAGCTCGGCTTGACCGGGGCCGACAGGCAGCCGACGCCCATGATGAAATACTGCGCCCGCAGGGTCTGCCCACGGTCGGTTTCCACCGTCCATTCGCCGGCATCCTCGTCCCAGGTCGCGGCCTCGACGCGGGTGTCGAACTGGATGTCGCGCGTCAGGTCGAAACGCTCCGCGACATGTTCGATATAGGCGAGGATTTCCGGCTGCGACGCGTAGCGTTCCTTCCATTCCCATTCCTGCTGGAGCTCTTCGGAAAACTGGTAGGAATACTGCATGCTCTCGATATCGCAGCGCGCGCCCGGATAGCGGTTCCAGTACCACGTGCCGCCGACGCCGGAGGCCGCGTCGATGACCCGCGCGGTAAAGCCCTTCTGGCGCAATACGTGCAGCATGTAGAGACCGGTAAACCCGGCGCCCACGATCACCGCGTCGAAGGTCTCTCCCGGCAGGATTTCAGCTTTTTTCTCGTCTGTCATGAATCGTATCCAAAATATGCGGCAAAGCGGTCAATCGTTCCTATCTGTTAAGTATAGCGGCGTTGCCGGAGACGACAAACCGCAGCAGCGCATGGGGCTCCGCGTTTTGCAGGGAAGAGTCGCCGACCCGCCGGCCCTCGTAGTTTAGAATAATTATAAAAAACCTTGCGGTCCCCGGCGGGGTGTGTATATTAGAATGATTCCAAATTGGCTTTTGCACCTCGATAGGAGAGAAATATCATGAATGGCAGCGACAACGGTTCCGCGGGCAAATGCCCGGTCATGCACGGGGGGATCACCACCACCGGCACGTCCGTTATGTCCTGGTGGCCCAAGGCCCTGAACCTCGACATCCTGCACCAGCACGATTCCAAGACCGATCCGATGGATCCGGGCTTCGACTATCGCGAGGAAGTCAAAAAGCTTGACGTGGACGCCCTGAAAAAAGACCTCCACGCCCTCATGACCGACAGCCAGGACTGGTGGCCGGCCGACTGGGGTCACTATGGCGGGCTGATGATCCGCATGACGTGGCACGCGGCGGGCTCCTACCGGATATCAGACGGCCGCGGCGGTGCCGGCACCGGCAACCAGCGTTTCGCGCCGCTGAATTCCTGGCCCGACAACGTCAACCTCGACAAGGCACGCCGCCTGCTGTGGCCGATCAAGAAGAAATACGGCAACCGGCTGAGCTGGGCCGATCTCATTACTTATGCCGGCACCATCGCCTATGAATCCATGGGCCTGAAAACCTTCGGTTTCGCGTTCGGGCGCGAGGATATCTGGGCGCCCGAAAAGGACGTCTACTGGGGTCCCGAATCCGAATGGCTCGACCGCGACCGCTATGAAAGCGACGAGGAAGCGACAACCCTCGGAAACCCGCTCGCCGCCGTGCAGATGGGCCTGATCTACGTCAACCCGGAAGGCGTGAACGGTGTGCCAGATCCGATCAAGACCGCCCATGACGTGCGCGAAACCTTCGCCCGCATGGCGATGGACGATGCGGAAACCGTCGCGCTGACCGCCGGCGGCCATACCGTCGGCAAGGCCCACGGCAATGGCGACGCCGCCCTGCTCGGGCCGGAGCCGGAAGGCGCGGATATCGAAGAACAGGGTCTCGGCTGGAACAATAGGACCAAGCGCGGCATCGGCCGCGACACGGTCACCAGCGGCATCGAAGGCGCGTGGACCACGCACCCGACACGGTTCGATAACGGCTATTTCGACCTCCTGTTCAAGTACGAATGGGAATCGAAGAAAAGCCCGGCCGGCGCGTGGCAGTGGATGCCGATCGACATTGCCGAGGAAGACATGCCGGTCGACGTCGAAGACCCGTCCATCCGTTGCATGCCGATCATGACCGATGCCGACATGGCGATGAAGATGGACCCGGCCTACCGCGAAATCTCGCTCCGGTTCAAGGAAGACCAGGCCGCGTTCGAGGATGCGTTCGCCCGCGCCTGGTTCAAGCTGACCCACCGCGACATGGGACCGAAGGCCCGCTATATCGGCCCTGACGTGCCGGCCGAGGAACTGATCTGGATGGATCCCGTCCCCGCCGGCAACAGCGATTACGATGTCGATGCGGTGAAGGCGAAAATCGCCGATGCCGGGCTTAGTGTCGGCGACATGGTCGCCACCGCCTGGGACAGCGCGCGGACATTCCGTGGCTCCGATATGCGCGGCGGCGCCAACGGCGCGCGTATCCGCCTCGCCCCCCAGAAGGACTGGGAAGGCA